>CAYSIX010000238.1:0-5922 GCA_964431205.1 uncultured Phycisphaeraceae bacterium
CCGTTGGCGTAGGGCGGGCCGTCGTGGAAGGCGTAGCGCCGGGCCGGGTCGTCGGCTCGGCGGGCCTCGCGCAGGCGCTGGTAGAGCTTGATCTGGTCCCAGCGTTTCTGCGAGGCCGGCTCGTTCTGCACGAGGTTGGCCTTCATGGAGAAGCGGGTTTTGGGCAGGTTGAGCGTCTGCTTGTAGCTGCGTTTGGCGGTGGTTTCGGCCATGGTTCGGTTCCGGGTCGTCCGGGGGTTGCGGGGCTTGAGGCCTGCGGGTGTTTCGGGGTTCGCGGTCAACAAAAAACCCTGCCGGTCGGCAGGGTCGTGCAACGGTTCGTGACGAACGATCGCTCAGCCCTGCCGCGGGTGCGGGGTGGTCATGATAATGCCGGCGATCGAGGTGCGGGCGGGGTGCATGAGCGGCTCAGTATAGGGTTCCGATCGGCCGGGGCCAAGGGACGCTTGAGCGGCGAGGCGGGTTTGCAGATCGGCCACGTGATTCTGAAGCCGAGTCCTGAGCGTGAGCGAAGAGCCGGATCCGACCCTTCGCTGGGGCTCAGGGCTCGGCTTTCGTTAGGGGGCAGGCTCACCACGCACACATTCGCGATCAGAGCATGGCCTTGAGGGGCCGGGCCAGCTCGGCGAACGCGGCGGCGGGGAGGCTGACCGTGTCCCACTTGGCGCTGCGGTCGCGCATGTGCCGGCGGTAGTCGGTCAGGCCGATGGCGTACACCGCGTACCAGCGGCGGTTGAACTCGAACAGCTCGTGGAACAGGGCGTCCGGCGGCTGGGCGTCGCACCAGAACAGGAACGCGAACGCCGCCTCGAACCCCTCGCCGAAGATCCCCCGCCACTTGCCCAGGCTCGTCACGTCGTCCCGTGTTACCCAGTTCTGAAACGCCCGGCCGGTCCGGCCCGAGTGCTTGCGGCCCTTGACGTCGATCAGCAGGTTCGGGCCCGACTCGCTGTACACGACGAAATCGAAGCTCTTGAGCCCCGACGCGCCGGCGGGCACGCGGCCCGCCAGCGACCGCTTGGCCTCGTCCACCGCGACGTACGGGATCGCGTTGGCGCGCAGGTAATGCTCGAACGCCTGATCATAATGGAAGCGGCGTTGCGCCATGCCGCAAGTGTAACGCGGCCGCGCCACCGCGGTCGCGGGATACCCCATCGCGGCATCGGCGTGCGATACCCCGCGGCAGCTTTGCTCGCTCCGCTCGCGTCGCAGCGATGGGGTATCCGGCGATTCACGCGTCTTACCCACCACCACGCACGAGGTCGACGATCTGGCCGAGCTCGACGTCGTGCTGCTCCCCGGTCTCGAGGTCCTTCAGCGCCGCGCGGCCGTGGGTGACACCGTCGTCGAGGATGAGGGCGAAGCGGGCCTTGGCGGCGCCGGCCTCCTTGAGGAGCTTGCCGACGTTTCTGGTTTCGCGGTAGGTCATGCGGGCGTGCAGGCCGGCGCGGCGGAGCCGGGCGGCGGCGCGGGAGGCGGCGGCGGCGCCGGCGTCGGTCACGCCGAGCACGAACACGTCCGGCCGGGGCGTGACGTCGGAGGGCAGCAGCCCCTTGTCCGTCAGCACGTTGGTCAGCACCATGTCGCCCATGCCAAAGCCGACCGCGGGCATCGCCGGCCCGCCGAACAGCTCGATCAGCCGGTCGTACCGACCCCCTCCGGCGATTGCACGCTCCACCCCCGAGACCTCGTGCAGCTCGAACACCAGCCCCGTGTAGTACGCCAGCCCGCGCACGATCCCCAGGTCGTACTCGCACCACGCGTCGATCTCGAAGTCACGCAGGAAACCGTCCAGCTCGGCCAGGTCGTCCATCGCCGCGTCGTCCGGGTCCAGGCCCACGCTGCGGCGCAGGTGGTCCACGTCGCCGGCCGGGAAACGTCGCCGGCACATCTGCAGAAACCGTTCGACCCGCGGCTCGTCAAGCCCGAGGTCCACCGCCGCCTTCGTGAACGCCTCGGCCGGCAGCTTCTCCCGACGGTCCAGCAGGTCGAACGCCTCGAGCATCTTCTCGTCCGGCACACCCAGGCGCAACAGAATCCGCCGCACCACGTCCCGGTGGCTGATCCGCGCCTTGATGTGCTCGGGACCCAGGCCCAGCTCCCGCAGCAGATCGATCGCGACCAGGATCGTCTCGGCGTCGGCGATCGCCGAGTCCAGCCCCAGCACGTCCACGTTCCACTGCCAGAACTCGCGGCCGCGCCCGCGCTGCGGTCGCTCGGCGCGGCAGAAGTTCGGCGTCGCGAACCACTTGATCGGCCTCGGCAGGCTGTTGGCCCTCGCCGCGACCATCCGCGCCAGCGTCGGCGTGAACTCGGGCCGGATCGCCAGCTCCCGCCCGCCGCGGTCCTCGAAGTGGAACAGCTCCGAGACGATCCCCTCGCCCGACTTGACCTTGTACAGGTCCAGGTGCTCGAAGATCGGACCGTCCACATGCTCGAACCCGTGGCGGATCGAGACCCGCCGCCACGCGTCGATCAGAAAGTTCCGCCACGCCATCTCCGGCGGATAGAAGTCGCGCGTGCCACGCGGGGCCTGGAGCTTTGCGCCTCGGGTCTCGGTGCTGGCCATCGGGTCCGCTTCTACTTCATTGCCACGATGTACGCGATCCACGCCGGGTCGCTCGCCGCGTGCTTGACGATCCGCCACTCATCATCGCCCTCGCCCGTCTCCTCGTCCGTACCCTCCCAGTACACGTCCACCCGCGAGAAGCCCGCCTCCTCCAGCAGCTCCCGCACCTCCGGCACGGTCCAAAACCGCCAGTGGTAGGAGAACGCCCGCTTCAGCTCGCTGCCGTCCTTGAACCGGAAGTGGATGTGGTACGTCGAGTCGTGCGTGACCGGGTCGAACCGCTCCTGCTCCCAGATGTACCGGAAGCCCTTGATCCGCCGCACGTCCCGGTGGTCCTCCTCCAGGCACTCGTACCCGCCCATCATGTCCAGGACCATCAGCCCGCCGGGGGCCAGGTTCTGCCGGGCGATCTCGAAGTACCGGCGGAGCAGCGGCCGGGTCTTGAACAGCCAGAACGAGAAGTTCTGCGCCGCCAGCACGTCGGCCTTAGTCGTGTCCACCGTGCGGACGTCCCGCTGCTGCAGGTGGACGCGGGCCTGCTGCTCAGGCGTCAGCGCCGCGAGGTTGTGCTCCCGGCCCCACTCCAGCGGCTCGGGGTCCAGGTCCACGCCGATCGCCACGCGCCCCGGCTTCTTCACCCACTCGCAGCAGACCGCGAACGTGCCGCAGAAGTCCTCGCGCAGGACCTTCGGCAGCCGCTTGTGCCGGGCGCGGTACACGCGGTCGAAGAACTCGACCTCGTGCTCGGGCTCCTGCACCGCCTGCTGGTAGAGCGTGTACTTGTCCGCCTGCGACGCCAGCGTGCCGTTGCGGGTGGGCTTGGTCGTCGCGGTGGTGCGCCGGCGTCGCCGCGTCT
Organism: uncultured Phycisphaeraceae bacterium; assembly: GCA_964431205.1. Classification (GTDB taxonomy): domain Bacteria; phylum Planctomycetota; class Phycisphaerae; order Phycisphaerales; family Phycisphaeraceae; genus CAYSIX01. Next base: position 3,426 of record CAYSIX010000238.1, read on the forward strand.
TCGTCTTTGTCTTGGTCTGACTCATGCCGGGCAATCTAGCGGGCGAGGCGTGGCTTGACCAACCCGGCCGATTTGCCCGCGGACTCGCGGCGAGACACACTCCGGGCGATGCGCATCATCGCCGGCACCCATCGCGGCCGACGCCTGCTCGGGCCCAAGGACACCCACACCACCCGTCCCATCACCGACCGGGTCAAGCAGAGCCTCTTCGATCGCCTCGAGGCCCACGGCCTGATCGGGCCACCACCGCCTCAAGACGTAGCTGACAGCCCCCGGCGGGAGCCGGCGGTTCCGCCCGGGGTTGCACCCGACAACCTTGCCTCGCCTCACGCCTCCCCTTCCCCCGACCACGGCGGTCACGTGCTCGACCTGTTCTGCGGCACCGGGTCCCTCGGCCTCGAAGCCCTCTCCCGCGGCGCCGCCTCCTGCCTCTTCGTCGAACAGGATGACGACGCGCTGCAACGGCTGCGCCGCAACATCGCCGACCTCGGTCTCGACGCCGTCTCCCACGTCGTCCGGGGCAGCGCTCTGGTCGGCGGGTGGCGCGCCCACGCCCCTCCCGAAGGCTTCCGCGTCGTGTTCGTCGATCCGCCGTACCGCATGCTGACCGACGACGCCGGCTGGCAGCGGATCGCCATGATCTTCGACGCCGTCCGCCCCCACCTCGAGCCCGAGGGGGTGCTGATGCTGCGGACCGAGCGACACGTCGACCTGCCCGCGATGCCCGGATGGCGCGGCCCACGCGTGGACCCCTACGGCTCCATGCAGCTCTGCTTCTTCGCCCGCGCTGCGAACCGGTGACGCCATCATGCCCCGAGCAAACCGGCGATGATCCGCGCCACCTCGACGTACGCATTACCCCACGCCTCTTCACGAAAGAAACGCGTCGGCATCGTGGGGTTGCCGATGAACGGGCGAAGCACCCACGCCATCTGAACCGCGACGAACACGTAGAGCGCCAACCAGATACGCAACAGCGTGCGGTGGCGCGGCCGGCGGGCGATCAACGGTCGGTACGACCGTCGCAGGGCGAGCTGGGCCGCCACGCTGGCGACGGCGAACATCGCCCCGTTGAACAGGATCGCCGCACGGTAGTGGTCGAACGACAGATACCAGAGGGCCGTGAACGGGGCGAGGGAGGCCAGGACGACGGTGAGGACCGCCTGGGCCGCGAGCAGGGCGCGCAGCGATCGGCCGAAGTCTTCGCGCAGGCCAAAGAGCGTGTTGATCACGAAGAACGTCGGCAGGCTGAGCACGAACGACACGAGCAGCAGCAGCGGGACCTTGGCCGCCGAGTAGAGCACTTGCCAGAGGCGCTCGCCTGAGAAACCCCCGAAGGTTCCCATCACCGCGCCGTAGAGCGTGCCGAACGCGAGCACCAGGCCCAGCGCGGCCAGGGGTTCCCGCCGCGGGCCCTGCCGGTCCGCCTCAGACCATCGGCCGCGGAGCAGGGCATCGACGATCCAGCCCCCTCGGAGCGGCCGGGCGTGCGTGGTGGATGGGGCGGCCGATGCCATGACGGGCTCGCCTCAGGAAAACAGGTTGCCAATGGCGCGGATGACGTCGAGGAAGAAGTTGCCTTGTCGCTGCCGGAACCACTCGAACGGCAGGTCCGGGCTGCCGATGAACGGCCGCAGGACCCAACTCATCTGTGCACCGACGAGCGCGAACACAATGACCCAGATCTTGAACACCTGCTGCGCCTTGCGGTCCGTGGAATCGCCGACGAGGTCGAGCGCACTGCTGTGGTCTTCATCGGCGTCTTGCTTCTCCTCGCTGTCTTTGTCGGGCGGCGGAGCCTTCGAATCCGCTTCATCCGCACTTGACCCGGCGGCCGAAGCAGACCCGACCAAGTCGCTGGCGCGCTGCGCCAGCACGAGGCGGTGCAGCGTCCGAAGCAAGAACGAGAGCCCGAGCACGCCCGCCACCGCCGCCATCGCCACGTTCAGCAGCTTCATAAACGGGTAGCTGTCCGTGCTCAGTGCGAAGAACACGACGATCGGCCCGAGCGACGCGAGCACGGCGAGCATGACCCCGAGCATCGCCATGAGCAAACGCAGCACCGCGGCGATGCTCAGCCGTGAACCGACCAGCGCGTTGAACACGTAAAGCGAGGGGAACGTCACGACCAGCGTCAGCAGAAACAACAGCGGCAGCTTCACCGCGCTGGCCACAAGCTGCATCACGGCCTGGTCGGCCCCCCGCACCACCGCGTACGAGCCCATGCACAGCCCATACAACGCCCCGAGCAGGACGACGACGATCGTCAGCCCGCCGACCGACGCCTCGATCCGCCCGCTCTGGAGCGCCGACATGCGGGTCGCGTCGCCACGAAGGATCGAGTCGAGTTGTCGAAACCATTGTCGCATGAGGTGGACTCCCCGAGGCCGCCGCGGCACCCGTGGACGAATGTCGGCGGGTCGCGACCCGACACATGTTGTTGATACGGGCTCTACGTCGGTCGGTATGGGTCCGGTTCGGCCAAATGCGTCCGGTA
>CAYSIX010000239.1:0-5888 GCA_964431205.1 uncultured Phycisphaeraceae bacterium
CTTGCGGCCGGTCAGCCCCACGTCGCCGTGCGGCCCGCCGATCTCGAACTGCCCCGTCGGGTTCACGTGGATCGTGACCTTGTCGGGGTCGTACATCTTCTTGGGCATGCACGGCTCGATGATGTGCTTGGTCACCGCCTTCTTGAGCTCGCGCTGCTTGCTCTTGCCGTTCCAGTCCGACGTGTGCTGGGTCGAGAGCACGACGGTGTCGATCCGGACCGGCTGATCGTTCTGATCGTACTCGACGGTGACCTGGCTCTTGGCGTCGGGGCGGATGCCCTTGATCTTGCCCTGGACGCGGACCTTGGCGTGCTGCTGGACGAGCTTGTGGGCCAGGTCGATCGGCAGGGGCATGAGGCTGGGGGTCTCGCGGCAGGCGAAGCCGAACATCAGGCCCTGGTCGCCGGCGCCCTGCTCCTTCTTCTTGCCGTCGCTGGACACGCCGCGGCTGATGTCGGCCGACTGGGCGTGGATGGCCCGCAGCACGCCGCAGGTGTCGGCATCGAACCGCATGCCTAGGTCGCCGGTGTAGCCGATGCGGCGGATCGTCGCCCGGACGGTGTCCTCGATCTTGTCCAGGGCGTGGACGGCCGGGTCGTTGTGAACGGTGATCTCCCCGCCGACGATCACCAGCCCGGTGGTGCACATCGTTTCACATGCGACACGGGCCTCGGGGTCCTGGGCGAGCAGACTGTCGAGCACGGCGTCCGAGACCTGGTCGGAGACCTTGTCGGGGTGTCCCATGGACACGGATTCGCTGGTGAACAGGTAGTGGCCGCGGGGGATCGATCTGGTCATGGATAAAGGCGTCCTTGGAGGCTGTGAATCTGGGAATCAGGGGCCCGCGGCGGGGGTTGGTTCGTTCTGCCGCGGGCGGAGCGGCTCTTTTAGCGGGTTTGGGGGGCCGAGGCAAGCCCGGCGGCCGATCCCCGCCTCGCATTATTCGAGCTAATCATCAAAATGCGGTTGTATGGCCGCTGGGGGGCTGGTATAGTCGCTGTCAATTGATTATCCGCGCTTAGCTGGATGTTTGGAACATTTTCGCAAGGGAGGGAAAGAAGATGACGCATCGTACTTTGCTGTCCGCGTTCGCCACGGGGACGATCCTGCTCGGAATGGCGGGCCCGGCCCGGGCCGGCGCCCTGATGACGAACCTGGAGGACTTCCCGTTCGACGACGCCAACGGCACGGCCCTGCCCGACGCGGCCAACGTCGCCAACCCCGGCAACCAGTGGACCGACGACAGCGACACCACCAACACCGCCGTGGCGGACGGCGTCCTTCGCATCCAGAAGGACAACGACGGGTTCGGCACCCACTTCCTGCAGATCGACAACATCGACAGCGGCACCGCCTGGATCGTCGCCGAGATCGCCGGCTGGAACTTCACCGACTTCAACGCCGACGAACGCGAAGAGCTGCGCTTCAATTTCCTGGACAACGACACCGGCACCAGCGGGTCCACCGTCACGGCGCAGATGCAACTGGAGCGAGTCGACGAGTCCACCATCCGCCTGGAAGGCTCGGCCCTGGGCGCCGGGACCGACATCGCCGGCACCTTCGACTTCGCCCCCACGCGAAACGATCCGCTGACCCTGGTGCTCGAGCTCGACAAGACCAACAACCAGTACCAGGTCTATTACAAGGAAGCGGCCGGCCCCTTCGTGAGCCTCGGCACCGCCGACGTCGACCCGGACCGCGACGGCAACTCCCTTCGCATGGTCATCAACAACGGCTTCGGCGGCGAGGGCGAGTTCCTCGACCTCGACCGCGTGTACCTGACCAACGTGAACCCGATCCCCGAGCCGGCGAGCCTCGGCCTGCTGGCGCTGGGCGGGCTGCTGATCGGCCGCCGTCGCCGCTGAGCGATCTTCGCCCGTGATGGTTTTGTTCTCAACGCATGGAGGAGCCTGATCATGATCCGGACCCGATTCGCCGGGGCGGCCTGTGCCGCCGCGCTGATCCTCGCGCCCGCCGCCTCGGCCGTGAACCTGCACGAGTTCACCTTTGACGATCCCAACGGCACGGTCCTGCCCGATGTGACCGACAGCATCGGCGGGCTCAACTGGATCGACGACCTGCAGGGCGACATCACTAACACCGCGGTGATGGACGGCGTCCTGCGGTCGCAGAAGAACAACGACGACTTCGGCACCACGTTCCTGGACATCGACAACATCACCGGCGGTATGGCTTGGATTGTTGTCGAGATCGCCGGGTGGAACCTGACCGACTTCGACGACACCGAGCCCGAGCAGTTCCGCATGTCGTTTCTGAACAACGACGTCGACCCCGGCTCGACGATCCACTCCCAGATGCAGTTGTTCCGCATCTCGGAAGGCATCTTTTCGCTCGACGGCTCGGCGCTCGGCGACGGGTCGTCGAACATCCCGGACTTCAAGGACTTCAACGCCTCGCGCAGCGAACCGCTGACGCTCGTGCTCCAGATCGACGAGGACAACAACGAGTACCAGGTGTTCTACAAGGACGGCGTTGACGCGGAGTTCACGCCGCTGTCGTCCGTGCCCGGCCAGATCTCGCCGCAGCGCGACGCGAACATGGTCCGCATGGTGTTCAACAACAACATCGGCGGCGAACTGCCGGGCAACGCGGACGGCGATCGCGACGTGGACGCGTTCGACCTGGGCATCTGGCAGACGCAATTCGGCATGACCGGCGAGGACTTGACGGCCGACTTCGATAAAGACGACGACGTGGACGCGTTCGACCTGGGCTTGTGGCAGACAAACTTTGGACGCGTGTTGGAGGGTTTCATCGACGTTGATCGTATTCTCGTGACGACCACGAACCCGTTCACAACACAAAGTGTGGCTATACCCGAGCCGGCCGGTGCCGTGCTGCTGGTCGCCGCCGGCGTGTGCGGGATGCTTCGTCGCCGCTGAGTTCACGTGGTGCGTTCGCCCATTCAATCCGAGTGCCCACCGCCGCGCTCATCCCGATCGTCGGCGGTTTTCTTTGCGCTGTCGCTCGTCAGCGCCCTGCTGCTGTCCGTCGACGTTGCACGCGCCGCGATCACGCTGGATGCCGACTTCGACAGCGCCTCGCTGGACCTGGCCAACTCCTCGGTCGTCGGCAACACCGTCCTGCTCGCCGGCCGCGATAATTTCAACCCCGGCGCCTGGAAGTGGGTCCACTTCCGCGCCGACGGCGTCGCCGGCCTGCGGCCCACCTTCCAGATCGACGACGGCTTCGCCACCGGCGGCAGCCGCCTCAACGACCACGAGATGGTCTACAGCTACGACGGCCAGACCTGGGAATTCTTCGACTTCAACAACCGCGACGCCTCGGCCGACACCTTCACCTTCCGCAACCACACGCCCTTCACCTCCGACTCGGTGTACGTCGCGTACGGCCTGCCGTACCCCAACCAGATGGTCGTCGATCACGTCCAGTCGCTCGCCTCGAACCCCTGGGTGCAGCCTACCGCCTCGGCCAACGAATCGCTGGTCATCGGCTCGTCGCCCGGGGGCGTGGACGACCTCGGCCGCACCATCGCCCCCAACGACCTGTTCGGCTTCCGCATCACCGACCCGGCCAGCGCGCTGCCCAAGGAAAAGGTCGTCGCGCTCGGCGGGGTCCACGCCAACGAGACGCTCGGCAACCACACCCTCCAGGGCATGGTCGACTTCCTGGTCAGCGATGACCCCGTCGCCGCCGAGCTGCGCCGCCACGCCGAGTTCTTCATCTACCCCATGGCCAACCCGGACGGCCGCGTCGCCGGCTACAACCGCAGCACCGTCCAGCACGTCGATCGCGACCCCAACCGCTTCTGGCGCGAGGACCTCTACGCCGACATGGACGACCTGCGCACCGTCGGCGAGGCGATGAAGGCAGACACCGGCGCCGACGTCCGCTACTTCATCGACTTCCACTCGTTCACCGACACCGAGGAGCACTTCGGCTACGTGAGCCGATCCCGCGGGTTCCACCTCGACCCGTTCTGGGTCGCGCTGACGCAGCGCGAGCCGGAGCTCGGCAGCCGCGACTCGGCGCTGGTGGACTGGACCGGCGCGCGCTTCGGGCTCGATCGGCTCGGCGCCGACTTCTCGATGACCTTCGAGACCATGTTCATCCCGGGCCAGAACGTCGATCGGTTTCACACGCTGGGCGAGAACTTCGGACGCGCCCTGCACGACGCGATCGTGCCGACGCCGCTGTCCGAGGACTTCCGCTTCGACGAGCCGGCCGGCACCCGGTTGAGCGAAGCCGGGAACGCCGGCAGCTTCCGCCGTTTCAGCGCGGACATCAACGGCGCCTTCACCACCGGCGTGGGCACGCTGCGCATCCGCAAGACGGGCGACGACTTCGCCGCCTCGTACGTGGACATCGAGAACACCTCGACGGGCGTGCTGTACCTGGTCGCCGAGATCGCCGGCTGGGCGTTCGGCGGCACGTTTGATCCCGGGGAACCCGAGGAGGTGCGCTTCGGCCTGCTCGACAGCGACGGGACGTCCGGCGCGACCATCACCGCGCAGATGGAGATCGAACGCGCGGGTCAGGACACGGTCGCGCTTCAGGCCCAGGCGCTGGGCGCCGGGACGGACCTGGCGGCGCTGGTGCTCAGCGCGAGCCGATCGGAGCCGATGACCCTCGTGCTCGAGGTGGACCTCGACGCCGATCGCTACCAGGTCTTTTTCCGCGAGGGTGACGGGCCTTATGCCGCGCTGGGCGATTCGCCCGGCCTCATCGACCCGTTTCGCGATGCCAACTCCCTCCGGCTGGTCGTGAACAACAGCTTCAGCGCCGCCGGCGAGTTTTTCGACCTCGATCGGCTCTTCCTGACCACGCAGAACCCGATGCTGAGCCTCGTGCCGGGCGACGCGGACGGCGACGGGGACGTGGACGCGTTCGACCTGGGCCTGTGGCAGACGCAGTTCGGCTCGATCGGTTCGGGCCTCAGCGCCGACTTCGACGGCGACGGGGACGTGGACGCGTTCGACCTGGGCCTGTGGCAGACGCACTTCGGCACGGGCGTGCCGGACGCCGCCGCGCCGGAGCCCGGCGTGCTGGCGACGATGCTCCTGGCCGCGGTTGCCGTCACGCGGCGTCGGTGCATGTGACCACGGGCTCGTGTTGCTTCGCGCCCTTCGCCCGCTTCGCCTCTTCGCGGTTCAGCGCTTGCGCGCCAGGGTCAGCCCGTCGCCGATCGGGACCATCGACGCGTCGACGCGCTCGTCGCTGAAGACCTTGCGGTTGATCGCGCGGATCGCCTCGGTGTCGGCGTCGGTGTTCGCCGGGTCCGCGACCTTGCCGTCCCACAGCACGTTGTCGATCAGCACGACGCCGCCCGGCCGCAGCAGCTTCAGGGCACGCTCGTAGTAGCCGTCGTAGTTCTGCTTGTCGGCGTCGATGAACGCGTAGTCGAAGCGGCCCGCGTCGCCGGCTTCGAGCATCGCGTCCAGCGTCCGCAGCGCCGGGCCCAGGCGCAACTCGATCCGATCGGCCACGCCCGCGCGACCCCAGTACTCACGCGCGATCGACGTCCACCGCTCGCTGACGTCGCACGCGATCAGTCGCCCGTCGGCCGGCATCGCCTCGGCCACACGCAACGCGCTGTAGCCCGTGAACGTGCCCACCTCCACCCCGCGGCGGACGCCGAGCACCCGCGCCAGCCACGCCATGAACTGGCCCTGCTCCGCGGCGATCTGCATGCCCGCCTCCGCCAGCTCCGCCGTCCGCTCGCGCAACGCGCGGTGCACGTCGCTTTCGATCACCGTGGTCTGCCGGTAATAGTCGTAGAGCGGCCCGTCGAGGCGGATGGTGTCTCGGCTCATGAGACGGATCATAGCGACAGCGCGACAACGACGGCGGCGTCGCGCTGGAGGAACCGGCCCAGGCGCGGCGAGTAGACGCGGGCGCGCATGTGG
>CAYSIX010000240.1:0-5881 GCA_964431205.1 uncultured Phycisphaeraceae bacterium
GTTTGGTCGCGCGGTGGCAGACGTAGTAGCGGTAGCGCTTCTGGACACCGTCGGCTGACCGCCTCGCCGTGTACGTCGGCGACATCGAGCAGCCGCAGGCCTTGCAGACCAGCAGCCCGCGGAGCAGCGCCTCATCGGAGCGAGCGCCGTTCGCGCATCCGGGGGCCGGGCCGGGGGCGTGGCCGCCCGCGTGTCCGTTCCCCGCCAGCTTCGCCTGTACCTGTTGCCATAATCCCGGGGGCACGATGGCGTCCTGCTCGCCGTCGTAGACCTCGCCCTCGAACGACACCTTGCCGATGTAGGTCACGTTGGTCAGGATCCGCCACAGGCGGCCCTTGTCGATGGGCCCGCCGCCCCGCTGCTTGCCCGCCCGCGTGGTCCAGCGCTTGGTCGTCCAGCCCAGCCTCGACGCCTCCTCGACCACCGGCATCATCGCCCCGTGCTCGACGTACAGCTCGAACAGGCGGCGTACGCGTTCGGCCTCTTGCTCGTTGATCACCAGCTTCGCGCCGCCCGCCACTTCCGGCGGCCGGGCCACGTCGTAGCCCAGGATAGGTCGGCCGCCCCAGAGCTTGCCCCTGCGGCGCATGGCCGCGATCTTGTCGCGGGTGCGCTCGCTGATGATCTCGCGCTCGAACTGGGCGAAGCTCAGGAGGATGTTCAGCGTCAGCCTGCCCATGGAGCTGGTCGTGTTGAACTGCTGGGTGACCGAAACCAGCGCCACGCCGCGGCGGTCCAGCTCCTCCATGATCCGGGCGAAGTCCATCAGCGATCGCGACAGGCGGTCGATCTTATAAATGACGATGGCGTCGATGCGGCCCTCGCGCACGTCGGCGAGCAGTCGCTGGAACGCGGGCCGGTCGGTGTTGCCGCCCGAGTACCCGCCGTCGTCGTAGCGGGTGTCCAGCGCTTCCCAGCCCTCGGCGCGCTGGCTGGCAATGTAGGCCTCGGCCGCCTCGCGCTGGGCGTCGAGCGAGTTGAACGCCTGCTCGAGGCCCTCCTCGGTGCTCTTGCGTGTGTAAATGGCACAGCGGATGGTCACGCGGGGTTCTCCTGGTCGGGCCGGCGCCGCTTGGTGAGGCCGAAGAACGCGTGGCCGGAGACGTGGGTGCCGGTGATCGCCTTCGCCGCGGCGCTGAGCGAGCGGTAGCGCTTGCCCGCGTGCTCGAAGCCGTCGGCCAGCACGGTGACCACGACGGTGCGGCCCTTGTAGCTACGAGTGATCTGGGTGCCGGGCGCCGGTAGGGCTCGTCTCGCTGCCGGTGCCGATCGATCGACGGTGTGGCCCTCGCCGGCCAAGGAATGGGTGCGGGGAATCCGGGGGTTCCGGGGGATCGTCGTCCGCAGGTCGCTGTCGCGGGCGATCTCCAGCGCCTTGCGGCGGACGCGCTCGGGCAGCCCACCCTCGGCGTTCGCCTGCATCCGCCACGCGAGCCGCTTGGTCAGGAACCGGCGATTGCCGCTGCGCGTCGGCTCGCCGAAGACCTGCTCATACTTCTCGCGCAGCTGCTTCGGCGTCATGCCCTGCATCGCGGCGAGCTCGGCTTGGATGTTCAGCGGTGCGGGCATGTTCGTCCTCTACGGCATCTCCACGCCTTCCGGGGGTTAACCGTTGTGGTCGTCCCGTTGGACACTGAGCGGTATTTCGGCCCCGAAATCAAGGCCAAACGGCGTCCCTCGCCCCGATGTGGGCAACTTGTGCAACGCCGCCCGCTCGTGGAGCCTGACCACGGCTCGGGTGAGCAGGTCGGCGACCTCCTCGCGGCGGCAGGTAGGGCTGAGTTGGGCATGATCAGAGAAGCAAGATCGCGGCATGATTGCCAACCCCATGTTTAACAACCGGGTCTGCCTCTCATATACTCCGTAGAGGCGCCGTATACGACGCCGGGTTTTTTACGATCAGGGGAATGCCAATGTCGAACGAGCCCCCATCCCTCGAGCTGTCAGACATCTATGCATTCATCCAAAATCTGAATCGCCTGGTTCAGGTAGTTGATAGGCAAAGTGGCATTACGCCATGTCACGACGGACTTGTCGAGTTGCCCGACGGGCCATACGACTTCGTACAGTCGCTTGTCTGGTCATTGCCAGAGGTATGTAACTTCTTGACGCGCCAACGCACCTCGCCCGACGATACACGTCTGGCTGCCCTGATGGATCTTTCTGATGCGATCGACTTCGTTGCGAAACTGTTCTTTTCTGACGCAGTCAAGGGTGGAGGAGTTTGGACCACATGCGAGCGGTGCGCAGGAGACTTGGCGCCTGAGTGGGACAAGCACCGGCGAATGATTATGAATCGTATAGGCGATTTGTGGCGATGGACCGAACTGGTAGGGCCACCGCCGTATCCTGGATGGACGCCAAGTGAGTATCGCGGTGGTGACGGCGGGACGAGCAGCCGCATCAGAGTGGCGGCCGCCCATGGTCAGACAGGTGCGACGGTCAGCGCCACCCCCACCACCGACACCGCCGAGACCGGCCAACAGAGGACAGATCTCAAAGAACCTCTTATGCGCGCGCACAAGCTCGGCACCCGAGTGTCCCCGCTGCAGGCCGCACAGCACGCCGGTCGGTCAACGACGGTGCAGCCCGTTCGATTCCCCACGCCCCTGAATGCGACGTGGCCTGACGTGGAGATCCGCTTTGTGGAGCCGGGAGGAGAGCGAGTCGCCATCCATGTGAAGAAGGTCACCGGTATCTACACGCCCATCGAGATGGGCATGCTGGACCATCGAAAGAAGACACCTGATTACCAGTGGGACCTGCTCAAGCGACTGGCCCACGCACGTACCGGCGTGCTGACATGGGACGACCGCGGCGCCGATCGAAACATCAAAGACAGAAAGAAGAAGCTGTGCGCCCGCCTGCGCGAGTTCTTCGGCCTCGCCGGGAGCCCGATCTTCTGGGATTGCCGCGAGAGGGGGTATCGCTGGCGGTTCAGTATCGAGCCGTTCACGTAGTCGAGACGGTGTAGAACGACTAGTCCCCAAGGAATCTTTGCGAATCCCGCCGTATCGGCGGGATTTTTTCATGCGCGTAAACCGTCAGCGTTTCCGGGGTTACGGCGAATATGACCAGCAGCGGACGTGCCGGATCGGGTCGCGCCGCGGACTTGTCGCCAGTCCCGGGTATCCGGTCTGGCCCATGAACTGGCCATAGCGCCCCTCGGGCACCCCGACGCCAGACCGGACCCCGAGGGGCTCTTTTTTACCCCGGAGTCTGGCAATGGAAGTTCGCCACCCAAGTCCGCCCCACATCCCCGAACCTCTCATCCGCCGCGCCGCTGGCTCCGTCGTCGGCCGGTACGGTCTGACCACCTCCGATCGCCTCGACATCGAGCAGCACCTGCGAGCGCACCTGCTCCAGGGCTGGGACGGCTACGACCCAACGCGCAGCCAGCCGAACACCTTCGCCGATCGACTGGTGTCGAGGGCCCTGTCCACCCTCATCCGCAACCGCACCCGTCGGAAACGGGATCCGCGCCGCGTCGTCGCCCACATCGGGCCGGGGCACTATGAGCCAGCGACCTCGCGCCGCGACGTCGATCTCTGGGTCCTTCATCTCGACGTGCGGATGGCGATGGAGCAACTCGACGGGATCGATCGCCGGTTCGCCGAGCACTTGATGTACTACGGGACCGAGGAAGCGGCGCGGCGGGTCGGCCTAACCGAACGCAGAGCACGTACCGCTCGGGCGCGCATCGCCGAGTCGTTTCGCAGGTCTGGCATCCACCGTTACGTCACCGGCGACTGGGAGGTGAACTGATGGCACTGCCAACTCCCTCTCAATCTGCAACACGAAACAAGGTGATCCCGCCGCGCCCGACTGTGGCGATCACGCTGGAGCCGGTGCACGTGACGCCTGAACCCACGAACGGGCGGCCCAAGCCCCCCCAATCGCAACGTCGGGAATTGATCGACCTCGCGGATCTGGCGCGCCAAACCACCGACGCCGGCAACGCGGCGCGCCTCGCGATTCGATTCCTCAACCAGCTCAGGTTCGCCTACGGTCTCAATCAGTGGCTCGCATGGGACGGCCGGCGGTGGGCGACCGACCAATCGGGCACCGCCGTTTACCTCGCCACCGTCACCGCGCTCGCGATCTACGACGAGGCCAAGTCGGCCGAGCGCGAAAGCACCCGTGAGGCCCTCACCAGATGGGCCCTCCAGTCGCAGAAACGGGAACGGATCAACGCGATGCTCGACCTGGCCAAGCCGTACCTATCGGTCACCCCCGATCAACTCGACGCTGATCCGTTCGTGTTCAACGTCACGAACGGGACGATCGACCTGAAGACCGGCAAACTGCACGACCACGACCCGTCGGCCCTGATCAGCAAGTTGGCCCCGGTCAAGCATGACCCCACAGCCGAGGCGCCGCGGTGGCTCGGGTTCCTCGACCGCATCTTCGCCGGCGACGCCGAGTTGATCGAGTTCGTGCAGAGGTGGCTGGGTTATTGCATGACGGCCGACGTGCGCGAACAGCTCCTGCCGGTGCTCTTCGGCACAGGAGCCAACGGCAAATCAACGCTGCTCGATACGGTGGCGGCCGTTGTGGGCGACTACGCCGGTACCACCACAACGGACGTGCTCATCGAATCGCGCAGCAGCGCCAGCGAGACGAGGTACGAGCTGGCCGACCTCGTTGGGAAGCGGCTGATCGTCGCTAACGAAGCGGAGCGCGGCCGGCGTCTGCGATTGGGGCTCGTGAAGTCGCTCACCGGCGACGACCAGATCAAAGCTCGCCCGATCTATGGGCGGCCGTTCACGTATCACCGGACCTACAAGCCGCTGCTTGTGACCAACCACAAACCGCGTGTTGATGAGGACTCGGAGGCCGCGTGGCGACGGCTACGTCTTATCCCGTTCAATGTCATCATTCCGAAGGCCGAGCGCGACCCGATGCTGCTCGCGAAGCTAAGGGCCGAGGGCTCCGGCATCCTGGCGTGGCTCGTGCGGGGCTGCCTCGATTGGCAGCGACATGGCCTAGGTGAACCGGAAGCGATTACGGTCGCCACCGGACTGTTTCGGATCGAGAGCAACCCGATGCTGTCCTGGATGAGCGAGTGTTGCACCCCGCACGCGAACAACTGGCAGAAGACCGCCGAGCTGCGCCGGTCTTATGAGCAATACTGCGCCGAGAACGGCTTCACCCTGGAGAGCGGAAAAAGCTTCACCGACTTCCTGAGAGCGCAGGGGTTTACCCCAAAACCCCGCAACGCGGGCAAGGGTTGGGCTGGCATCGGCCTGCTCACAGAGGAGGGGCCATGACGGCTGCCGGCACAAAAAACCGCATTCTGAGCCCGCCAGAGGGGGCATGTCGGATCATACCGGCAAATCCCAAAGTTTCCCTATGCGCCCCCGCGTGGGAAACTCCTGAAAGTGCCGACATGACCCGGCGTGCCGTCATGGTCAAAGGGGTAAGCCCGTGACAACGAAAACGCCCCGATTTCAACCTGTGGACGCTGACTTTCGCCCCGCTGGCCCACCCCATGCCACCGGGCCGCCGTGTGGCAGTATTGACCCTGACCACATGACATGACGTGCAGCCTCGTCTCGGCGGTGCCGCTGCACCGCTGGGGCGGCAATCAACGGAGCCTCGAACTGACCAGACCATCACCCCCGAGCCCTTCCGGAGCCCCTGATATGACGACCCAAACGACCAAACGTGTGTCGCGCGCGATGCGAGTCGAGCGCGTGGACCTATCTGAACTACGCCCCGACCCCGAGAACACCCGGGCGCATGGAAAGAAGAACATCGAGGCGCTGAAGCGGTCGCTGGCCGAATTCGGGCAGCAGAAGCCCATCGTGGTCGGCGGGGACGGCGTGGTCGTCGCCGGCAACGCCACGCTCGTGGCCGCGCAGGAGCTCGGCTGGGACGC
>CAYSIX010000241.1:0-5556 GCA_964431205.1 uncultured Phycisphaeraceae bacterium
TGCCGCGGCTGATCGAGCCGACCGAGGGCCGCGTGCTGATCGACGGGGTGGACATCGCCGCGGTGAACCTGCGCTCGCTGCGCGATCAGATCGCGGTGGTGACGCAGCAGACGATGCTGTTCGAGGGGACGGTGGCGGAGAACATCGCCTACGGGCGACGGCACCTGCCGCGCGAGGCGATCGAGGCGGCGGCGAGGGCGGCGTTCGCCCACGACTTTGTCGCCAACCTGCCGGACGGGTACGACACGCGGCTGGGCGAGCGCGGCGAGGGCCTCTCGGGCGGGCAGAAGCAGCGGCTGTGCATCGCCCGCGCGATCGTGCGAAACCCGGCGATCCTCATCCTCGACGAGGCGACCAGCCAGATCGACGCCGAGTCCGAGGCGAAGATCAACCGCGCCCTGGCGGCGGCACGACGCGGCCGCACCACCTTCATCATCGCCCACCGGCTCAGCACCGTGCTCGACGCCGACCAGATCCTCGTGATGGCCGACGGCCGCATCCTCGACCGCGGCGGCCACGCCGAGCTGCTCGATCGCTGCCCCACCTACCGCATGCTCACCCGCGCCCAACTGCAACCCCCCGCGGCCTAGAATGGCGCCCCGCCATGACGAGTCGCCCAGACACCCACGCGTTCACCCTCATCGAGCTGCTCGTGGTCATCGCCATCATCGCGCTGCTCGTCGGCATCCTCCTGCCGGCGCTGAGCAAGGCCCGCGACTCGGCGCTTTCGATCTCCTGCGCCCAGGCCCAGCGCCAGATCGGCATCGCCACCCACGCCTACGCCAGCGGGCACGGCGGCCGCCTGCCCGTCAACCCCGAGGCGAGCTTCGATGCCCAGCGGGGCTACTTCGGTCACACCGCCCCGACCAACGCCCTGTTCCTGATCGGCAACCCCGGCTCCGCTCAGGCCCCGAGCCCGGGACAAACCGACGATCGGCTCGTCGGCCTCGGCGTGCTCTTCGACAGCACCCTCGACGACCACCGCGCCGCCTTCTGCCCCGCTGATGACTCGAACAATCCCGTCGAAGAGCTCGACGCCATCAACACCCGGCGACGCTCGGCCTCCAGCTCCTACTACGCCCGCCAGCTCGTCAGCGAGCAGCACCCGAGGCTCGACGACCTGGGCGCCAGCGCCCCCGGCCTCGACGCCTCCGCCCTGGCCATGGACGCCAACTCCCTGATCACCGCCTTCCCCGAGGGCTTCAACACCAACCACCAGAACCGCATCGTCAACGTGCTCTATCACGACGGTCGCGTGCAGACCTGGCCCAACGGCTCCGACCTGCGCGACGGCGTGTTCTCCGTCCGCGACGCCGACCTGGCCGACGTCATCGGCCGGCTGCGACAGGTCTTCGTCCACGCCGACTTCGCCCCGCGCGGCGAGCCCGCCGACGCGCCGCCGGCGTTCTGAAGAAGAAAGGCGTCACTGCTCTGAAGTCGCGGCTCAAGCCGAGGCCTCAGCGCAGCGAAGGGCCGGATCCGAGCCTTCGCTATCGCTCAGGCCTCGGCTTCCCATGCGCGTGCGGTTTCACCAACGCTCAGAACGTCAGGCGGAGCTGGGCGCGGCGCGCGGGTTTGAGCGGCGTGACGGCGAACCAGCGCGTGCGGCGGCGCTGCTCGGTCAGCGTCACGCGCCGGGCCAGCACGGGATCGCGTTCGAAGACGCGGCGGACCTTCATCGGGTGGTTGCACTGTCGGCTGCGGTGCATGAGCAGGACGTGTCGGGGGTTGCCGCGGGGGCTGGCGTCGGCGATGTGGCGAACGGCGTCGAAGGCCTGGTCGTTGGACAGGTGGCCGGAGTCGGAGAGGTTGCGGCGGTTGACGAAGGTGGGGCGTAGGCTGTGGAGGGTCATGTGCTCGTCGTAGTTGGACTCGAGGCAGAGCAGGTCGACGCCGGCGAGGTGGTCGATGAGCGCGGGCGGGGCGTGGCCGAGGTCGGTGGCGTAGCCGACGGAGGCGCCGTCGGCGTCGAAGCGGTAGCCGATGGTGCCCTGGCGGTCGTGCTGGAGACGGAGGGTGGAGACGGTGAGCCCGGGCCAGGGCTCGAAGGGTTCATCGGCGAAGGGCTGGACGAGACCGGCGTCGAGCGTGTGCGCGGCGCGGTCGAGCCGGGCGAGCTCGTCGGCGTGCCAGCGGTGCAGGAACAGGCGTGTGGCGGTGGGGGGCAGGCGTCGCAGCCAGGCGGGGCGGAAGTGGTCGCGGTCGAGGTGGGTCAGGACGACGGCGTCGATGGCGGTCGGGTCGAGCCGTGCCTGGCGCATGCGGCGGGCGGTGGTGACGGGGCCGAAGCCGGCGTCGATGAGCAGGGTGCGGCCGCGGTGTTGCAGGACGGTGCAGTTGCCGCCGGAGCCGCTGCCCAGGACGCAGAGGCGCATGGCCTCGGCGCGGGGGGTTCGCCGTCGTGAGGCGGGGGGTGGCGCGACGGAGTGGGGGGCGGCGGCACCGGAGCCGGCGGGGGCCTGTGTCGCGACGCGTTCGAACGCGGCGGCGGAGAACAACCCAGCCTGAGCGGTGAATGAGGCCATCCGTGCCATCCCGTGCGAGCGTGACAGACGTTGCGACCGGTGTGACCGGCCCGGGCATGGTCGGCCAGGCCGAGGCGAAGGTCAACCGGTCGCGCGTGAGGGAAAATCTTCGCGGACCGTTTGGATCGTCGGCGGGTGTATTGGACAGTTGATCGGAACGGGACGGATCGGGTCGGGTCGGCGTGCACGTGGCCGATAAGCCGGCGGGTCCGGGGCGGGTGAACCGTGAGCCGGCGATCGCCGATTCATGAGGGGTCACGGGTCGAAGACAACGGGGGCGCGAAGGGCGTGTTCATGGTGTGTTCAATCGTTCGCGGAACGGCCCTGGCGGCGTTGTTGACGATGGCCTGGGGATGCGGGGTCTCGCGCGAGCGCGTGGTACTGATCGAGCCGGAATACTCGTACCTGCGTGACGAGCCGCGGATCGAGCCGCTGCGTCAGGACGCGTCGGTGCGTGCGGACACACACTTCACGATCGCGCTGCCGCGTCTGCCGCGGCAGGCGGACGAGGCGACGGGCGAGAGCCGTTACGAGGGCACGCTGCGTCTGGGGGCGGCGGAGTCGTCGCGCTGAGCGAAGCGGATCGGGACCACGCGGTGAAGAAGCAGGCCGGGCCCTGGGCGCGGCGCAGGGTCGGATCCGAGCCTTCGCTCTCACTCAGGCCTCGGCTTCGGTGGTCTAGTCCCGGCGCTCGCCCGGTCTATCGGTGACAACGACAGGCAGAACTGTTCGCGGCGTGATCAGGGCTTGTGGCGTTCACGGAGCTGATCGAGCTGTCGCTCGAGGCGTTTGATGCGCGCGACCAGGTCGGGCAGGCGTTGGGAGTGGAGCCAGACGCGTTTGATGTCGGTCAGGGGAATGGCGGGGGTGCCGCCGACGGCGGCGTCGTCGGGGACGTCGTGCATGACGCCGGAGCAGGCGGCGATCTGGGCGCGGTGTCCGATGCGCAGGTGTCCGGCGATGCCGGTCTGCCCGCCGATGGCGACGTAGTCGCCGGTCTCGACCGACCCGGCCAGGCCGACCTGGGCGACGAAGAGGTTGTGCCGGCCGACGCGGGTGCCGTGACCGATGGTGACGCTGTTGGAGAACTTGGTGCCGGCGCCGACGACGGTGGACCCGAGGGTGGCGCGATCGACCGAGCAGTTGGCGCCCATCTCGACGTCGTCCTCGATGACGGCGTTGCCGGTCTGGGGGATCTTGTGGTGCTGGCCGGCGTGGGTGGCGTAGCCGAAGCCGTCCTGTCCGATGACGCAGCCGGCGTGGAGGGTGACGCGGTCGCCCAGGACGCAGCGGTCGTAGACGGTGACGTGAGGGTAGAGGATGCCGTCGCGGCCGATGCGGGCGTCGGCGCCGATGTAGGCGTGGGCGTGGACCACGGTGCCGGGCCCGACGCGGGCGCCGGGGCCGACGACGGCGAACGGACCGACGTGGCAGGACGGATCGATCGAGGCGGTATCGTCGACGATGGCGTGCGGCGAGACGCCGGGCGGCGGCTGCTCGCGGAAGCCGACGAGGGCGACGACGGCCTGGCGGAAGGCGAAGTACGCGTCGTCGGCGATCAGGACGGTGCGGTCGCCGGCCAGCTCGCGGTCGGCCGGGGCGAGCACCACGGCGGCGGCGCGCGTGCGACCCAACGCTTCGGTGTACTTGCGGTGGTTGAAGAAGCTGACGTCGGCGGGCCCGGCGTCGTCCAGCGTCGCGCAACCCCTGACCTGGGCTGAGCCGTCGCCCTCCACACGGGCCCCGATCGCCTCGGCGAGCTGATCGATCGTCATGGACATGCCGGGGGCACCTCGGCCCGTCGCGGCCAATCGTCGCGTCGCCGCCTGGCTCAAAGCTGCACCAGCTCCATGTCCGACGCGCGGCGGTACGCGATCGGCGGCTCGTGCAGCTCGCTCACGAACGCGTCGCCCATCTCCACGCGCACCTTGCGATCGTGGTACAGCGAACGCTCCGCCGCCCCCGCCGCCGCCATCAGGTCCAACGCGATCTGACCCTCGTTCTTGGCCAGCTCGATCACCGGGATCGCCTGCTTGAAGCTCTGAAGGCGATGATGCGCGTTCTCGAACGTGCCCGCCTTCTCCGCCCACGTCGCCCCCGGCAGCAGCACGTCCACCTTCTCCGTCAGACGGTTCGGCAGCGTCTCGATCAGCGCGGTGAACTTGCCGCTCACCGCCGACTCCAGTTCCGGCGTCACCCACGCGCTGGGGTAGTTGCCCGTCAGCAGCACCCCGCCGACCTTCCCCCGGCCGATCGTCTCCACGAACGCGTCGAACTCCAGCACCGAGTCGGTCAACTGATTCAACGCCCGACGCACGCCCCGGCTGTTGGGGCACTTCTCGGCGTACACCGTGTACCCGCCCGGGAACGTCTTGTCCTCGCCGCTGACCGGCACCGGGCCGATCCCGATCACCGCCTCGTCGTCCATCGCGATGATCAGCTTGCCCAGCAGGTACGCCTCCTCGCACGTCAGCATCGGGCTGACCATCAACGCCAGCGACCCCGGGCCCTTGTCCTGCACCGCCCGCTGGAACGACTCGACGATGTCGCGGTACGCCAGGTTCCAGTCGCACTCCTCCATCGCGCCCTGCACCAGCCGCATCGGCGTGCGGAAGCGGTCCTCGTGGTGCACGAACTTCCACCCGAAGCGGATCTCGTCGCTGATCCACCACTTGTTCACGTCCATGTTCGTGCGCGGCTTGACGCGGTAGATCCGCCCCTCGTTGTGCTCGATCGAGATGTTGTCGCCCGAGGCGGTGATCCCGTCGATGCTCGGCGTCTTCCTGAGGTTCCAGACGCGCATCGACATGAGAAAGTCCTTGTCCAGCAGCGCGCCGACGGGGCAGATGTCGATGACGTTGCCCGACAGCTCGTTGTCCAGCGCCTTGCCGGGGAACACGTCGATCTGCTCGCTGGACCCGCGGCCGAAGATCCCGATCTCGCCGGTGCCGGTGACTTCCTTGGTGAACCGCACGCAGCGCGAGCACATGATGCAGCGGTCGGAGTAGAGCAGCACATAGGGGCCCAGGTC
>CAYSIX010000241.1:5566-5878 GCA_964431205.1 uncultured Phycisphaeraceae bacterium
GGTCCTTCTTGGGCTGCTTGATCTTGTCTTCTTCGAAGCGGGAGCCGGACCGGCCGTACTTGTAGCTGTAGTCCTGCAGGTAACACTCGCCGGCCTGGTCGCAGACCGGGCAGTCCAGGGGGTGGTTGATCAGCAGGTACTCCATCACCGCCTTCTGGTTGGCGATGGACTTGGGGCTGCGGGTGTAGACCTCCATGCCGTCGGCGGCGGGGGTCTGGCAGGTGGGCACGAGCTTGGGCATCAGCTCGAGCTTGTTGTCGTTGCGGGGGTTGGGCGCGGCGACCTCGGCCAGGCAGATCCGGCAACTGGCCA
>CAYSIX010000242.1:0-5859 GCA_964431205.1 uncultured Phycisphaeraceae bacterium
GGCCACCACCGAGAGACCGGGGTGATAGCAGTAGTGCGGCACCTCAATGTCGTGGTCCAGGGCGACCTGAAGAATGTTCTTCTTGCCCTCGAACTCACAGCGTTTTCCGTCAATGGTGATCGTTGGCATGGCGCCTCGCGTCGGTAGGGTCTCGTGGCGGGGTATACTACGGCCGGTGGCAACCGTGAGCAAAGGGATCGGGCCGGGACGCGTTCCGGCGATGCGTCCACGGGTCGGCCCTGCCGCGGGCGCACGCCGACGAGCCGCCGGCCGCCGCCTCTTCGCCCTGGTCGCCCTCGTCATGGCTCCGGTCGGCCTCGGGCACCCGGCCCGCGCCGACGAGCCGATCCGCCTGGCCGTCACCGCCGACGTCGAGCATCCGATCAGCCCGCTGCTGTTCGGCCACTTCCTCGAGCACGCCAACTGGGGCGGCGAGCTGGGCGTCGAGGCGGCTCTGCTCGCGCAGGGCGACCGCCTGGCGCCGGCCGTCGTCGAACGGATCGAGCGCCTCGAACCGCCAATCATCCGCTTCCCCGGCGGCGGCATGGTCGAGAAGACCGACTGGACCGACTTTCTCGCCGACCCGCCCGACGACGGCTGGGGGCGGGACGACGTCCAGCGACGCTTCGGCGTCGACGCGTTCCTCGCCCTCTGCGAGCGGGTCAACGCCGAGCCGTTGCTCGTGGTCAACTTCGAGACGGCATTGCTCAAGCGGCGTCCGCTTCACGACGTCGCCCAGCGCGCCGCCGCTCTGGTCGCCTACTGCAACGCGCCGCTCGACGCCCAGTTGCCCCAGGAGCTGCGCGACTGGCCCGGCCGACGCGCCCGTCGCGGCCGCGAGACGCCCTACCGCGTCCGCTACTTCCAGATCGGAAACGAGATCTGGCTTTACAACAAGGAGACGGTCGAGCGGACGGGCGAGGCGGCGTACACCGACTGGCACCTGACCTGCCTGGAGGCGTTCGTCGACGCGATGCGCCGGGTGGACCCGCGGGTTCGGCTGATCACCGACGCGACGCGGCCGAGCGTCGCCCGCGCCATCGCCGAGCGCCTCGGCGAGCGGATCGACATGCTCAGCGTGCACGACTACCGGCCGTGGGGGATCCGTGAGGTAAAGCGTGACGGGCAGGTGGTGGACGCGATGGCGTTGAGCCCGCGGGAGGTCTGGTCGGCGTGGGTGGCGACGCCTCAGTTCGACGCCGCCGGCCAGAGTCACCTGCCGCTGGGCCAGGGCGTGCTCGAGACGCCGTATCGCGTGGCGGTGACGGAGTGGAACTGGAACGGCTGGTGGCAGATGAGCGGGTCGAAGCCGCCGACGGATCGCTGGGCGCAGGGCGTGGGGGCGGCGGGCTACCTGCACGCGCTGATGAGGCGGGGCGATCGCGTGCGGATCGCGAATCAGTCGATGATGGTGGGCCAGTCCTGGGGGATCACGGCGATCCGGGTGGACCCCGAGGGCGTCGAGCCGCCGCATTACCTGCCGACCGGCGCGGTGCTGGGCTTCTACACGCGGCATCACGGCGATCGGCGGCTGCGCGTGGAGTTCGAGGGCGTGCCGAGCTACGAGCAGCCGTACGAGATGGGGGGGATCCGGCCCGCGGCGAAGGTGGCGATGCTGGACGTGGTGGCGACGGCGGAGGATCGGCGGGTGTATCTGCACCTGATCCACCGGGGTTATGACGAGGCGGCGCGGGTGCGTGTGGACGGGTCGGCGGTGTCGCCGCAAGGGCAGGTGACGCTGCGGCTTCTGCACGGCAAGCCGCCGGACGCCGAGCCGCCGCTGGTCTGGCAGACGCTGCGGCGGATCGAGCCGGAGGCGGGGACGATCGAGCTGGTGCTGCCGCCGCGGACGGTGGCGGTGGCGTCGTGGCGGGTGGGCGCCGGGGTTATCGGCCGGGCGGATGTGTCAAGCGATGCCGACGGGCCCTGAGATGCGCTGCCGTTCGTGCCGATATGCTGTTGACTGAGGGACCTGACCCGCCTGCAAGGAGGCTCGCCCGCCCATGCCCCGTGATATCCCCGTCGGCAACGGCCAGATGCTGGTGACGTTCGATCACCACTACCGCGTGCGGGACCTCTATTTCCCGCACGTCGGGCAGGAGAACCACGCCGGCGGCGGGCCCTGCCGCTTCGGCGTCTGGTCCCCGCTGGCCGAGGACAAGGTCCGCCAGGGCGACCGACGCCGCAAACGCCTCTACTGGTCCGACGACAACTGGGACATCGACCTGCGGTACCTCGACGACACGCTGGCCACCGACGTGACGATGCGCAACGAGGACCTGCAGGTCGAGCTGCACTGCTGCGACGTCGTGGACTTCCACCGCCCCGTGCTCGTGCGTCGCATCGAGGTGATCAACCTCGCCGACACCGAGCGCGAAGTCCGTCTGATCCACCACCACGACTTCCACATGTTCGGCACGAAGGTGGGCGACACGGCGTACTACGACCCGCGGCTGCGCAGCCTCATCCATTACCGTAAGAGCCGTTACATCATGGCCTGCTTCTATCTCGACGGCGAGCAGCAGGTCGACGAGTACGCCACCGGGACCGCGGGGTTCCACGGCGCCGAGGGCACGTGGCGCGACGCCGAGGACGGTTGCCTCGGCGGCAACGCCATCGCCCAGGGCGCCGTCGACTCGACCATGCTCGTGCGCGTGCAGCTCCCGCCCAAGGGCTCGCGGCTGGTGCACCTGGTGCTCGGGTGCGGGCGCAACTACGAGGACATGGAGAAGGTGCACCGGTTCCTGCACCGCGAGGGCCCGCAGGGCGTGATCGACCGGACGGTCGCTTACTGGCGGCTGTGGCTGGCCGCGGCGCGCAGCGACTTCCCCGCCCCGGCCGAGAGCGGCATCAGCGAACGCCTCGTCGACCTCTACAAGCGATCGCTGCTGATCGTCCGCACGCAGATCGACAACAACGGCGCGATCATCGCCGCCAACGACTCGGACATCATGCAGTTTTCCCGCGACACCTACTCCTACCTCTGGCCGCGCGACGGCGCGTTCGTCGCCGACGCCGTCGACGCCGCCGGCTTCCCCGACGTCGCCCGATCCTTCTTCTCCTTCAGCTCCCGCCTGCTGACCGACCGCGGCTGCTTCCTGCACAAGTACAACCCCGACGGGTCCGCCGCGTCGAGCTGGCACCCCTGGGTCGCCAACGGCCAGCCTCAACTGCCGATCCAGGAGGACGAGACCGCCCTGGTCATCTGGGCCCTGTGGCGGCACTACGTCCGCTACCGCGACATCGAGTTCGTCCGCCCCCTCTGGGTCGACCTGGTCCAGAAGGCCGCCGACTTCCTCGTCCGCTTCCGGGACCCGGTCACCAGGCTGCCCCTGCCCAGCTACGACCTGTGGGAGGAGCGATGGGGCGTGCACGCGTTCACCGTCGCGACCGTCTACGGCGGGCTCAAGGCGGCGTGGCAGTTCGCCGTCTGCTTCGGGGACACGACGCGCGCCGGCGTCTACGCCCGCGCCGCCGACCAGGTCCGCGACGCCTTCTGCACGCACCTGTGGTCCGCCGAGCACAATCGGTTCTACCGGCGGATCGTCCCGCTCGACCACGACCGCACCGCCGCGCTCATGGCCGACGTGCTCGAGGACCGCAGCCCCCGCGCCGCCGAGGCCAACCTCGAGCACATCTTCGGCCGCACCGCCGGCAACGGCCGCGCCACCAACCCCGCCGGCGAGATCGAGTTCGAACGCGACCCCGTCGTCGACGCCTCCATGTTCGCCATCTTCGCCATGGGCCTGCTGCCCGTGGACGACCCCCGCGTCGCCTCGACCATGACCGCGATCGAGAAGAAGCTGTGGGTCCGCACCGACGTCGGCGGCGTCGCCCGATACAGCGGCGACTACTACCACCGCGTCAGCGACGACACCGACAAGGTCCCGGGCAACCCCTGGTTCATCTGCACGCTCTGGCTCGCGGACTACTACATCGCCCGGGCCAGGAGCGTCGACGAGCTCCACCAGGCCGTGCCCATCATCGAGTGGGTCGCCGACCGCGCCCTGCCCTCCAACGTTCTGGCCGAGCAGGTCCATCCGGAAACCAACGCCCCGCTGTCGGTCTCCCCGCTGACCTGGAGCCACGCCACCGTCGTCGCCACCCTCGTCGCCTACCTCAACAAGCTCGAGGCCATGACCGCCTGCCCGACCTGCGGCCAGCCGCGGCTGTGCGCCCTGCCCGGCAGCGATCGGCTCACCCGCCGGCCCGTCACCCTCCCCGCCGGCGACGACGAGCCGCCCTCGCTCAAACCCGACTGACCCGCCCGCGCCCGTGACTCGGCCCGGTCACGGGGTCGACGGCATCGGCACGATCATCGGTGAGCCCGGCCCCGACACGCCGAACCGCGTCGTCAGCACCAGCACCTGCATCGCGATCATCAGCCCCATCATCAGCAGCGGCGCCCACAACGCCGCCACCGTCGCCTTCAACCCCGAGATGCCGTGCTCGGCCTTGAGCATCAGGATCGCCGCCACCAGCGACCAGATCTGAAACACGCCGGCCAGATAAAACCCACAGACCGGGATCGCCATCAACGCCAGCGGCCCCTGCGCGTAGCAGTACGCCCTCGCCGTGTGATGCCACGGCTGGCGATGCGGCTCGAACACCATGAGAAACAGGTGCGCCGGCATCGCGCCGAAGACGATCACCAGCAGCGGTCCGATCAACGAGAAGCCAGCGACGACACACAGAATGCTGAAGACCGGGAACCACGCCAGAGCGAACCAGCCGCCCGGTGATCCGCTTGTGCTGCCCGGCGCCGCCAGCCAGAGGGAAACGAAAAGCAGCGCCAGCAGCGCCGCGTACACGATCGCCGGCAGGAAATAGCACCACGTCGCGAATCGGTACGCCCGGCCGACGGTGCTCGTCGGCAGCAGTTGCCGCACGACCTGTGAGGGCGCCGAGAGCGTCAGCTTGAACGTCTGGTACCACGCCCGCCAGAAGCCCAGCTCGTCGGCGCGTTCCCAGGGCAGGCGGTCGGCGATGGCCGGGGTGGGCGGGTCGGTCAGCGGCACGACGCGCATGGACGCGACGGGCATGTCCCGGCCGCAGGCCTGGCAGGTCGCGCGGGCGTCGGTGCTGGGCAGGTACGCCTCGCCGGCGCCGCGGTGCTGGGCGCCGCAGTAGGGGCAGGCGAAGGCGACCGTGTCCGGGCGGAAGCGATAGGAGCGCAGGTCGAACGCCTCGCCGCACTCGGGACATCGCGGCTCGGTGAGGTTCCAGAGCTGATAGCCGCAGCGGCGACAGTCCATGGTGGCCGACCCCTTCGAGAGCGGGCCACGATAGGCCGTTGTTGAACCGCCGACAACGCGAGGGCGGGTGGGTCGGCGTTCGTATGGCTTTGTTGAAATGGTGTGGGGCCGCTCCTATGCTGTGCCCCTTCAGTGCCGGAGCCGAGGCGTCGTCGCCGGCCCGGGCGCCGACCGCAGGGGACTCGCCACGGTCACGCATGCCCCAGAGTGACACCATCCTGTATCTGCTCTACGTCGCCGGTGCGGTGGCGGTGTGGATGCTCATGCCCGGGCGTCGGGCCGGCGGGCTCAAGGCGCTGGGCGCGCTGCTGGGCGCCGCGTCGCTGGGCGGGCTGTGGCTGTACCTGAGCCGCTCGCCTTACGACCTGGGTTTGGAGTCCTCGGCGATTCCGTTCTATTACATCTTCAGCGCGATCGCGATCGTCGCCGCGGTACGCGTGATCACCCACACCCGCCCGGTGTACGCGGCGTTGTGGTTCATCATGGTGGTGCTGGCGTCGGCGGGGCTGTTCCTGGTGCTCTCGGCCGAGTTCATGGCCTTTGCGCTGGCGATCATCTACGGCGGGGCGATCCTGGTCACGTACATGTTCGTGATCATGCTGGC
>CAYSIX010000243.1:0-2126 GCA_964431205.1 uncultured Phycisphaeraceae bacterium
TTCCTCGTCAAGGTGTATCCGCTGCAGTATGCCGACTCCACCACGCTGGCCCGGATTCTCCAGCAGACTGTTCGCGGCGGCGCCCGCGCCGGCGGCGCGCAGCAGCCCCTGACCGTCACGCCAGAGCCGCGGCTCAACGCCGTCGTCGTCACCGGCTCGTCGACGCGCTGTTGCAGAAGCAGTCGAAGGAAGCCGAGGAAGAGGCGATCAAGGTCCTCATGCAGGCGTGGGAGGAGTCGGGCCAGTACCGCTTCAAGATGCGCGTCGGCGACATCAAGATGAAGCAGATGTCGCGCGTGACGCGGGCGCTGGCCAACAAGGTCCGCGAGAAGCCGGACGACGACGCCGCACGTCAGAAGTACCAGGAAGCCCGCAAGCGCCAGCTCGCCTTCGAGCTCCAGGAGTACACCGAACGCGTCAAGAACTACCCGACCGACCTCGCCCTGCGCTACGAGCTGGGCAAGCGGCTCTACCTCGCCGGGAAGACCGACGACGCCATCGGCGCGTTCCAGCAGGCCAAGTCCGACCCCAAGCACCGCGCCTCGGCGCACGAGTACCTCGGCCGGTGCTACATGGACAAGGGCTGGCTCGACGAAGCGATCGAGACCCTCCGCGAAGGCGTCGAGGCTCATAAGCTCTCCGACGACCGCCAGGCCCTCGAGCTGCGCTACCTGCTGATGAACGCACTCGCTCAGTCCGCCGAATCCGGCAAGAACCTCGAGCACGCCAAGGAAGCCCAGCAGCTCGGTTCGGCCATCCTGCGAACCGACATCAAGTTCCGCGATATCCAGGAACGCATGAACACCATCCGCGAGCTGGTCACCCGTCTGCAGGGTTGAACCGCGAAGCGGTCCGGCGGGGCAAGCGCTGACTGCGCGAACGGTCTGCCCGCGGCCACAGCCGCGGGGCCACGATTCGTGGACGCCGCCGAACGCGTGCCTCTCCCGTCGCGCGCCACCCGCAACCGCTCGCTACGCGCCACCGCGTTATATTGCAGCCCCGTGAACGCACCGCCGCTCGCCGTCGCCATCATCCCCGCCCGGTACGCCTCGACGCGCTTCCCCGGCAAGCCCCTGGCCGCCGAGACCGGCAAGCCGCTGATCCAGCACGTCGTCGAGCGCGTCCGCCGCGCCATTCGGGTCAGCCGCGTCCTCGTCGCCACCGACGATCGCCGCATCGCCGACGCCGTCGCCGCCTTCGGCGGACACGCCGTCATGACCCGCGACGATCACCCCAACGGCACCTGCCGCCTCGCCGAGGTCGCCGCCGGCCTCGAGCCCCGAGACGCCCAGCTCATCGTCAACGTCCAGGGCGACGAGCCCGAGATCGAGCCCGCCGTCATCGACCGCCTCGTCGACGCCCTCGCCGCCGACTTCGACGCCCCCATGGCCACCGTCGCCAGCCCCTTCGCCGACGACGAAGACCCCGACGACCCCCACATCGTCAAGGTCGTGCTCGATCAGCGCGGCCGCGCGCTCTACTTCTCCCGCTGCCCGATCCCCTTCGTTCGCCACGACGCCGCGCCTCCGCAACAAGCCGGCGAAGCGCCCGCGCACCTCAAGCACCTGGGCATCTACGCCTACCGCCGTGACTTCCTCCTGCGTTACCCCACGCTCCCGGCCACCCCGCTCGAGCAGACCGAACGCCTCGAACAGCTCCGCGCGCTCGAGCACGGCTACGCCATCGCCACCGTCGTCATGCCGGTGCGCCACCACGGGATCGACACCCCCGAGCAGTACGCCGCCTTCGTCGCGCGGTGTCGCGCGACGGCGACGTGATCCGTTGGCCGGAACCGGGCAGGCAATGCCTCGCGAACTTTTGCGCGGGCGTGGGTCGCGGGTTGAGCGTGTGAGCCACGTGGACGAAGGCGTCCGCGGGACGTGGCCCCGCGGCTCAGCAGGAAACGGCGCCTCACGGCGCGCAAAAAAAGCGCCGGCGGGTGGCCGGCGCTGAACGGGGCCTGGGGTTTGAACCGCCAATCAGGCGGCGCGGCGGAAGCCGGTCTTGGCCGCGAAGGGGAACCCGGCGGCGTCGAACTCGGGCTGCCACTTGGGCGCGGCGGCGCGGACGGTCTTGCGCTTCCGCGCGGTGGTCGTCTTGCGGCTCTTGGCCGTCGTGGCCTTGCG
>CAYSIX010000243.1:2226-5821 GCA_964431205.1 uncultured Phycisphaeraceae bacterium
GGCCTTGCTCTTGGCGGTCGTGGTCTTGCGACGACGCGCCTTGGCGGGCGAGGCCTTGCGGGCCTTGCTCTTGGCGGTCGTGGTCTTGCGACGACGCGCCTTGGCGGGCGAGGCCGATCGGCTCTTGGCCTTGGCGGTCGTGGTGGTCTTGCGACGGCGCGCCTTGGCGGGCGAGGCCTTGCGGGCCTTGGCACGCGTGGTGGTGGTCTTGCGGGTCTTGGCCTTGGGCCGCCGGGTGGTCTTGGCCCGGGTGGTGGTCCGCCGCTTGGCGGAGGTGCTGGTGCGGCGTTTGGGCGAAGCGCTCGATCGGCGCTTGGCCGTGCTCCGTGTCCGACGGGTGCTGGTGCGATTCGTAGCCATGGCTTGCTCCTTAGATACCGTCCGGTCTGGTGGCCACCTGCGCACCGTCGAAGTCACCAGCTCCGGCGCAAGTAGCCGTAAACGATTGGTTTCGTGTATCGGCAGCGGATGGGCACGCGTTGAATAAAGCTTGAGGACTCACGCGGAAAAAACCGGTTATCGGATGCGAAACGGCAAAAAACGTGCCCTGGCGCGGCCGGGGACGTGAAAGACAAGGCGCCGGCCACGGGATTCGTCAACGGACATGCAAAGGATCGCTGGCGGATGATCCGGCGGACGGCGTGGCGTCGGGGGTGCGACCGGGCGGTGTCCGGGTGTGTCGTTCGGGCGTGTGATCCACGGGTGTGCTCCGGTGCTTCGCTGCCGTTCAGGCCTCGGCTTGGGGGTCGTGCGATCCGAGCCCGAGATATCGGAGCGGGGGGTCGGGCGATCGGAAAGTGGCAGAGCGTGGGTTCGTTTTCCGATACGACGGGGGCCGGCGGGACGTGGACCCGATGACGTCGTGGGAGGCATGACCATGGTCGAGCCAAAGGACGTGAAGCAGTTGCAGGCGGAGCTGGAGGCGTTGCGGGCGAACCTGGCGTCGAGCCGGGAATCGCTGCGGGAGGAGCTGGACGGCCTGATCGAACGAAGCGGCCAGATGCGTGAGCGGTCGGCCGGCGGCAAGTTCGAGCCCGCGGTGACGGTGATTCACGAGCTGCTGCTGAGCCTTCGCCGGGGCATCGAGGCACAGCAGCGGATGGCGAAGCAGGCGGCGAACCTGACCATGTGACCGACGCCGGGCCGTCCCTCTGCGGATGTGGGCCCCGGGGCTTCGCTGCGCTCCAGCCTCGGCTTGGTGATCGCGCAAAGCCGAGCCCTGAGCGGCGGCGAAGGGCCGGAACCGGAACCCGGCTGGATGGGCAAGCACGTCGTCATCGCGGCAGGGGGGCGGTGATGCCGGCGGAGCCGATGTCCAGCTCGTTGCTCTGCAGGTCCCAGGTCAGCGTGCGGGCTCGCAGGGGTGTGGGTCGGCCGGGCTTCTGCTCGATGACTTCGACGAAGCCGTCGGGCTCGGCCCAGAAGCGGACGGTGTCTCGGGCGGCGACGTAGCGCATGTAGTCGGCGAGGATCTGCTGATCGCCACGCAGGACGCGGACGGCGTGCTCGGCCTGGACGGCGGCGATGCGCGGGCGGGTGGCATCGCTATCCATCCACGCGCCGAACCCGCCGCTGTCGCTCAGCTCGGCGGTGAGGGTTTGACAGTCGAACAGCACGGGCGCCTCACCGCGGGGCGAGCGGTGGACCATCTGCACGTCCTTCTCGATCGTCAGCACGTCCCGGGCCAGGTCCATCGACCAGCGGCCCGTCCACCAGAACGAGGTGGCGCCGCGGCCGCTGAGCGCGACGGCCGGCGCGGGATCGGCGGGCGTGCCGGCGTTCGTCGCGGCCTCGCCGGGCGACTCGCGGTCGCGGTAATCCTCGATGGTCATGGTCCCCTGCCCGTCCACGTCGATCCGCTGCGTGGGCTGATCAAAACGGATGGTGGGCCCGAGCAGGCGGAACCGCGATTCGAGCGAGCCCGCGGCGTCGTCGGCGAACCGCTCGGCGATGAAGTCGGCGTCGCCTTCGGCCAAGGCGCGGCGGATGCGACGCTGGCCGCTCAGCGGCGTCGCGCGATCCGTCGGATCCGGGGCTTCGCTTTGCTCAGCCCGCGGCTTGGGGTCGGCGTCGCGCGGCGGATTGAGATGTTCCGGTTCGACCGCTTCGAGCCAGAGGCGCAGCGTCTGACTCGCGAGGCGGCTGGTCTGGCCGGGTCGGGTGGTGGTCGTGATGACGCCGCCTTGGAACACGGCCTCCTGCGCCGCGCCGTCGTAGGCCAGGCTCTGCTGCCACGCGACGTTGAGCGTCTCGGCCGGTTTCTCGGGGTTCAGCAACATGTCGATCCACCCGGGGCCGGCCACGTCGAGCGATTCGGAGTCGCGGCGCATGGTGATGCGGGGGCCGCTGAGCGTGGCGTCGGGACGGATGGCGTGGGCGGGCTCGTCGTCGACGCCCTCGAGCACGAGCGTGCCGGCGCGGGGGTCGACGTCGAGCGATTCGCCGACGAGCTCGATGACCGGGTCGGTCAGGACGGCGCGGGCGTCGCGCGTGGCCAGCAGGCGATCGACGCGGGAGGCGTCGTGGGGGCGCGCCTTCGGTTCGCCGGGCGGTCGGCTTGCGGCGTCGGTCGGGTCGGGTCGGACCAAGGCGGACGCCCCGGGACTCGGTGGCTGTGCCGCCTCGTCTCCGCTTGGGGCCTCGTCTGGGAGAATCCACAGTTCAAGGTGACCGGCGGTCAGGCGCATGCCCGCCTGCGTGGCGGTGACGCTTCCGTCGGCGATCACGTGCGTGCGGCGATCGTCGGTGGTGCCGGCGTCGGGACGCGGCTGGCGCAGGCGCAGCGTGT
This sequence comes from uncultured Phycisphaeraceae bacterium, assembly GCA_964431205.1. Lineage (GTDB taxonomy): Bacteria > Planctomycetota > Phycisphaerae > Phycisphaerales > Phycisphaeraceae > CAYSIX01. The sequence goes on from CAYSIX010000243.1 coordinate 5,015, forward strand.
CGGCGTCGAGGGTCAGCGGCGACTCGGGCGCGTTCGGCGAATCGCCGCCGCGCGTCAACGTGTCGCCTTCGGCGTCCGGCGTCGCGGCGAAACGCACGTGCCCCGCCGCGTCCAGGCGCGACAGGTGTTGTCGGCCATCGACCGGCCGATCCAGGTGCAGCGCCAGCTCGTCGCCGTGCAGGTCAAAGCCCGGGTGCGCGACGTGCACGTCGCCGTGGAACGTCGCCTGGCGCAGGGCGTCGAGGCGGGCGCGGGCGCTACGACGGGAATCCGAGGCTTCGTCGTGATGACGCTCGGCGGACCGGGGCTTCGCTTCACTCGGCCGCCGGCTTGAATCGGTGTTCGGACGGCCGTCGGTCGGTCCATGGCTGGGGTCGTCGTCGGCGAACTTGGTGTCGAACCTCAGGTCGAGTCGGTCGGCCCATGCGGCACGCAGGCGAGCGTTCGCGTCCTCGTTCGCGGGGGCGGTGGTCAAGAGCGTGGCGTTGGCGTCGTTCAGCGGCGCGTCGATCGTGCCGGGCCCGAGCACAAGGCCCACGCCGGTGGTCTGATTGAGGGTCAGGCGACGGCCGGTGATCGTGCCGAGGCGCGGCGAGTCGATCGTCATGTCGAAGCCTTCGCTGGCGGCAATGCCGACGCGCTGCGTGCTGACCAGATAATCGGCCGAGGCGGCCGAGACGCGATCGCCGTCGCCGGTCCGGATTTCCACGGGTTTGTCCCGAGCCAGGAGGAGGAGCAGGGCGTCGTCGGGCCCGGCGAGGTCGTCGGGCGGCTGCGGCTCGGGCTCGACGATCAGCGAGCCGGTCC
>CAYSIX010000244.1:0-5821 GCA_964431205.1 uncultured Phycisphaeraceae bacterium
CGTCGGGCGGGGTGAGGCCGGGGGCGGGGGTGGGCCGGCCGTCGCCGTTGGACCCGGGCGCGCGGCCGTCGGTCGCGGTCTGCTCGCAGCGCAGGCGCAGCAGCCCGCGCAGGGTGCAGCGGTGGCGCGCGTCGCGGTCGCACAGGTCCGAGAAGCGCTGGTAGGACTCGCGGCTGTTGGTGCGCGCGGCCTGCTGGAGGGTGGCGACGGTGTGGGGGTTGATCGCGTGCCGCTCGCCCTCGGAGCGCCAGTGGTAGTCGCCGGGGTTGGCCAGTTGCGACTGGCGGACGACCAGCCGCCGGGGGAACCCCAGCGCGTGGCGGCGCAGGGCCTCGGCGGCGAGCACGTCGAACCCGGCGCCCTTGATGCGGCTGGCCGTGCCCGTGAAGCAGCGGTCGATGACCGACGGGTTCAGCCCGACGGCCTCGAAGATCTGCGCGCCCTTGTAGCTGGCCAGCGTCGAGATGCCCATCTTGGACATCACCTTGAGCACGCCCTTGTGGACGGCCTTGACGTACGCGCCGACGATGCGCTCGCGGGTCTCGGACTGGGCGATGATGTCCTGGTCGCGCATGATCATCAGCGCGTCGAAGGCCAGGTACGGGTTGACCGCGTCGGCGCCGTAGCCGAACAGCAGGCAGAAGTGGTGCACCTCGCGGGCCTCGGCGGTCTCGACGATCAGGCCGATCTTGGTCCGGCTGTGCTCGCGGACCAGGTGGTGGTGCACGGCGCCGACGGCCAGGAGGGTGCTGATCGGCACGCGGTCGGGCCCGGTGGCGCGGTCGGAGAGCACGATCAGTTGCACGCCGTCGGCGATGGCGCGCGAGGCCTCGGCGCAGACGCGGTCGAGCGCGGCGGTGAGGCGGTCGGCGTGAGGTTGCAGGTCCTTGGTGGCGGCGGCGTGCGCGGCGGCGTCGCCGTTCGAGCCGTTGTTCGGCGTCGCGGGCGGGTCCTCGTCGCCTCGCTCGTAGGTGATGTCGATCGTGCGCACCTGCCAGGCGTGGCGGTCCATGGCGCGGATCGCGGCGAGCTGGCGGTTGGTCAGCACCGGCTCGGGCAGGTGCAGCCGCCGGCAATGCGCCTCGGTCGTCTCCAGCAGGTTCCCCTCGGGGCCGATGTACGACTCCAGCGACATGATCATCTCTTCGCGGATCGGGTCGATCGCCGGGTTGGTCACCTGCGCGAAAAGCTGCTTGAAGTAGTCGTAGAGCAGCCGCGGCTGGTCGGAGAGGATCGCCAGCGCCGCGTCGTTGCCCATCGAGCCCATCGGCTCCTGGCTCTTCTGCACCATCGGCAGCAGCAGCATGTACAGGTGCTCGGTCGTGTACCCGAACGCCTGCATCCGCGCCATCAGCGCGTCGCCCTCGATCCGCCGGGGCACCCGGTCGTGCGGCACGCTCAGCTCGCCCAGCTCGATCCGGTTGCTCTGAAGCCACTGGCCGTACGGCCGCGCGGTGGCGATCCGCGTCTTGATCTGCTCGTCGGCGACGATCCGGCCCTGCTCGAAGTCCACCAGGAACATCCGCCCCGGCTGCAGCCGGCCCTTGTGCACCACCTTCGCCGGGTCGATGTCCAGCACCCCCACCTCCGAGGCCATCACCACCCGGTCGTCGTCGGTCACGTAGTACCGGCTGGGACGCAGCCCGTTGCGGTCCAGCACCGCGCCGACGTACTGCCCGTCGGTGAACACCACCGACGCCGGGCCGTCCCACGGCTCCATCAGGTTGCTGTGATACTCGTAGAACGCCCGGCGGTTCAGCGGCATCGACTCGTGGTTCTCCCACGCCTCGGGGATCATCATCATGATCGCCTCGGGCAGCGACCGGCCCGCCATCAGCAGCAGCTCCAGCACGTTGTCGAACATCCCCGAGTCGCTGGTCATCGGGTCGATCACCGGCATCAGCCGACGCAGGTCCTCCCCGAACCGCTCCGAGCGCATCTGGCCCTGACGCGCCTTCATCCAGTTCACGTTCCCACGCACCGTGTTGATCTCGCCGTTGTGGCACATCCACCGCATCGGCTGCGCCCGGTCCCACGACGGGAACGTGTTCGTCGAGAACCGCGAGTGCACCATCGCCAGGTGCGAGACGTACCGCTCGTCACGCAGGTCCGGGTAATACCGCGGGACCTGCCCGCTGGTGAGCTGGCCCTTGTACACGATGATCTTGCTCGAGAACGAGCAGACGTAGTACCCCTCGGCCTCGGGGCCGATCCCCCCCACGCCGTCCGTCCCCTTGATCGCGTGGTACGCGCGCTTGCGGATCGTGTAGAGCTGCCGCTCGAACGCCTCGCGGTCTCCCGATGCCTCGCCCTGCGCCGCGACGAACACCTGCCACACCGCCGGCTCGCTAGCCCGCGCCGTCGCCCCCACGCCCGCTTGCTCCGCGTCCGTCGGCACCCGACGCCAGCCCAGCAGCTTCTGGCCCTGCTCGGCCACGTAACGCTCGAACACCTGCCGGCAACGCGCCGCCACCGCCTCGTCCCGCGGCAGAAACAGCATCCCCACCGCGTACCGCCCCGGCTGCGGCAGCGCCCGGCCCAGCTCCCGCTCGGCCAGCTCCCGCAGCAGCTCGTCCGGCAGCGACGTGAGGATCCCCGCCCCGTCGCCCGTGTTCGCGTCCGCCCCGCACGCCCCGCGGTGGTCCATCCGCTGGAGCATCGACAACGCGTCCCGCACGATCCCGTGGCTGCGCGCCCCCTTGATGTGCGCCACCAGCCCCACGCCGCACGAGTCATGCTCGTACGCCGGGTCGTACAGCCCCTGCCGACCGGGCGCGCCCGGACGGTCCGCCGCCGTCGCGACGCCGGTCGCGACGCTTCGAGTTGCCTTGCGCTCGATTGTCATACACCGGCTCCGATGAATCCCCCGCGATCCGCCTCGATCTGAGCGATGACGTCCACGTCCGGCCCGGCGTGCTGGAGCAGAAAGTCCACGAACACCTGCGTCGCCGGGTCGAACGCCGCCCCGTTGCGCTGCTGACGCCGGTAGATGATCCCCAGCGGGCGCACCAGCGTCGGCTCCAGCTCGATCAGCCGCAGCGAGCCCACCGCCACCTCCCGCATCACCGTCCGCTTGGGCAGCAGCGCCCAGCGGTTGGTCACGATCACCGCGTTCTTGATCGTGTCCACGTTATCAAAGACGTGGGTGACCATGGGCTCGGCCTCGTGTTCGCGCAGGTACTGGCGGATCCGCCGCCCCGCCGGAAGGTCCATGCTGAACGTGGCCATCGGATACTGCGACAGCTCCGCCGGCCTCACCCGCGCCCGCCCGGCCAGCGGGTGCTCGGGGTTGCACACCACCGCCATCACCTCGTCTCGCAGCGGGATCACCCCGACCTTCCGCCATCGCTGTGGATAAGAAACGATGCCCACGTCGCATTCCTTGGCCCGTACCGCGCTGTACACGTCGTCCGGCTTCTCGTAGTGGATCTCCACGCGGATCCGCGGGTTGTGCTGCTGGAACCGCTCACGGACCCGCTCTAGCAGCTCGATCCCCGCCGAGTAAATCGCCGCCACACGCACCGGCCCGTGCGGGTCCTCTCGCATCCCCAGCACCCGCTGCTCCAGCTTGTCGTACCGCTGCAGCAGGTCCTCGCAGCCCTCGCGGAACAACTCCCCGGCCTCGGTGAGCACCAGCGGCCGCACCGAGCGGTCGATCAGGGTCAGGCCGAGGCGCTTCTCAAGCTGTCCGATCCGCTGGCTGGCGGCAGACTGGGTGATCCCGTGAAGCGACGCCGCCTGCGAAAAACTCTGGCACCGCGCCACGTCACAGAATAGGCGCAAAGTCTGCATGTCGCCAGCATTCTAGGATTAGTCTCAGTTATGTCAACAAGGCATTTTATTAGCACAGATAATGTAAAACCGCCCCGACGACGCCCCCTTTCAACCCCCGCACGCTCCCCTGACCGATACGCTCGGTAGCCGCCGAGCCCCGATACCGCCCGCTCCAGGCCGACCATGACCCACGCCCCGCCCCTCATCGCCCACGTGCTGCACCGGCTCGACCTGGCCGGCGCCGAGGTCCTGGCCGACGCCCTGGCGCGCCGGCTGGCCGACCGCTTCCGCTTCGCCTTCTTCTGCCTCGACGGCGTCGGGCCCCTGGGCGAACGCCTCGCCGCCGACGGCTACCCCGTCGTGCACCTGGGCCGGCGACCGGGGATCGACCCCGCCGTCGCACGACGCCTCCGTCACGCCGTCCGCGACCACGGCGTCGCCCTGCTCCACGCCCACCAGTACACGCCGTTCTTCTACGCCGCCCTCTCACGCGCCGGCGGGCTCGGCGGCCACCCGCCGATCCTGTTCACCGAGCACGGCCGACACTACCCCGACCGGCGCAAGCGCCGCCGCGTGCTCGCCAACCGCCTGCTGCTCAAGCCCGCCGATCGCGTCACCGCCGTCGGCTCATTCATCCGCGACGCTCTGATCGCGCACGAGGCCATCGCCACCGACCGCGTCGAGGTGATCTACAACGGGATCGACCCGCGGCCGTATGAGCAGGCCGATCGCGCCGCGGCACGCCGCGCGATGGGCCTGGACGACAACGAGTTGGCGGTGCTGCACGTGGCGCGGTTTGCCCCGGTGAAGGACCACGAGACGTCGCTGCGGGCGTTTGCGCGGCTCGTCGAGGCCGAGCCGCGCGCCCGGCTGGTGCTGATCGGCGACGGGGAGGGGCGTGCGGCGGCCGAGCGGCAGACGCGCGACCTGGGCGTAACCGAGCGGGTGACGTTTCTGGGCCGGCGGGACGACGTGCCGGCGCTGCTGGCCGGCGGCGACGCGTTCGTGCTCTCGAGCCTCAGCGAGGGCGTCTCGGTGACACTGCTGGAGGCGATGGCGGCGGGCGTGCCGATCGCGGCGACGGACGTGGGCGGCAACGGCGAGGTGGTCGAGCACGGCGTGACGGGCCTGCTCAGCCCCCGCCGCGACGCCGACGCCCTCGCCGCGAACCTGCTGCGCCTGCTGCGCGATCCCGGCCTGCGCCGCCGCCTCGCCGACGCCGGCCGGCGGCGCCTGCGCGAGCGGTTCACGCAGGCACGGATGCACGAGGCGTACGCGAGGCGCTACGACGCCATGTTCAGCGGCGCCGCGCGCTGGCCGGCGGCGGCGGCGTTGCCGTGACCCGCCCGCACACGCCGCGCCCCTGCCGGCATACCATTGCTGGCATGAAACCGAACGCCTCAGCGATCCGCACCGCCGTCGCCACCCTCGCGGGCCTGATGATCTGCGCCGACGCGCTCGCCGCCAACCCCCTCGCCGAGTTCACGCGCCCGTGGCGGGACGATCCGGTCTGGCACGACGGCCGGGCCGAGGTCGCCACGTACGACGCGACGCGGACGATCTACGGCCAGCCGCGGTCTTACGTCGCCCGCATCTACACGAACAGGGAGCACGCCAGCGCCGAGACGTTCACCAAGAGCCCGGACGGGGAGGGCCGGCCCGTCTTCAAGCTGCACGTGCGCGACGACGTCCCGACCGAGAACTACACGTACCACTTCTCGACGATGGCGTACGTGGGCACGGAGGACCTCAAGAGCCTGAAGCTGGACATGGGCTCGCAGGAGGACTGCGGGACGACGTTCAAGCAGGTTGTGAACCACGCGGCGGCGGGCGGGCCGAGCCGGCTGTGGTGGCACCAGTTCAGCTACTTCCCCGACGAGGGCCACCGCGAGGGCGAGCTGGACCCGCCGACCGACTTGGTCTTCGCCGACGCGTTGCCGCTGGTGCTTCGCGGGTACCCGTTCGGCGAGGTGGACGAGCTGGAGCTGACGCTGCTGCCGTCGCAGAAGGACACCCACCTCACGCCCACGCGGCTGGGCCGGTACCG
>CAYSIX010000245.1:0-5770 GCA_964431205.1 uncultured Phycisphaeraceae bacterium
CGTCTGCGACGAGCGCCTCGGTGGGCTGCTCAAGAGCTACCGCCGGGCGGCGTGAAGGGGTTGCCTGATCTGGCACCGAGTGGCCGACTTCAGGCCGCGCGTTATTTTCGCCGATCACCTATCGGATTCGGCTGCCTGAATGGATCAACACACACATTTCGACCCGGAGACGCCGAGCCAAACTCGGCGGTCGATGATCTGCGCCTCGCAGTGCAGTCGTAGGTACAGCTCGATCAGTTCGTCGGCGATGCACCGGTTATACACGTCCCACGTGATGCCGGGCGTACGCATCGTCTCGGTCGAGAACACGCCGCGGCGGACGAGCAGGCGCTTGAAGAACGCGATCGATGTGAGCAGGTCCTGGTTGGTGAACGCGAGGATGGGCAGGAGTCGGCGGAACAGCTCGACAGCCCGATCGCGTGAGCCCGAGCGGTACAGGGCGTCGATTTGCGCATATACCCGGACCATTGAGGCCTCGGGAATCATGGCGTCGACGCCGCGATCGAGGGCTTCGATCATCTGAGGCACGGCCCAGCCGCCGGCGATCCAGAAGTCGCAACCGAAACGCTGGCGGACGACGCTGTACTTGGGTCCGGCCGGCGCGGTTTCGATCTTGAGGCCCGTCAGCGTCGGCAGGGCTTGTCGCAGCGATTCGATCCTCTCGACGGTCATGCCCGGGCCATTGAATTGCAGGTCCTGGATCACCAGTGGCAGGTCGACGCCCTCGACGGCGCGTTGGAAGAACGGCGGGATGAGCAGGGGCTGGTCGTAGAGGGCCGGCGGGACGGCGACGAGCCAGGCGGCGGCACCGACGTTGGCGGCGAGCTGTCCCCACCGGCGGCAGGAGCGTGGATCGTCGTTGGACGCGCCGACGATAAAGGGGACGCGGCCCACGCATCGCTCGGCGCAGATGCGGATGATTCTTTCGCGTTCATCGTCGTGCAGGTGGGCGACCTCGCTGGCGGCGGCGGGGGCGAGGAACCCTTGGGCACCGGCGTCGATCGCGTCATCGATCAGGCGCAGGAGGTCGGCTTCGACGAGTCGCCCTGCCCCGTCGAACGGCGTCTGGAGCACGGGCACAATGCCCCGAGGCAGAGGTGTGCGGGAATCACCCTCCCGTGGCGCGGGATCGCGGGGTGGCGGGTCGTCAGCCATCGGACGGCCCCGGCTTCTGACGTGGCCAGATGGTGCTCAGGACGATGCCGAGCAGGAGGATGCTCAGCGTGCCGATGACGATGACGAGGAACCCGTGGAAGGGGCTGCGCAGGTGGTCGAGGTTCGCGGGCCAGTAGTTGGTTTTGGAAAAGACCATCCAGACGATAACGAGCCCACCGACGATGATGGCGGTGATGGCGGCGGGGTTGCTGGCGCGTCGGCTGATCATGCCGAGCAGGAAGAGCGAGACCATACCGCCGGAGAAGATGCTGGCCAGGTTCCACCAGATGTCCAGGGCGCTTTCCGTGAGCTTGACCAGGGACAGGGCCATGGCGGTGCCGAGTACGCCCCAGAGTATGGTGGCGGCGTAGAGGGCGATCATGCACTGGGCCTCGGAGGCGTCGGGTTTGACAAAGCGTTTGTAGTAGTCGCTCATCAGGAGTGTGGCGGATGAGTTGAGGGAGGTGGAGACGGTGCTCATGGCGGCGGCGAAGATGGCGGCGATAAGCAGGCCGGTGACGCCCGGCGGCAGGTGGGCGGCGATGAAGTGGGGGAAGACGCGGTCGCCGATGTCGACCTCATCCATGTCGGCGGCGAGGCCGTTGAGTCGCGCGCCTTCGGTGGCATGCCGTTCAATGTTCGGCGTCGTGACGTTCGGGTCACCCGCGCAGCCAATGGACTGTGGGCGGTGCTGGTCGCCGAAGAACCAGATCGCATTGCGAGGCGTGTGCGTCGTATCCATTGCAAACCTTAGTGCCGACACTTGTTCGGGCGTTCAATCCGATAGTTTGCTGGAGGGTGAGGCGACGTACAATGGCGGTTCTTCGCGACGGCGCTGTGCCAAGTCCCAGACCGTCAAACCTTTCAGGCGTGAGGCGTGTTCCCGGCGAGGCAGCAGGCACCCGACAGCGTATCCGAGCACGAACATGACGACGTTGCCCAGGATGCCGGTGTAGTACAGCTCAAAGGGGACGGACATAACCGAGGGTAGCAGGCTCGGCATGCGGGAGGCGACGATGGTCCAAGCGGTGAACAGGAGTGTGCCGAGGATGCCGAAGCCGACAGCCCGGGCGTCGCCCCGGCGGGTGAAGATGCCGAGCATGAAGACGCCGAAGAGTCCGGCGCCCAGCAGCGAACCGAGGATGGTGGCGGTGTCTTGGAGCGTGGTCGTGCTCATCTCGGCCAGGACGATGGCGCCGCCGACCATGACGACCGCGGTGACCGCGGCCAGGCACCAGGATACGATCAGGTAGTGACGGTCGTCGCGGCCCTTGCGGACCAGTCGCTTGTAGAGGTCGGTGACGGCGACGGCGGAGACGGCGTTGATGGAAGAGTCGAGCGAGCTCATCGCGGCGGCGAGGGCGGCGGCGAGCACCAGGCCGGTGATCCCCGACGGCAGGTAGTGGATGACGAAGTATGGCAGGATCTGCTCGGCCTTCTGAGAGCCGTCGAGCATCGCGGTTGCCTCGGGCTGCGGAAATGTCTTGAAGAAGACGTAGAGTGCCGTGCCCAGAAACATGTACAGGGCCCAGATGGGCACGTTGAGGAACGCGTTGACGAACAGGGCCTTGCGGGCCTCGCTGATCGAGCGGGAAGCGGCGTAGCGTTGCACGGTCGTCTGATTGGCGCCGAACTCGTTGAGGTAAGCGGTGAGCCCAAGGATGATCATCATCAGTCCGGTCTTCTCGGTGAGCGAGAAGCCCCATCGCGCCGGTTCCAGTTGGCCGTCCCGAAGCTCGGCGATGCTCAGTTTGTGATCGGTCCAGGCGACCGAGATGATCTGCCCGACGCCGCCCGGTATGTGGGAGATGATCAGGCCCAGACACAGAACCCCGCCGATGATCAGCACGATCGTCTGAATAACGTCGGTCCAGATGACGGCGTCGATGCCACCGATGATCGTGTAGATGGAAACGACGACGCCGGTAACGACGATACAGAGCACGGGGTCCCACCCCGTCACCTCGTGCATGAGCAGGGCGACGAGGTAGAGCACGGCGCTGACGCGGACGAACTGGCCGGCGATGTAGGTCAGTGCGCCGTAGATTCGGATGGACGGCCCGAAACGTTGCTCAAGGTACTCGTACACGCTCACGATGCGCAGGCGACGATAGATGGGCAGGAAGACGAACGCGCCGACGAGAGCGCAAACGGGAAGCGCGAGGTTGGGCAGGAAGCGGAGCCAGGAGGTCTTGTAGGCGTCGGCGGGGTAGGCCAGGAAGGTGACCGAGCTGATAGAGGTGCCGACGAGGCTAAGGCCGATGACCCAGCCGGAGAACGTCCTGCCGCCGACAAAGTACCGTTCGGTGTCTTTGTTGCGGCGGGAGAAATAGACGCCCATCAGCGCCATCGCGCCCAGGTATCCCCCGATGACGAGCACGTCGAGCAGCGTCAGGCTCACGGCGAGGGCTCCTCATCCCATGTCAACTCATGTCGCAGCAGGTAATAGACAAACCCGGGGCCGTCGCCATAGAACAGGTCCAACGGCACACCATCGCCGTCAAGGTCGGCCAGGGCAACGTTGCCGGCATGGGTCTCGACACGAAGGATTGATCCGTCACGACGGTGAATACGCCGGGCGCGTTCGAACACAGGCTCCGCGTTCGAGCCGACGTTGCGTAGCCAATATGGCGACCACGAGCCCACATACGCCGACATTCGAATCGCTTCAGGTTGCCGGTAGAACACGTTGGCGTTGTTGGGCTGAGCGGAAAGGACCACGTCCCACCGACCGTCCCGATCCCAGTCGGCGACGGTGAACGACGTGCGGCCGGAGAGCCCGCCCCACCAAGACAGACGGATTCGTTGCCCGTCGGTGTATCGCGGATGGACGACACGCTTGATCGCCGTGCTTCCGATTGATTCGGGAATACCGAACGCGAGGTGCTGGCCCACGTCTTGATAGAGCAGCACGGGGCGTTGATCACCGGCCACGCGATGGATCCCGGGCACGGCGGTGGGTCGCGAGCGCCACGCCACGGGCAGCTTGACACCGTTCATCGTGAATGTCGCGCTGTCGTCCACGCGAGTCGGGTCGTTCGCGTCGATGCGCCGGAAGAGCTTGAACGTCGCCGTGTTGTCGTTCGTGATCAGGTCGAGACGGCCGTCGGCGTCCCAGTCGAACATCTGAGCCTGTGTGTAGCCCCAGGCGCGTTCCTGCGGGCCTTGGATGTTGCGCTTACCCGAGTGCTTGACGACGCGGCCAGAGGGGTCGCGCAGGGGGACGCCGCCGGCAAACACGAGCGGGTCATCCGTGCCGGGAAAGAAGGTGAAGAGGCCCTGGCTGTCGCCGACGATCAGATCGCCGCGACCGTCGCCGTCCCAGTCGCCGTATGTCGGCACGGCGAGCGTCGCCACGGCCAGCGGGCCGCCCATCATCTGCACCACATGGGCGCGGAACTCGCCGACTCGATCGCCCTTCAGGACAGTGACGTGCCCGCTGCTGCCCGAGCCCACCACGATCTCGGTGAGCCCGTCGCCGTCCAGGTCGAGAATTGCATAGATCCTGTCCATGTTCAGCGAGTACACGCGCGCGTCGGCGGCTAGCAGCGGGACCGCCTTACCCGTGTGAAGCTCGTTGTTGGCGGTCTCCAGAACGGGCGCAGCCAGCACGCGGTCGACAGAAGAGAGCATCACGATGTACGTTTGGCCGTCGCGTTCGATCGCGCCGGGCGACAGCACTTGGCTGTGGTTCCGCCAAAGCAGTGGAAAGTCGTCCCGCCCGTAATAGACGGGCCTGAGATCGCCGAGGCGAAGCACGCCCTCGCTGTCACGCCGTCCCTTGGCCCACATCAGCTCGTATGTCAGGGGGCTGCCCAGCCAGTTGCCCGCCACGTCGTAGCCGCGCATATTGCCGTTCACGGCCGCGTCTCGATCTGGCCCCATCAGCGCTTGCCGTGGTCGACGCCAAGGCGAACCGTTCTCCGGCCAATAGTTCCACTTACTCTCGCGCAGCCGGCCGACCAGCAGGTCCCATTCGCCGTCACCGTCAACATCCGCCAAGAATGGGTGGTGATTGTTGCCGCGAGGCGCTGAGTCGAGCATGTCCCGGCCGGCGCCCACGCGACGGCTACCCGCGCCGCCTGAGACCGGCAGCCACTTCATCGTCCCCAGCTCGACCAGGTCGAACCCGCCATCCGCCCGCCGCAATGACTGATAACGACCGTGCGGCAGATCGTCGAACGGCCGACCGCCGTCAAACAGCGGCGTCTTGGCGTCGACGCTCGGCTCGGCACGGGCACGGGCCGCATCTCTGACCATCGTGTAGATGCGGCTCGGCTCGGGCAGCCACGGGAGTGTCGAGGTGTGGATCAACTGCGGCCGTTCGTCGTCCCAAGCGATCACGCTCATGTGGCCCCACAGATTGGGCAGCATGTGCACGCCGTCTTCGGCCACGCGGACCGGGCGGAAGCGTCGATGAGTGTGCTGGAACTCGAAGCTTCCCGTGGGCAAACCACACACGCTTTCCCAACTGTTCCCGATCACCAAGTCGTCGAACGTTGCGCGATAACCCTCGGCGTTGCCGGTACGCAGCTCAATCCCGTTGCTGTGGTTGGAGTAGTCGAACTGATGCACAAGGTCGGGGCGGTCAGGGAGCGCGGCTGGTAACGGCTCG
>CAYSIX010000246.1:0-5259 GCA_964431205.1 uncultured Phycisphaeraceae bacterium
GCCTCGCCGGTGACGAAGCTCAGGCCCAGCAGCAGGTCACGGATCGACCCGTAGCCGACGCGCTGCCGCCCGTACACATGGTGGGCGATCAGCTCACCGACGGTCAGGTCGTCGTCGCCGTCGACGGGCAGGAACTGGTCGGCCTCGGCGAGCGCGTCCTTGAGCTGGGCGAGGGTGCAGCCGGCGGCGACGCGGACGCCGAAGTCGGCCACGTAATGCTCGATCACCTTGCCGTGCTGGCGCAGGCGGGTGTGCTCCGGCGGCGGGGGCTGGCCCAGGCCGTCGTGCGCCACGCCGTAGTCGACCAGCGGGCGGCGGCGATCGATCGCCTCGCGCACGGCGGCGGCGACGCCCTCGGGGTCGTGCAGGTCAAGGGTCGAGCTGGCGAGCGACGGGCTGGTCATGGGCGGGATCATAGGCGGAGCCGGACCGCGATCACAGGGCCCCGCCGGGCACGTTCGCCGACACCGGGCGCACCAGCTCGATGCTCAGCCGATCGCTGGGGATCAGCTTGCCCTCGTTGAACCGCCCCTCGGGGTCCAGCGCCCGGCGCAGCCGCTTGAACAGGCGGATCGTGGCCGGGTTGAACATCTTCTCCATCAGGTGCAGCTTCTCGACGCCCACGCCGTGCTCGCCGGTGATCGTCCCGCCGATGCTGATGCAGTACTCGAGGATCTGCTCGCTGGCGTGCATGACGCGCTGGACGTCGTCGGGGTCGGCCTCGTCGAACATGAGGATGGGGTGGACGTTGCCGTCGCCGGCGTGGAACGCGCTGCTCAGCCGCAGCCCGTGCCGCTCACCGATCTCGTTGATCCGGCGCATCGCCTCGGGCAGCTTGGATCGCGGGATGCAGGCGTCCTGCGTGCAGTAGCTGGGGCTGACCCGGCCGATCGCCCCGAACGCGCGCTTGCGTGCCGACCAGAGCTCCGCCCGCTGCCTGGCGTCGGCGCACTGCTTGGTCTCGAAGGCCTTGTTGGCCCGGCAGATCTCCAGGATCTGCCCGAGCTGCTCGTCCAGCAGCAGGTCCACGCCGTCGATCTCGATCAGCAGCAGCGCCTGGGCACTGGTGGGGAAACCGTAGTGGAACGCGTCCTCGACGATCTGGATCATCTGCCCGTCCATCATCTCCATGGAGGTGGGGATGATGCCGGCGCCGATGACCTGGCTGACGGTGCGGCAGGCGTCCTCGGAGGAGTTGAAGACGGCGTAGATGGTGCGGAAGTGCTGGGGCTTGGGCACGAGGCGGCACCAGACGCGGGTGACGAGCCCGAGCGTGCCCTCGCTGCCGCAGACCAGCCCGGGCAGGTCGGGCCCCATGCCGTCGCAGAGCGTGTCGCAGCGCGAGCGGACGATCGAGCCGTCGGCCAGGACGTGCTCGACGCCGAGGATGTGGTTGGTCGTCACGCCGTGCTTGAGCGTGTTGATGCCGCCGGCGTTGGTCGCGACGTTCCCGCCGATCGTCGAGGCGCGCTGGCTCGACGGGTCGGGCGAGTAGTGCAGGTGCTCACCGCCGGCGGTCGCGGCGACCGCCTGGGAGAGCGTCAGGTTCGCAACCCCCGCCTGTACGACCGCGACGCGGTTGGCCACGTCGATCTTCTCGATCTTCGTCATCCGCGTGGTTGTGATCAGCACGCCCTCGCCGTACGCCACCGATGCCCCGGTCAGGCCCGTCCCGCTGCCCCGCGGGATGATCGGCAGGTCGTGCGCCGCCACCGCCTTGACACACGCGGCGACTTGCTCGGTATCGCGTGGAAAGACCACCGCCGTCGGCGTCCCGCGGGCGATCGGAAACCCGTCGCACTCGTACACGCGGACCTCCTGCGGGTCCGCCAGGACCCCCTCGGCCCCGACGATCGCGCGCAGGTCGTCGATCAGCGATGTGGCTGTATCCGTTGACACGACGACATCATAGGCTCGCCAAAGGCCGCGCCCAAGCCGGCGACGGCCCCGCGAACCCACCGGCGACCGATGCCGCCGCCGCTCGTGGACGCGTCAACCAAGGCTCACGTCAACTCACCGCACCGTCTGGCGCGTCCGGCTGCGATAGGTCGAGATGTGCAGGTCGTCGTGCACCCGTCCGTTGTGCTGACGCTGGCGGTCGATCGTCCGCGTGTGGCTCGCCTCGAACGTCGGCAGTTCCAACCCCGCCGAGACGGTGGGCTGGGCGTCGTTGCGGCTGAGGTACCACGGCACCCCGTCGCTTGCTTGAGCCGAAAACGCGTTCCGATGCGCCTCGCTGTCGAACGCCAGCGAGCGCCGCTGGCCGCGGTCATCGACCAGGTTCGCGACCTCGCCGCGGTCGAACGAGGGCGGCGCGTAGCAGCCGGCCGCGCCAATCAGCGCCGCCGCACCCAGGCACCATGCTGTGAGCCTCTTCATCGCCGTTCTCCCTCTTCCTCTCAGCCAGCCGACGTGGAGCGATCGACGTGCCAGACGGGCGGATCTCGAGCGTCCGCGCTTCAAGGTCCTCCCGGTACATCCTAGGCCGGCCGGAATGCCCTCCGTGAGCTGACCCGCGGCCGTTCAACCTGGCACGACCTTGCGGCATGTGGCCCACGGGCAACGCCGCGTCTGGCGCAGGCAACACGCCGACCCGACCCGATATACTCCCACAGCGATGACGCCCAACGCCCTGATCCTCCGCACCGCCGGCACCAACTGCGACCTGGAGCTGGCCCACGCCTTCCACATCGCCGGCGCCACCCCGCACCGCGTCCACCTGCACACGCTCATTGAGGAGCCGGCCCGGGTCGAGGCGTTCGACCTGATCGGCCTGCCCGGCGGGTTCAGCTACGGCGACGACATCGCCGCCGGACGCATCCTCGCCAACCGTCTGCGGCACCGCCTCGACAAGCCCCTGCGCGACGCCATCGACCGCGGCGTGCCCGTCATCGGCATCTGCAACGGCTTCCAGGTCCTGGTCAAGATGGGCCTGCTGCCCGACCCCCACGCCGGCCGGCAGACCGCCACGCTCACCGACAACGCCGACGGCCGATTCGTCGACCGCTGGGTCCGACTCGTCGCGCCGCCGTCACGCTGCGTCTGGACCCGCGGGCTCGACGCCTTCGAGCTGCCCATCGCCCACGGCGAGGGACGCTTCGTGCTCGAACGCCCCGAGGCCGCGGCCGAGCTCGAGGCCAACGGCCAGGTCGCCCTTCGCTACGCCGCCGACGACAACCCCAACGGGTCGGTCGCGGACATCGCCGGCGTGTGCGACCCGAGCGGGCTCGTGCTCGGGCTCATGCCCCACCCCGAGCGGTTCACGCACCCTACGCATCACCCGCGGTGGACGCGGCGTGGCGACGCATGGCTGACCCAGACCCCCGCGGGCGTGCGGTTCTTCGAGAACGCGGTGGCGCATGCGCTCGCCGGCCAGGCCGTCGGCTCATCACCTGCATAAACCGGATCGACCACCCCGCCGGGCCAGCCCGTGCCGCGAGCGCAGCCGGTGACCCCGGGGCTCCGGGCACGGGTGCCACGGTCGCCCGCGACCGTGTCGAGGCCCCGGGGCATCAAGCTCGGGTGCCACGGTCGCCCGCGACCGTGTCGAGGCCGAAGACGTGTGCCTGCGACCCCGCGCAGCGCGTCCGCGCGGCGTGCGGGACGGATGGCGACCGTCCGGGGCGGAGACCGTGGCGCGCATGAAAAAACCCCGGCACGGGGCCGGGGTCATTTCGAGCCAGCGGAGTCTTGGATCACCTTCTTCGCAGGACGGCGAGGCTGCTCAGCGCCAGCAACGAGAGCGTCGCCGGCTCGGGCACCACGCCGAGGCTCACCCGTGCCGAGTGAACGAGTCCGTTCAGATCAAGGATGTTATCGAAGGCGGGGTGACGGCCGACGCCGATCGCACGGTCCAGGCTGTCTCCGAAGTTGGTCTTCACGACTGATTCGCTCACCGGGTCGCCGCCATTGACGATCAGCGAGGCGAGGCCGGCCAGCGCGCCCTCCCCGTCGACGCTGTTGCCCTGGGTGTCAAACGTCATCAGCACGTCGTACCAGGTGTTCGGCTCGATCGGCACGATCGGATGCGCCGCGGCGACGTCGTCGCTGAAGACCATCTCGAGCGTGCCCACGGGTGTGTCGCCGGTGTCATCCACCGCTACCTGAAGCGATTCGGTGCCGGCGTAGTCGATGATCTTGAGCACGTCGAAGTTGTTGGTGGTGCCGTCCCAGAGGAACGACGTCTCGTAGCTGAAGCCGCCGGCCGCGGCGACCGCGTCGTTGGTCAGCAGGTCCGCCGCGTCGGTGTTGACCCCGCCGTCGAGCGACATGCTGCCCGCGGGCGCCCCGGGCGGGACGTCGCTCGACAGCGACGCGCTCGCGTCGGCCGTGCCGTTGTTCCCGGCAGGGCTCAGGTCCACCACGGGCGTACCCTCGCTGCCGTCCCATGAATCGGGAAACTGGTAGTCGAACACCGGCGTCACCGCCGACGCCACACCCGTCAGCGCGAGGGGCACCGACGCCGCGACCACCGCCGCAAGGCTGAACACTCTCATAGGCTTTCTCCTCCCTTTCCCAGCGGTCTTTGAGGTTCGACAGGCCCCATCCTGATAACAGAATCAGGCGTTCCTGTCAATCCCGCCGGTCGTTTTTAACCGTGATCGCGCGATCGCGGGTGCGCGGCGTGAGCGGTGGGCTTGCGCAAATCATGATGGTGAAGGGACTTCGGGCTTGCGGCGGTCGCGGTGCGTCTGAGCGGTGTCAGTTGAGGCAGTAGCCGTCCTCGGAGCGGGGGGCGCCGAAGCGTTCGGCCAGGCGGAGCGTGTGCCGGGTGCGACGCAGGTGCTGTTCGAGCCAGTCGGCTCGCGTCGCCGGGTCGGCCTCACGGAGCATCGCGTAACGCTCTTCGACGTTGTTGCACACCGCCAGGGTCGCCAGGTCCACCAGCGCCGCGGTCGGGATCTCCTGGCTGAGCCAGTTGTTGATCCCACCGATCACCGACAGCGTCTTGAGCGTCGGGTCTCGGAACAGCGACTCGAGCCGCTCGCGTTGCTCGCCCAGGTCGATCTCCAGCGTCGAGCCGCTCTCGGTCGGCGCCAGCTTGGCCAGGCGGTACGGCTCGTGGTCCAGCTCCTCGACGATCCGGGCCCGGCAGATGCCCTGGAGCAAGACGTTGTATCGCCCGTCGTGGAGGCGCTCGTGACGAACGATGTACCCGACGCAGACGTGCGGCCGGATCGGGGGGTTGCCCTCATACTCCTGTCGCCACTCGCCGCCCTCGAAGGTCGCCATCGCGATCAGGCCGTTCGAGTCCAGCGC
>CAYSIX010000246.1:5269-5766 GCA_964431205.1 uncultured Phycisphaeraceae bacterium
CGGACCATGGCCCGGTAGCGATCCTCGAAGATGTGCAGCGGGACGGTGGCGTGAGGCAGGAGCACACAGACGTGCAACGGGAAGACCGCGATGGGCTTGCTGAAGTCGATCGTCAACGTTTCGGACATGTCGCATTCTACACGCTTGGCCGCGCAGGGCCTGTGATCACGGAAGATCCCATCGGACGGGCGTCAGACGGCGTCGGCCTTGCGGTTACGCGGCCGTCGGCGCGCCCGCAGCTGCGGCCGGGGATGATCGACGCGGACCGTGTGATCCGGCGGGACGGACTGAGTCAGGAACACGCCGCCGTTGACGATCGATCGGGCGCCGATCCGGGTCTGACCGCCGAGTATCGTCGCGTTGGGATAGATGGTCACGTCGTCCTCGATGTCGGGATGGCGCTTCATGCCCCGCCACTCCTGACCACCCTTGGTTGACAGGGCGCCGAGGGTCACGCCCTGGTAGATCTTGACGCGGTCGCCGATCCGGCAGGTCTC
>CAYSIX010000247.1:0-5756 GCA_964431205.1 uncultured Phycisphaeraceae bacterium
TCATCGGAAAATCAAGGGATATTTGGCGCTAACCTGAGAATGCAAAAGTTCAGTGGGTAACTGAAGCCAGCGTGCACGATGTGTCACACGTGCCCGACAACATCAATGTCCTTAGAGATGACATGCTGACGGATTGGATTCGTTATGTCGGAAAACCGCATGATGAATATGTTATCAGTCGTGCGCTGTTGAAAATGGCTCTCGGCGTGATGTTCATCTTGTATGAGGAACAAGTCGTTGGGCGGTGCCATTTCGACGTATTGCGATCGGTCATAAACGGTGACATTCCTGATAAGATGCAGGAGTGGCCCATGGAAACAGCATGCGGCCGTACGGGAATTATGAAGGGATCCGAAGATCACCTATTCTGCTTTGAGTGCGGTCTCGATCGCATCCTATACATCGGCATTGAGCTGCATGGCCGTATTTCGCGAGGCTTCTCGTTGGAGGACTTCGGCACACAACTCGCTCCCAGAGGGATGTATTTGCCCCGTACCGGGATTCAGTAGCCAGCGTATCGTCAGTCCGTATGTCGGGGCTTGCCCCGATACAATGGCGATCGAGCGTCGCAGGATTCTTGGGACTGCCGATCGCGCGCCCATCTTTGGCCTACATGTACATAAAGAAGACGGCGGGGCGAGCCCCGCTCTGCCTTTGGGGTGCAGTGAAGCCCGCGGATTGGAATCCGTGGGATTCGAGGGCAAATCCACGGGCTTCAACAGGCGCGATCGAACGTCGGCGCTGGACGATCCCGATCGAGGGCCGGGGGCACCGGGCGCGTGCGGCGGAATAGATTGAGGTCACGCGGCGGGGCGCGGCGCGGTGCTCTCGCCTCGGGCGCGCGGGGCAGCGGCACGTGGGCGCAGATGCTCGGCGACGGGCCGGCCGGGCACGCGGTGTTCATGGCCCGGCACGACGGCCGGTCCGTCGGCCACCTCGAGGCCGTCGCGTGGCGCGCCGACCACGCCGGCACGTGCAACCCCCTTCCGCCGGCTGGACGGCGACCAGCCCCACCGGGCCCGCCACGTCCGCCTCGGGCCCGACACGGACGGTATCCTTACCGTCGAGCTGTAGCGGTTCCGCCGACGCGCGGGGCCCACGCACGGTTGGCCACGGATGAACGCGATAAAACACGGATTAGCTCGTGCCTGTGTCACGCGCACGTGCCCAGAGCCATGAGCTGAACCGCCCGGTCGCTGCTACGATGAGTCTGGCATTCAAGTGTTTCGTCCCCGGGGATCGCGCGGGCGAGGCGAGCTGAACGGAGCCGATCATGGCCATCGATGCGATGCGAAAAGAGTACGAGAAGGGCGCGCTGGTCGAGGAGCGGGCGGGCTCGGACCCGATCGACCTGTTCCGCCGGTGGTTCGACGAGGCGGTGGCGGCGAACGAGGGCGCGCCGTTCGAGCCCAACGCGATGACGCTGAGCACGATCGATCCGCGGGGCGACCCGCGGGGGCGGATCGTGCTGCTCAAGGGCTTCGACGCCGAGGGGTTCGTGTTCTACACGAACTACGCCAGCGCCAAGGGGCGGGAGCTGGCGGGGAACGCGCGGGCGGCGTTGACGTTCTACTGGTCGTGGCTGGAGCGACAGGTGCGGATCGTGGGGGACGTGACGCGTGTGAGCGAGGCGGAGTCGGAGGCGTACTTCCGCACGCGGCCGCGGGGCAGCCAGCTCGGGGCGCTGGTGTCGAACCAGAGCGACGTGGTGCCGGACCGCGCGGCGCTGGAGCGGCGGCTGTCGGAGCTGGAGAAGCAGTACGAGGGGCGGGACGTGCCGCGGCCGGCGACGTGGGGCGGGTACCGCGTGGCGCCGCGGGCGATCGAGTTCTGGCAGGGCCGGCGAAACCGGTTGCACGACCGGCTGCTCTACCGTCGCGCGGGAGACGGCTGGGAGCGGGTACGCCTGGCGCCGTGACCGGTCGAGGGCGACGGTGCCCGGCGCGTCCGGATCGTCGGGTCAGCCCGCCGGCTTGTGCTCGAGGTCGGGCGTGTCGGGCGACGGCGCGGCGGGTGTCTGAGCGGTCGTCGCGGTCGCCGGTGCGCCGCGTTCGGCCTCGCGCCCGATCGCGCGGACCAGGTCGGTGAAGATCAGCCGGTGCAGCGGGTACAGGCCCCACCAGTAGAGCACGCCGGCCAGGCCCTTGGGCTCGAAGATCGCGGTCTGGACGAGCTCGGCGCCGTCGCCGCGCGGCTCGGCGGTCCACTGCAGCCACGCCCGGCCGGGCACCTTCATCTCCGCACGAAGCCGTAGCATCCGCGGCGGCTCGACCGCCTCGACCCGCCACCAGTCCACCGCCTCGCCCGGCAGCAGGTCCGTCGGGTGACGCCGCCCGCGACGCAGCCCCGGCCCGCCCAGCAGCTTGTCCAGCACCCCGCGCAGCCACCACGCCCAGTTCCACGTCAGCCACCCCCGCCGACCGCCCAGCCCGCTGAACACCGCGAACACCGCCGGCGCCGACGCCGCCACCCGCACCCGCCGCACCTCGCGGATCCGCCCCTCCCAGTCGCGCAGCTCCACCGCCCCCGACGCCCCCAGCGCGCCGGTCCACCGCGTCTCGACCTCCCCGCGCTGCGTCCGCGCCAGCGCCCGACGCACCGCCTCTCGGTACGGCACCGACTCGATCTGCGGGAACAGCTCCGCCGCCCGATGGTCCTCGATCACCAGCGGCCGGACCATCCCCTCGACCAGCGGCACCGCCAGCCGGTTCGAGATCGGCGTCACCAGCCCCACCCACCGCGCCGCCAGCCACGGCGCCAGCACCGGCACGGGCACGATCAGCCGCCGCATCAGCCCGCGCTCGGCCGCGTACTGCTGCATCATCTGAAGAAACGTCAGCCGCTCGCCCCCGATCGACACCACGCCCATCGGCTGCCGCTCCAGCGCCTCGAGCAGGTACGCCAGCACCGAGCGCATCGCGATCGGCTGCACCTCGTTGAGCACCCACCGCGGCGCGACCATCACGGGCAATCGTTCGGTCAGGTAGCGCACCATCTCGAACGACGCCGACCCCGAGCCGATGATCGGCCCGGCACGGAACTCGGTCGCCGGCAGCCGCTCGCGCAGGATCCGCCCCGTCTCTTCGCGGCTGCGCAGGTGCTGCGACGTCGCCCCGCCGCGCGGCACCAGCCCGCCGAGGTAGATCACGTGCTTCAGAGCGGCGCCCGCCTCGGCGAAGTTCGTCGCCGCACGCCGGTCGCGCTCGGCGAAGTCCGATTCGCCGCCCATCGAGTGCACCAGGTAGTACGCCGCGTCGATGCCCTCCAGCGCCGGGCCGAGCGTGTCCGGCTCGAGCAGGTCCGCCTCGACCACCTGCACGCGCGAGGCCCACGGCCGCCCGAGCACGCGGCGGCCGTCCCGCACCAGAACGCGCACCGTGTGCCCGCGCTCCAGCAGCCGCGGCACCAGCCGCCCGCCCACGTACCCCGTCGCACCCGTGACCAGCACCTTCATCTGCGCACCAGCTTCATTCATCGGCGCCACCCAACCGCGCCCCCGCCGTTACATCCTGTATGCTAGGCGGGTCGATGGTCCGCGCGGATTCGTGCGAGCCTGCCCCACGCGGCCCGCCTACGATTCGCGGCCTGCATACCTCGAACCGGAAAGGACATCGACATGAGCACCGCCGCCACGCCGTCGGACACCAAGACCTGGCCCGAGCTGGCTATCGGGCTGTATGACAAGCTGACCGGCCGAGGGGCCGAGATCACCTATGAGTTCGACAACTTCGAGCTGTACGTGCCCAGCAGCGCGTCGGACGGGGCCGGCCACGCCAAGTGGAAGATGAACGGCGTGCTGCGGATCCGCACGAAGGACAACGCCACGAGCTGAGCCGATGCCGCTCGCCCCACCGATCGAGGTCCGCGGGTCGCTCACGATCGAGCGGCTGGGACAGCGTGTCGCCATCGAGGGGCACGATGATCGGATCGTGGTGCGCGCCGCGAGCGTGAGGGCGCTGCGTTCGCTGGCGGGGGGCACGGCACGGGGTGGACGGGGGACGTGGGCGGCGACTGCCGGACGTCTGCTGGCGCGTTGCGACCAGCGCGTGGAGCTGTGGGTGGGAGACCGCCGCGTCGCCGAGGCCGGCCGGGACGTGCGCGTGACCCGGCTGGATCGCCTCCTGGGCGTCGCGCCGTTCCACCTGTCGTTGGGCGGGGCTCTGGGGCTGCTGCGCGGGCGCTGACGGGGACGTGTCATGGCGAACGACACACCGTCGCGTGTCCGTCACCTCGTGCTGGTGCTGGGCGATCAGCTCGACCGCGACTCGGCCGCGTTCGAGGGCTTCGACGCCGATCGTGACACCGTCTGGATGGCCGAGAATCATCGTGAGGCCACGCACGTCTGGTCGCACAAGCTCCGCCTGGCGTTCTTTTTCTCGGCGATGCGGCACTTCCGCGACACGCTGCGGCAGCGCGGCTGGGACGTGCGGTACCACGCGCTCTCGGCCGACCGCTCGCGGGATCGTGGCGAGGACTTCGCCGAGATCCTCCGCCGGGACGTCGAGGAACTGCGGCCGCGACGCCTGATCGTCGTTGAGCCGGGCGACTGGCGCGTGCGGGAGACGCTGACCGCCGCCGCGCGCGAACTGGACGTGGAACTCGAGATCCGGGTCGACCGCCACTTCTACGACGACCTCGAATCGTTCAGCGCCTGGGCCGACGGCCGCAAGCGGCTGCTGCTCGAAGACTACTACCGGATGATGCGCAAGCGCCACGGCGTGTTGATGACGGCGAACGCCAGGCCCGTCGGCGGCGAGTGGAACTTCGACAAGTCCAACCGTGACACCTTCGACAAGGACGGCCCGGGCCACATCAAGCCGCCGCGGCGATTTCAGAAGGATGACACGACGCGTGAGGTGATCGAGATGGTCGCCGAGCGCTTCGCGGACCACCCCGGCTCGCTCGAGCACTTCGACCTGCCCGTGACGCACGAGCAGGCCAGCGACCTGTTGCGCGACTTCGTGACGCACCGGCTGCCCGAGTTCGGGCGGTACCAGGACGCGATGTGGACCGGCGAGCCGTTCCTGTATCACTCACGCTTGAGCGCCGCCCTGAACGTGAAGCTGCTCGACCCGCGGCGGTGCGTCGAGGCGGCGGTCGAGGCGTATGAACGGGGCGACGCGCCGCTCAACAGCGTCGAGGGCTTCGTCCGTCAGCTCCTCGGCTGGCGCGAGTTCATCCGCGGCGTGTACTGGCGCTTCATGCCCGAGTACGCCGAACGCAACGCCCTCGGCTGCGACGATCGCGACGTGCCCGGTTTCTTCTGGAACGGGGACACGGACATGGCGTGCGTCGGTCAGGCCATGCGCGGCGTCATCGACCACGCCTACGCGCACCACATCCATCGGCTCATGGTGCTCGGGCTCTTCGCGCAACTGCTCGGCGTGCACCCCCGCCGGTTCCACGACTGGCACATGGCCATGTACGCCGACGCGATCGACTGGGCGAGCCTGCCCAACACGCTGGGGATGAGCCAATACGGCGACGGCGGGATGGTGGATATGGCTCGCCTGGAGGGACCGCGACTTAAGCGGGTGCGCCGCGAGATTCAGATGATATTTCAGGACCCCAACTCATCGCTCAGCCCCCGAATGACCGTAAGGCAGATACTTGCAGAACCGTTCTTGATACATGGCGTCGGGGCCGGCAAATCTGACATCGACGACCGCATTGTCTCGGTCTTGTCCGCCGTGGGGCTGCGCCCGGAGGCGCGTAACAGATATCCTCATCAGTTTTCCGCGGGGCAGAGACAGCGG
>CAYSIX010000248.1:0-5707 GCA_964431205.1 uncultured Phycisphaeraceae bacterium
TTCATCCAACGCTATCTGAAAACCACGTGACATGGAGTTTTCCGACAGTGCCTAGATCGGCGAGCTGCTCGGGCGGTTGTCCGCGGTCCCGCTCGTAGGCATGAATCGCCTCCACGAGCGGCTTACTACGCTGGGCCAATCGCTCGAAGCCCTGCATCCGTACGTTATTACCCACCCGAGCGCCCGCAAAGCAGACGGCCATCCACACGAACGATGCCGCCACGAGCCACGCGGCCGAGTGACGCCGTCTCAGAAAGACCAAGATGAAGCTGCTCAAAAACAGTAGCAATGCAGCGAGGATCGAAATCACCAAGAGGGTGCTGACCACATCAAGCGGACCGATTGATCCGCTAGGCGCCACTGAATGCGCGTTGGCCCACACGAGTAAACCCGCTGTCACACAGGCGATGATCGACGTACACGCCGTGACGATAAACCAGGCGTGAACGATGTGGCGTCGCTCTGATGCTGGGGAGGAGTCCATCGGCGTCCGAAACAAGCGGAATCACGGATTGACTTCAAGATGGCGATTGAAGTACGCGATCGTGCGTTGCCAGGCGGCCTCGGCGGCCTCGGCGTTGGCCGGGCGCTCGGCACCGCGCTGACGTAAAAAACCGTGGCCCGCGCCGTCGTAGACTTCGACCTCGTAGCGCTTGCCGTGCTCGCTCATCTGCTCGCGGGTGCGATCGACGGTCGAGGTCACGCGAGCGTCGTCGCCGCCGTAGAGCCCGAGCACGGGCGCCTGGATCCGCGCGAGTTGCGCGGCGTCGTCGGGCGCCGTGCCGTAGTAAACGACCGCGGCGTCGAGCTCGCCCTGATGGCAAGCGTAAGCGAAGCTGCGCGAACCGCCCCAGCAGAACCCGACGACGCCGAGCTTGTCGGTCGCGGCGGGCTGATCGCGAAGCCACTGGCGGACGGCGTCGAGGCGCATGTTGACCTCGTCGTCGGTGAGGTTGCGCACGAGCTGACGGACTTGATCCGGCCGAACCGAGTCGCTCCCGCCCCCATCCGGGCCGTGACCGGACAGCAGATCGGGTGCAATGGCGATGAAGCCTTCCGCGGCGAGGGCGTCGGCGACAGAACGCACCCAGTCGGTCAGGCCGAAGATCTCGTGGATGACGATGACCGTCGGCGCCTTGTCGGATCGCTCGGGATAGGCGACGAACGACTGGACCGGCGCGTCGCTGCCGGGTACGGGCACGCGGACCCACTCGCCGTGGCGGGGAGAGGCCTCAAGCACGTTGAGCGCCTGCTCGGCCATGGGCGGGAGCGTCGCCGCGGCTTCGGGGACCGGCTGAGCGGAAACGGTCACCGCCACAGTCGCGGCGAGACCGCACCCGACAAATCCCGCGATGGCTTCCTTCACGCAGCGCAGGATGAAGTTCATTGTAACCTGCCTCTGAAACGGGTCACGGCTTGTGAAATCCCCGGCAAATACGTACTTGACCGGATTCGCGTTCAACAACGTGAGCAACTCTTTCCAGTCTTGGTAGAACTCGATGCTCAAGCCGTCTTAGCTCCTCGACCTCGGCAAACCGTTCACGCGACGTGCGAGCCAGCCAATACGCTCTGCGTTCACGGTCGGGCGTGTCGTCGCCGATCTGAAACTTTCGCGCGACTTTTTTGATCCGCATGATCCGGCCTCTTGCTACCACCTCAGGCCCCCGCGACGGCGAGGCTGACGTACCGCTGCTTCGAGACCGCCGCCTCGAACTCGTCCCAGAACTTGTTGACGATCGTGCGCACGGCCCAGTTCGCGCCGTCGGCCAGGCCGCAGATCGTCGTGCCCGGGCCGATCCCCATCGACCCGGCGATCTCCAGCAGCAGGTCCAGGTCACGCGTCGTGCCGTCGCCCGCCTCGATGCGGCGGAGCATCTTGTACATCCAGTTGCCACCCTCGCGGCAGGGCGTGCACTGCCCGCACGACTCGTGCGAGAAGAACCGCGCGATGTTCCGCGCAACGCTGATCATGTTCGTGTCCTCGTCCATGACGATCACCCCGGCCGTGCCCAGGCCCAGACAGTTGTGCTTCTTGCCGATGTCGAAGTCGAGCACGGCGTCGAACTCGTCGGTTCCGAGGATGCCCATGGAAACACCGCCGGGGATCGCCGCCTTATATCGCTTGCCGCCGCGCATCCCCTCGCACAAGCCCTCGACCAGGTCGGACAGCTTCACGCCCAGCTCGTCCTCGTACACCCCGGGCCGATTGACGTGGCCCGACACGCCGTACAGCTTCGGGCCGTAGCTCGCCGGCACCTGGGGCGGAGCGCCGTCCGGCCGCGGCACGCCCATCGACTTGAACCAGTCCGCGCCGTGCTCGACGATCGGCGGGACGCACGCCAGCGTCTCGACGTTGTTCACGATCGTCGGCCGACCGAACAGCCCCTCGACCGCAGGGAACGGCGGCTTGATGCGCGGCCAGCCGCGCTTGCCCTCCACCGCCTCGATCAGCCCCGTCTCCTCCCCGCAGATGTACGCGCCCGCCCCACGATGCACGTACAGGTGCGGGTCCCGGCCGTTGATCTGCCCCAGCTTCGACCCCGGGCCGAAGACCTTGTGCTCGTACGCCTCGCGGATCGCCGCCTCGAAGACGTCTCGCTGATGGTGGTACTCGCCGCGGATGTAGAAGTACGCGGTGTCGAGCCGGCACGCGTGCATGCAGATCGCGATGCCCTCGATCGTCAGGTGCGGGTCGAAGTCGATCAGCAGCCGGTCCTTGAACGTGCCGGGCTCGGACTCGTCGGCATTGATCGCCAGATAGCGCCGATCCCCGTCCTCCGGCGGCAGGAAGCTCCACTTCACGCCGGCCGGAAAACCCGCGCCGCCGCGGCCGCGCAGCTCACTCTCCTTGACCAGCTCGACCAGCTCCTTCGGCGCCATCTCCAGCGCCTTGTCCAGCGCCTGATAGCCGCCGGTCTGCACGTACCGGTCGTAATCGATCAGCTTGCGGTCGGCGACATCGCCCCAGGGCGGGGTCGGGATTCTCTTGCACAGAACGGGTTCGGCTAAGGTCATGATTAGTTCCAGTGCGAGTCTGCGATTCAATGAATGTTGAGCACGGGCGTGCGTCTGCGCTCACTCGTTGCGCAGGTTCTCCGATCGGCTGTTCTGCTGACTTTCAAGCGTGCGCCGGAGTTTCTCCAAAGCGTGCGAAACGATTGAAGCCCCGACGATGATCCACCCGCCCAACACGCATGCAGCCGCAATCAAGTTTGCAAGGTACGATTCAGCCAGCATCGCGATCATGACGGCTCTCTCCTTGACAACATCTTTACGCCGATGCCTTGAGCGGACCGTTGGCCCGTTCCGCGGCCGTGACCATGTCGGCGGCTTCGACGCGCACCAGCTCGGCACGCGGCGCCGCGGCCCGCACGGCCGCTAGCAAGTTGGGCGTCTGCTCCCATCCGCCCTCAACGGGCACCTCAATGTACAGCAGCCGGTCACGCATGCCGATCTCGCACTCGCCGTCGGCGGCTTCGTAGACGGCGTTGGCGAGCGGCGACGTCAAGTCCGATACGCCGCGGAACACCAGTGTCAACCGGCTTTCTCTCGGTTCATCGGTGGTCATTGATGTGGACATTTCTCAACCCAGCGTCTGATCTGCCGCGCGTGGCTTTGTGGGTTTCGCGGGGTCGACCACACCGAGTGGAGGCAGCCGCCATGGCTGCCGGGGCACCTGATAATGCCCCAGCAATGACCTCGCGGCGACTTTTCGACCCGCCATCCGCGTCGCTGAGCATATTGTAGCGCGGCCTGGATCTCCTTGTTCGGATGTCGGTTCACGCGTCCGGACCGCTCGGCCTCTCTCGCTCGCCGCGTTGCACCTCCACCTCCTCGATCGTGGTTCGACGCAGCGTCACCCGGTCGTTCAGCCGCTTCTCCTCGACCCGTCGGCTCACCTGCCGCTTGTCCACCGGGCGGATCATGTGGTGGATCATCAGCCCCGACTGCCGGCAGAGTCGCTCGAACCAGCTCATGGCCGTCGCGGGCGCCACAGCGACCCCGGCGGGGTCGGCGGCCCGCTCCCGTGTCAGTCCAGCGAGTCCAAAACCCGCTCGAAGTTCTCCACCGTCAGGTTCTCGTGCAGCCGCTCGTTCACCAGCGCCACCGGCGCCGTCCCGCACGAGCCCAGGCACTCGACCGTCATCAGCGTGAAACGCCCGTCCTCGGTCGTCTCCCCGACCTCGATGCCCAGCTTCTCACGCAGGCGGTCGAGCAGCGTCGCGTGGCCCATCAGCTCGCAGCTCAGCGACTGGCACACCCAGATCACGTACTTGCCCTTGGGCTTGAGCCAGAATTCCTCGTAAAACGTCGCGGTGTCGAGCATCTCGGCCGCCGAGACGTCGAGGAACTCGGCCGCCTCCTCGATCGCCTGGTACGGCAGCCAGCCGTGCTCCTCCTGCAGCGCGTGCAGAACGGGCAGGGACGCCGCCTGCCGTCGCGGATACCGCGACACGACGTCCTGATCCAGCCGCTGCTTGAGCTGATCGGTCAGGTACGGCTGCTCGCGGCGATCGACCGTCATCGTCGCCGAGTTCTTTACGATCCACGCCATCGGTTGCTTCGCTCCAATGCCCAATGTTCAAGACACACAGGCCGTTCGCCGGGACGTCACCCTACCCTTGTGCCTCGTTCATTGTCCCTTGTGCACTGCCTAACGGTCCAGTTCCGCCGCGATGATGTTGAGGCTGCCCAGCACGGCCGGGACGTCGGCCAGCAGGTGCCCCTCGGTCATCTTCCCGAACACCTGGTAGTTGATGAACGACGGCGGTCGCGTCTTGGCGCGCCAGGGCCTGGGCCCGCCATCGCTGACGATGTAGTAGCCCAGCTCACCGTTGGCCGTCTCGTTCGCCCCGTACGCCTCGGCCACGGGAGCCTCCCACTGGCGATTGGTCATCACCAGCTCGAAGTGTTGGATCAGCCCCTCGATCGAGCCGTACACCGACGACTTGGGCGGCTTGATCATCTTGCCATCGTCGTCCGCGTTCATCGGCCCGCCGGGGATGTCGTCGATCAACTGCTTGATGATCTGCCGCGACTGCTTCATCTCCTCCAGCCGCACGAGGTACCGCGCCAGGCAGTCGCCTGCCGTCGCGATCGGCACCTTGAACTTCACCGCCGACGAACCCATGCCGTCCCAGTTGTCGGCATAGCACAGATAAGGCTCGTCCTTGCGCAGGTCGCGACGAACGCCCGCCGCCCGCGCGAGCGGCCCCGTCAGCGACCAGGCGATCGCGTCGTCGTGGCTCACCACCCCGATCCGCTCGGTCCGGTCCCGAAAGATGCGGTTGTTGTTCAGCAGGCCCTCGATGTCGTCGATCGCCGGCGGGAGCTGCTCGTCGATGAACCGCTTGACCATCCGTTGGAAGGTCTTCTCGTCCGGCAGGTCCATCATCGTCCCGCCGACGCGGGTGTAGTCCGGGTGGAACCGCTGGCCGGCGATGTAATCCATGATGTCATAGATCCGCTCGCGCTCGTTGAACCCGTACAGGAACGCCGTGAACGCCCCGAGGTCCAGCGCCGCGGCGCCGACGCACAGCAGGTGGTCCTGGATCCGAGCCAGCTCGGCGAGGATCGTCCGCACCACCTTGCACCGCGGGGTCAGGCCGATGCCGAACAGCTTCTCCACCGCGTGGTGCCAGGCGATGTCGTTGGCGATCGGCGAGATGTAGTTCATCCGGCTGACGATCGTGACGTACTGGTTGTA
>CAYSIX010000249.1:0-5676 GCA_964431205.1 uncultured Phycisphaeraceae bacterium
GCCGCCAGCGTTCAATCTGAGCCAGGATCAAACTCTTCAATTGAGTATCGTCGCACGGCCGCGCCGAAACGCGGCCGCCTTCGCGTCGATTGATCAAGCTTGACCCGGTTGAATCCGCCCGCCTTCGGCGGACGGACCGGTCCGGCCGAACCACCCCGCGATCGCTCGCGTGATGCTCCGGCCGCCTCGATCGGAGGCTAAGTCCGTCGAGGTGCACCCGCGCCCTTTCGCCGGCCCTGTCGCCAGGGCCGCCGTCACTCGGTGCGCGGGCCGGCCGAACCGAAGTGTCGATCGGTTCGGCCTGGTATTTGGGGTCCCCGCCGCCCGGCCTGTGATCTCCGTGCGGCGAGGTCACTTCCTCGCACAAGCCCAACTGTTCACTTGTCAAAGATCGTTCGACGGCCGGCGTCATCCGCCGGCCGCCTTCGCGTGAAGCGGGGTATGCTAGGGCCTCTCGGCCGCCTGTCAAGCCCCGCGTCTGTCGCGACGCGATATTTTCGCACCGGGCCGTCGCCTCGAGCGGCCGACCCGGCACCAACCCATATTCAATCCGGTTTCGTCGCCCACGTCAAGGCGCCGCGCTGGATTCATCTCCGATCCGCTCTGGCGCTGCCCCAGCGACGTATCCGTCTTCCGCGGCGGTCAAGGCGCGCGGCCATCACCCGCTTGGCGACCAACGCGACGCCCGTCGCGGACGGCTCAATTCTCGTGCAGCGACTGCAGGCTCTCGAAGTCCCGGCCGTCCAGGTACGTCATCTCCAGCGTCGCGCGGATCTTGGCCAGCGACTTGTTCTGGATCTGGCGCACCCGCTCCTTGGTCAGCCCGATCACGCGGCCGACCTCCAGCAGCGTCATCGGACGCCCCTCGCGATCGCCGCCCAGGCCGAAGCGTCGTTCGAGCACGTTCCGCTCCAGCTCGCTGAGCCCGGGCAGGTTCGTCTCGAGGATGTGCTTGACCTGGTCGGCGCAGCCCTGCTCTTCCTCGGCGGCCTTGCGGTCGGCATAGTCGGACCGCTCCAGCGCCGGGTCGAACTCGACCGGGCAGAGCGTGCGGTACCGGCCGGTCTTCTCGCCCAGGCGGCTGAAGGCCTTGAGGATCGCACGGCAGGCGTAGGTCGAGAACTTGAAGCCGCGGGACACCTGGAACTTGTCGATCGCACGAAGCAGCGCCAGGTTGCCCTCGCCGATCATCTCCTGCAGGTCCACGCGGTGGGCCGGCAGGCGCTGGGCCATGGCCAGCACGAGGGCGAGGTTGTACTCGGCGATCAGCTCGCGGCTCTGGTTGGCCACGCGGTTCCAGTGAAGCAGGTCGCGGGCCTTGGCCAGCGCGACGCGCGGCCGATTGATCGAAGCGCGTGCCTGCTCGGCGCGGAACCGGGCGTAGTTGAAGCGCAGAAACAGCGTGCGCTCCTGCGCCGCGGTCAGCAGGGAGTTGGCGGCGACGCGCTGATTGGTCTCGGCCGAGTCGATCTTGACCGCCATGCGGTCGTACCAGCCCGTCTTGGGCCGGGGCAGGTCCAGCTCGGTATCGAACAGCCGCTGCTCGGCGTCGGGCTCGCCAAAGACCGGATCCTCCATGTAGTCGATCGGCTGATCGAGAAGGCGTTCGATCTCGGCCCGCTGCGCCTGGCTGAGCTGGCGCGGCCAGATCAGCCTGCGCCCACGGTCGCGGGTCGTGCTGGTCTGGTTCTTTTTCTGTTGCATCGTCGCGGGCATCGTGGATCCTTTCTGGTCTGGCGGGCGGTGGGCGCCGACATCGGCCGGTACCGCCTCGGCCCAAACCGTTCAAAACGACCAATAGCCTATCATCCCTGACCTTCCCTGTCAAACGCCTCACCCTCACAACCGCTACCCCATCGTTCCTATTCCACAGCCTTTCAGGCTGCCGTGGGCGTTGCGGTTGGATATACTGTTACGATCGGTACTCGTTTTGGTTCGCCTGAAACGTACGAAATGGCCAAACTCGACTCTGTCAAGACTTTGGAATCACGCCAGCACGTCTCGCCCCGCGAGCTGGGTGAGGCGATCGGCGTGAGCATGTCCACCCTCAAGCGATGGGTGGACCGTGGGCTACTTCGGGCCCCGCGGACCGCGGGCGGGCACCGACGCATCCCCCTCTGTGAGGCGATCCGTTTCATCCGCGAGACCGGCCTGCCGGTCCGCAACCCCGCCGCCATCGGCCTGGCCGAGCTGCCGCCCACCTCCGAGGCCCCCACGGCCGCGGCCCCCGCCGACACCCTCACCCACGCCCTCAAGGCCGGCCGCGACCTCGAAGCCCGCAACGTCATCACCTGCCTGTTCCTCAGCGGCGAGCCGCTGGCCCGGCTGTTCGACGACCTGATCTGCCCGGCGATGAACGCCGTCGGCGACTGCTGGAGGGGTGACGACGCCGAGGGCGGCATCCTCATCGAGCACCGCGCCACCGACGCGGTCCTGGCGACGCTGGCCCACCTGCGCACGCTGCTGCCCCCGCCGGCACCCACCGCGCCGGCGGCCGTCGGCGGCGCCTGGGCCGACGATCCCTATCTGCTGCCGTCGCTGATGGCCTCGCTGGTCCTGGCCGAGCAGGGCTGGCGGAGCGTCAACCTCGGGCCCCAGACCCCGCCGGCCGTCCTCCGCCGCGCCGCCGACGAGCACGACGCCCGCCTGGTCTGGGTCTGCGTCAAGAGCGTGGCGACGCCGGCGGCCCTGTGCGAGCAGTTGACCCACCTGGCCGGCTCGCTCGCCGAACGCGGCGCGCACCTGGCCGTCGGTGGCGACGCCCTGCCCCGACGCCTCTCCGCCCCGGCGCCCAACGTGCACCGGCTGACCACGATGTCCGAGCTGTCGGCCCTCGCCGCGGGCATGCAGAGGCCGAGCGAACCCGGGCCCCGCTGAGACGCGGTCCCGCGGCCAGGCGCTGACGTTCACGAGGGGCCGGGCGGATCAGGCCGGGCGTCGATGCCCAGCAGGCGCAGGTTGCGCACGTTGGCCTTGAGCGCCACGTCGAGCAGGTCGCCGACCAGGGGGACGGCGCCGGCGACGAAGTCGATCCCGAGGTTGCCAAGCATGCGCACGACGGTCCAGCGCGTGGCGCCCAGGCGGCGAGCTTCGAGGACGATGTAGAGCCCGATGAGGGTCGTGAGCAGGTCACCGGCGCCGGGGACCAGGCCGACGATGGCGTCGTAGCCGAAGCGGATGCGCGTGCCGGGCAGGCGGAAGCGGTTGTCGAGCAGTTGGGCGATGCGGCGGAGGCGTCGAACGCGCGGGGAGTCGGGGTCGAGGCGTCGGGATTCATCGGCGGACGGAGCCGCGGCATTCGAAGTCGGCGTGGTCATGGGGTCAGGGTAGCACCGCGAGGGGTCACGGCGAGGGGCGTCGGGTGAGCCTGGTGATGCGGCCGTCGGCGATCCATTCGACGATGTAGATGTTGCCGTCGGCGTCGAACGCGCCGCCGTGGGGGCTGTTGAACTTGCCGTCGAGGCGGAGCTCGGGCGGGACGTTGGGCCAGCCGTGCTTGGCGACGACGCGTTCCCGGTGGTCGCCGAGGCGGTCGGCTGCGATTCGGTCGTGTTCGTCGTAGACGCGGATGAACGCGTAGAGGTCGGGCACGAGCAGCTCGCCGTCGCGCTCGGCGAAGCTGCAGGGGTGCGGCTGGTCGAAGGCCTTGACGAAGCCGAGGTCGAGGTCGAAGACCTGGACGCGGCCGTTGCCGCGGTCGGTGACGTAGAGGACCGGCTCGTCGCGGCCGGTCGCTTGCGGTCGCCGGCCGATCCACAGCCCGTGCGGGCACTGGAAGCGTCCCGCCCCGCCGCTGCCGTCGAACGAGTCGAGGTACCGGCCGTCGCGGTCGTACCGGCTGATCCAGCTCGAGCCGTATCCGTCAGCGACGTAAACCGTCCCGTCGATCGGGGACTGGGCGACCCATGTCGGCGCGTACCTGGCGTCGGCCTCACGGTACGCCGGGTGCTCGGGCCGCCCGATCGTCAGCACCGTCTCGCCGCTGAGCGTGGTCTTGACCACCTCGGCCGAGCGCTGATCGGTCAGCCAGAGGAACTCCTCGCCCTCCTCCTCGACGAGCGTCATGCCGTGGGCGCCGAGGAAGCGGTCGCTGGGGAACTCGTTCCAGGTGCGCAGGAACCGCCCGTCGGGGTCGAAGGTGAGCACGGCGTGGCGGGACTGGTTGAACACGTGGACGAGCCCCTCGCGGTCGACCACGACGCCGTGCGTGTAACCCAGCTCGATGCCCTCGGGGAGCTTTGCCCAGTGGGAGTCCCACTCGAAGCGGTACCGGCCCTCACCGATCGTCGTCATCCGCGCGCTCCTTTCGTGCACGGGCCCGGAACCCGCGGCAGACCATAACGGAACGCGTCGGGGCCGTCACACGGAGGTGAAGCGGACGGCGACGTGCGGCCGACCGGGCATGGGGACGGGGACCCGCCGCTCGGTCGCCTCGATGACTGTATCTACGGTTTCGATTGTCATTTCCCACGTGTCGATGTGCTCGACGCGGTACCGCCGCCCCGCCGGCAGCTTCACGTCCCACCAGCCCGGCTGACGCATGGCGGTGTAGGCCAGCAGCCACTCGGGCCCCTTCCAGCCCATGGGATGATCTCCCCGGGCGTCGGGATAGGGCTCGATGCCGCGCGCCGGGCCCGACTCGACGATCTGACGCAGGAACGCCAGGCGCGGCGGGCTCTGGCCACGAAGCTCGCCGCCCTTGTTCCACCACATCACGTGCTCGGGCGTGTACATCACCTCGCTGTGACCCGGGTGCGCGCCCAGCACCGCGAGCTGCCAGCACCGGCTGACCATCTCCCGGCCCGAGATGTTGCCCCAGCCCTCGTTGACCGTCCCCTCGTAGCAGATCTCGTCGAGCACAAGCGGCTTGCGCTGCTCGGCGTGCCAGCGCCGCGCGTCGAACGTGCCCGCCTGGATCGAGCAGTGCGTGACCCACGGCCGACGATGGTCGTACCAGCGGTGACAGTTGTGGATACTACGCAATCGTCCGTAGGGATCCTCCTCGCAGACGACGCGGGCGTAGCGCTCCCAGTCTTCGATCGACTTGTCGCGCATCAGGTCCCACTCGTTGGCGAACGACCACCAGACGTTGCGGCACGACGCCAGCCGGGCCACGGCGTAACGCAGGTAGCGGTCCTCGACGTCCGGCGGCAGATGCGCGAAGCCCCAGCGGTCGTAGGGATGAAAGAGGATGACGTCGGCCTCGACGCCCAGGTCGCGCAACTGCCCGATCCGCCGCTCGAGCATCCGCCAGAAGCCGACGTCGAAGCGCTCCAGGTCGAACGCCCAGCCGCGGCGGTCGCGTTCGCCCTCGCCCGGCCACGCGCTGTCGCCGCGCGCGGTCACGGGAAAAGCGTAGCAGGGCGGCTCGTTCTCGTTGTAGCGGTAGTGCTTGGGAAAGACGGTCATGCGCAACTTGTTGAACGGCGCGTCACGCAACGTCGCGAGGGTCCGCTCGGCCAGGTCGTCGCCCTGGTGGACCCAGGCGTAGCAGGTCGTGCCGAGGCTGAAGTGCGGCGAGCCGTCGGCGTAGCGGAAGTGGCTCTGGCCCTGCACGTGCACCGGCCCGCGGTTGCCCGGGCCCGCCGGGCCGCACTCGAACTCGCCCCCCACGCCGTCCAGCGCCGACGCGTTCGACTCGGTCACGCTGATCCTGGGCCACCTGGGTTGCAGCGA
>CAYSIX010000250.1:0-5633 GCA_964431205.1 uncultured Phycisphaeraceae bacterium
GCTGCGCGGCTGCACGTGCCGACGGCGACGATCCGGTTTGTGAGCGAGACGGTGCAGGAGCTCGGCACGATGATGGAGGGGCCGCCGTCTGATGAAGCCGAGCGACCGAGGCGACGCCGCAGCCGCGACGAGCCGGATTCGTCACCCCAATGACGTTCTAAAACGAACTTGGAAAACCGGCCGGGGTCGGCGGGTCAGGCCGGGGGCACGTCGTCGAACCAGTGGTGGAGGGTGTCGAGGTCGACGGCTTGGAGGTGGTCGACGACGCGGTGGGCGTCGAAGAGGCGGTCGGCGGGCCCGGTGGTGGCCAGGCCGAGGGTCATGAGTCCGGCGGCGCGGGCCGAGGCGATGCCGAAGGGCGTGTCCTCGATGGCCAGGCAGGTGCCGGGGCGGAGGCCGAGGTCGGGGTGGCGTGCGGCGAGCTGTTCGACGGCGAGGGTGTAGGTCTGCGGGTCGGGCTTGGAGCGGGCGACGTCGTCGGCGGTGACGATGACCTCGAAGCGGTCGGTCATGCCCAGGCCGCGCAGCACGGTGTCGATGTCCATGCGTGTGGCGCCGCTGGCCACGGCGATGGGCAGGTGGCCGTGGGCCTGGTCGATCAGCTCGCGGACGCCGGGGATCATGGGCACGCCCTGCTCGAAGAGGCGGAGCATGATCTGCTGCTTGCGGCGGCACAGCTCGGCGACGCGGTCGTCGTCGGCGGGCTTACCCAGCTCTTCGAGCATGGTGCGGAACCCGTCGCGGTCGTCGAAGCCGACGAAGTCGCGCAGGTAGCGGGGGTAGTCCAGCTCGTAGCCGATGGACCGGCCCAGCTCGGCGAAGGCACGGAAGTGGATCGGCTCGGAGTCCACGATCACGCCGTCGAAGTCGAAGACGATGGCCTGGAGCATGGTCGGGAGTGTAACGGGTCGTGCGGGGTTGGGGCGTTCAAGGTGCAGGGTTCAGATGCCCCGATCGTCCGATCGGCGCGGATCGTGGGAAGCCGCTGTCGCGGCATCCCACGGCGTCCGCTTGTCGAGTGTGGAGCTCTCGAGGTCAGATCGCCCGATCACCCGATCGCCCGATCACCCAATCGCCCGGGGCCGATAACGCGTACGGGCCGCGGGGCGGGTGCAGCGTGGCCCGGCCGATACCCGACGATCGCGGACATGGACGGCGGGGAAGGGCGGTGGCGAACCCGGCGGAAGCCGGTCGTGGCCGCGTCATCTCGCCGAGCTTTGTCGGCTCTGCCGGCGCACGGGCCGATAGCGGTTGCTTCGGTCCCGGCGCATTTTCGCATGGTGACGGTTAATCACGTGGCGTGGTTTTCCGATGAATCTCCTGCCGAGCGTGCGGGCGCCGCCGCGGCACGTCCTAAAGGAGATTCGAGGAGAAAGGCCACCCACCATGCCCAGGCAGAAAGACATTCTGACCACCGGTGAAGTCGCGAAGATCTGCAACGTCGCTCCCCGCACGGTGAGCAAGTGGTTCGATTCGGGCCAGCTCCGCGGCTACCGGATCCCCGGCTCCAAGGACCGCCGCATCCCCCTCAACGCGCTGGTCCGCTTCATGAAGGAGCACAACATCCCGCTCGACGGGTTGCAGAGCGGCCAGACCCGCGTGCTGATCATCGACGACGAGTCCGAGATCGTCGAGGTCCTGCGCAAGGTCCTCAGCGAGCAGGCCAACTACGAGGTCCACGTCGCCCACTCGGGGTTCTCGGCCGGCGTCGAGTGCGAGAAGTTCCGGCCGCACGTCATGCTCGTGGACGTGCACCTGGGCGACGTCGGCGCCGAGTCCATCCTCAAGATGGTCCGCGACAACGACGACATGCAACTGGCCAAGGTCATCGCCATGAGCGGCAAGCTCACCGACGGCCAGGCCCAGCACCTGCTGCAGAAGGGCTTCGACGGGTATCTCAAGAAGCCGTTCCACATCCGCCAGGTGATCGAAGTCATCGAGGAAGCTACGGCGATCGTGTATTAGCGCCGCGGGTCCGGTGTCCAGCAGCCAGACGCTAAACGCCAGACGCTAGCCGCCATGACTCAGCCACTGGACGCTGAAGAGCCGGTCGGGGTCGGTCCAGACGCGTTCGACGGTGAAGGCGTCGGCGAGGGCGGCGAAGCCTTCGAGCGTGTGCTTGTAGGAGCACTCGGTGCGGATGGATTCGCCGGCGGCGAGCTCGAACGCCTGGCCGTTGACGCGGACCCGCTGGTCGGCGGTGGCGACCAGGTGCATCTCGACGCGGCCGGCGTCGTCGTTCCAGACGGCGCGGTGCTCGAAGCGGCCGGTATCGAAGTCGGCGTCGAGCTCGCGGTTGAGCCGGTGCAGGAGGTTGAGGTTGAACGCGGCGGTGACGCCCCGGGCGTCGTTGTAGGCGGGCACGAGCACATCCGGGCTCTTGCGCAGGTCCACGCCGATGAGCAGCCCGCCGCCGGGCCCGACCAGCTCGGCGACGCGGCGGAGGAACGGCCGGGCCACCTCGGGGTGGAAGTTGCCGATCGTCGAGCCGGGGAAGTACACCACGCGTCGGCGGGGCGTGCGCGTCGGCATGGGCAGTCGCAGCGGCTGGTGGTAGTCGGCGCAGACCGGCAGCACCTCGAGGTCGGGGTACGCCTCGGCGAGGCGCTCGGCGCT
This sequence comes from uncultured Phycisphaeraceae bacterium, assembly GCA_964431205.1. Classification (GTDB taxonomy): domain Bacteria; phylum Planctomycetota; class Phycisphaerae; order Phycisphaerales; family Phycisphaeraceae; genus CAYSIX01. Next base: position 2,617 of record CAYSIX010000250.1, read on the forward strand.
GGCCAGCAGGTGCTCGCGTGAGATGTCCACGGGCACGTACGCGACCGGGTCCTCGAGGTGGTCGAGCAGGATGCGGGTCTTGAGGCTGCTGCCGCTGCCCAGCTCGACGACCAGGCAGCGCGGGCCGAGCGTCGCGGCGATCTCGTCGCCGGCGTCACGCATGATCGCCATTTCGGTACGGGTCGGGTAGTACTCCGGCAGCTCGCAGATCCGGTCGAACAGCTCGGAGCCCCGCTGGTCGTAGAGCAGCTTGCAGGGCAGGAGGCGGGGGCGTTGGTTCAGGCCGTCGACGACCTCGCCGAGCAGGTCCTCGGTGGGCGGGTGCAGGTCCAGGAGCGTGAGCGAGGGGTCGGTTTCGCTGATGGTCGGTCTCCGTCGCAGTTTTGAGGGCCCGAGGCGATCGGGGACGAGCTACGCCGACCGCGCCAGGCGCAGGCCGGTGATCTGCCAGCGGGCGTCGGGCGGGAAGAAGTTGCGGTAGGTCGGGCGGATGTGCCCGGGCGGGGTGGCGCACGATCCGCCACGCAACACGTACTGGTTGCACATGAACTTGCCGTTGTACTCGCCCAGCGCGCCGGGCAGAGGGCGGTAGCCGGGGTAGGCCGCGTACGCCGACGCGGTCCACTCCCACACGTCGCCGAAGCACTGGCGCAGCGGGCCGGCGTCGGTCGCGTCGTCGGCGGCGTCGATCGGCGCGGGGTGGAACCGGCCCGAGTCGGCGAGGTTGCCCAGGACCGGCTGCGACGCCGCCGCGACCTCCCACTCGGCCTCGGTCGGCAGCCGCGCCCCGGTCCACCGGGCAAACGCGTCGGCCTCGAAGTAGCTCAGGTGACAAACCGGCTCGTCCATCGCCAGCGGCCGCGGCCCGTTGAGCGTGAACTGCATCCACCGCTCGGCGTCGCGGTACCAGTAGAACGGCATCCGCCAGCCCTGCTCCTTGACCGTCGCCCAGCCCATCGACAGCCACAGCTCGTGCCGCTCGTACCCGCCGTCGTCCACGAACGCGAGGAACTCGGCGTTGGTGACCGGACGGTCGGCCAGCGCGAAGGGCTCGAGCAGCACCCGGTGGCGCGGGCCCTCGTGGTCGAAGTGGAACCCGTCGCCGTCGCTGCCGATCTCGTGCACGCCGCCGGGGTAGGAGGTCCAGCGCGGCGGCGCGGGGCGCTCGGCGGGGTCCGGCGCTTCGTTGCGCGCGGCCCGCGGCTTCGGGGTATGGTGGGCTGACGTGCTGTGCTCAGAAGCCGAGGGTTGAGCGCAGCGAAGCCCCGGATCATGCGCGTACGTCGGCAGCAGCGGGTTCGTCGAGAACACGTGCTTGATGTCGGTGAGCATCAGCTCCTGATGCTGCTGCTCGTGGTGCAGGCCGATGGTGATGCGCTGGATGAGCTTGCGGAGCAGGTCGTCGTCGGCGGACTCGATCAGCCGACGGACCCGCCCGTCGATGTAACGGCGGTACTCGTAGACCTGCTCGACGGTGGGGCGGGAGAGCAGCCCGCGTTGCGGCCGGCAGTGCTGCGGGCCGACGGTGTTGTAATACGAGTTAAACAGGTAGTCGTACTGCGGGTGGGGGAAGCGGTAGGCGGGCACGAGCTCGAAGAGGACGAACCGCTCGAAGAACCAGCTCGTGTGGGCCAGGTGCCACTTGGCGGGGCTGACGTCGGGCATGGACTGGATGACGTAGTCCTCGAGCTCGAGCGGCGAGGCGAGCGACTCGGTGAAGGCGCGGACCGAGTCGAACCGTTGGCGAAGGTCGGCGGCGTCAGCGGGGAAGGGGGTGGGCGATGCAACGGAGTGGTCGGCCCCGCGGGTCGGCGGGGCGGCGGTCGTCGTCGCGGTCATATCGGGGCTCCCTGAGCCGGAGTCTTGTCATCGGCGACGCGCGGGGATCACCTCCCTCGGCCGCATCCGCACGCCTCGCCGTATTGTTGCGCCCCATGGGCCCGAGTCCAATTGACCGGGTGGAGAATCTTCCGGCGCGTGGCGCCGCGGCGTTCAACGCGTCAGCGCGGCGGGCCCAGCAGCGGACGCAGCCGCCCGTCGGTCTCGCGCAGCTTCGCCCGCGCCGTCGCGGCGTCGATCCCCAGCCGCGCCATGACGATCGCCAGCTTGACGCTCCCGCCGGCCTCGTGCACCAGCCGCTCGGCCGTTGCCCGGTCGACGTCCGCCTGGGCCGCGATGATCCGGATCGCCCGATCCACCAGCTTCATGTTCTTGATCTGCAGGTCGATCATCAGGTTCCCCCACACCTTGCCGCGCATGACCATCGTCGCGGTCGTGATCATGTTCAGCGCCAGCTTGGTGGCGGTGCCGGCCTTCATGCGCGTCGAGCCGGTGACCACTTCGGGCCCGACCAGCAGTTCCACGGGATAATCCAGCGACGCGTGCGGCAGGTCCCTCGGCAGCGAGTCCAGCGGCACGCAGCAGATCAGCCCCGTCGCGGCGCCGCGTCGCTTGGCGTGCTCGATCGCGCCCCAGACGTAGGGCGTGGTCCCGCCGGCGGCGATGCCCACGAACGTGTCGTTCGGCCCGACGTTCAGCCGCTCGAAGTCCGGCACGATCGCGTCCGGATCGTCCTCGGCCCCTTCGACCGCGACGCGCAGCGCCCCGTCTCCGCCGCACATGATCCCGATCACCTCGTTGGGGTCGCAGTGGAAGGTCGGCGGGCACTCGGAGGCATCGAGCACACCCAGCCGCCCGGACGTGCCCGCGCCGCTGTAGAGCAACCGCCCGCCGTGCCGGTGGCCCTCGACGACGCGCTCGATCAGCTTTTCGAGCATCGGGATGGCGCGGCGGACGGCGGCGGGCACGGTGGCGTCCTGGTCGTTGATGACCCGCAGGACCTCGGTGAGGCTGAGCGTGTCCAGAGCGGCGGACTCTGGCAGACGCTGCTCGGTGAGCAGGTGCCCGCGGTCGGCCGAGGGGCGCATGCGCGTGGGCGTCGGCGGGGACGAGGCCGAGGGGTCGGGCTGACGGGGCGGGGTATCGATCGTGTGTCGCTCCGGGGTGGGGTGGTTTCG
>CAYSIX010000251.1:0-5619 GCA_964431205.1 uncultured Phycisphaeraceae bacterium
CTTCTATATATAATATGAACATGACCATAATTCCAGCAGACAAATCCATGCTAATCCCAAAATATAAAACAATACGTTCCGGGGGGACCGGGACAACGTGGCGCATGGGGCAATCGGCGCAGTCCGGGGTCGGTTTTGGCGTATGATGGCGAGAAGTAACGGGCCCGGCCGATGGGCTTCCCGGGAGACGGGGAGCATCGGCGGGCATTGCACCGCTCAGAACGGAGTTTGCTGCGGTGGGACTTGATCGGTTGCTCGGCTGGTTCGGGGTCGACATGGGGATCGATCTCGGCACGTGCAACACGCTCGTCTGCGTGCGTGGTGAGGGGATCGTGCTGAACGAGCCGTCCGTGGTGGCGGTGAAGCGGGGCACGAACAAGGTGCTGAACAACGGCAACGCCGTCGGCTGGTCGGCGAAGGAGATGCTCGGCAAGACGCCGGGCTCGATCACCGCGATCCGTCCGCTGAAGGACGGCGTGATCAGCGACTTCGAGATCACCGAGGCGATGCTCAGCTACTTCATCCGCAAGGTCAACGGGAACCGGCCGTTCGTCAAGCCGCGCGTGGTGATCTCGATCCCCTCGGGGATCACGGCGGTCGAGCGTCGCGCGGTGCTGGAGTCGGCCGAACGCGCCGGCGCCCGGCGGGTGTTTCTCGTCGAGGAGCCGATGGCCGCGGGCATCGGGGCGCAGCTGCCGATCGTCGAGGCGACGGCGAGCATGATCGTGGACATCGGCGGGGGGACGACGGAGGTCGCGGTGATGTCGCTGGCCGACATCGCCCAGTGCGAGTCGGTGCGCGTCGCCGGCGACGACATGGACGAGGCGATCATCAACCACATGAAGAAGGCCTACAACCTGATGATCGGCGAGCAGACCGGCGGGCGCATCAAGATCGAAATCGGCGCGGCAGCGCCCGGCGACGAGGAGCGGTCGATGGAGGTGCGGGGCCGGGACATGATCTCGGGCCTGCCGCGCAAGACGGTGATCACCAGCGAGGAGATCCGCGAGGCGTTGCAGGAGCCGCTGGGCGCGATCATCGAGACGGTGACGCGGACGCTGGAGCGGTGCGAGCCGGAGCTGGCCGCCGACCTGGTGGACAAGGGGATCGTGCTGGCCGGGGGGGGGGCGCTGCTGCGCGGGATCGACACGGTGATCTCCAATGCCACGGGTTTGGACGTGCGCGTCGCCGAGGACCCGCTCACCTGCGTCGCCCGGGGCACGGCGATCTACCTCGAACACCTCGAGGAATGGAAGAACACCATGCAGAGCGACATGGACGACGGGTGAACCCGGCCGATCGTCGCCCCGACGGACGATCGCCCCGGCGCCGCGGATCCGCCCCTCGTCCCACGGTGACCCTCGATCGGAACGGCTCATGACCTCGCGCTCTCTGTTCGGCTCCCGTCGCTTTCTGGTCACCGTCGTGCTGCTGTGCGTGGTCAGCGCCTGGGCGCCGCTCGGCCTGGCCCGGTCCGTCGCGGCGCTGCCCCATCACCTGCTGGTCGCCCTGGTTTCGCCCGTGACGGTGCTGCTCAAGACCGCCGCCGACGCCGTGGGCGGCGGCCAGCCCCGGCTCGATCTGGGCGAACACGAAGAGCTCTACGACCACTACACGCAGGCGTTGCAGTACATCCGCCGCCTCGAGAGCGACCTGCGCCAGCGCGAGCAGCAGCTCGCGCAGTTGATGCGCGTCCGCGAGATCCGCGGGGAGCAGGGCATCCGCGCCTACCTGCCCGCGCGGGTTACCAGCTACAGCGGCGAGCCGGCGCGGCCCGTGCTCACGATCGATCGCGGCACCAGCGACGGCGTGCGTCGGGGCATGGTCGTTGTCTCGGGCGCGAACCTGGTGGGCCTGGTCGAAGCGGTCGGCCCGCTGACGGCGGACGTGCGGCTGATCACGACGCCGGGCACGACGCTGGACGTGCGCTTCGCTGCGCCGACGCCCCCGGCGGCACCGCCCTCGGCGCCGACGTATCTGGCGACGGTGGGCCTGGCCGAGGACGGGCGGCGTTTCGTGCACGACGAGGCGCCGCAGAACGTGCCCGTGCGGGCCGGTGACCTGGCGCACCTGGACGACCAGGGCGGGCGGTGGCCGGCTCAGGCCAACGGGTTCATCGTGGGCCAAGTCGCCGAGGTCGCCGGCGTGCCGGACAACCCGCTGCTGCTGAAGCGGATCGTGATCGAGCCGCTGATCCGTCCGCCGTCGCTGCGACGCGTCTGGGTGCTGGTGCCGGCCGAGGATGAGGGGGACGGCTGACCGTTCGCCGCCGAGGCGGTGCGCGGAGCGGTAGACGCGACCGAGGCGTTCAGAGTTCGGGACCACTTGCACGGGGCGGCGCTCGTGCCGACACTGGCGATCCGATGAGCTGGCTGGTCTTTGCATTGTTCGCGTACGCGGCGGTGGCCCTGGAGATGGGGCTTCAGACGCTGCGGCTGATCGGCGGGGCCAGCTTCGTGCTGATCCTGGCGGTGTACATCGGGCTGATGGCGCCGGCACGCGCGGGCGTGTGGGCGATGGGGTTGCTGGGCCTGCTGGTGGACCTCAAGGGCGGGCCGGTCCCGGGCGCGGTGGTCGTCGGCCCGGCGACACTGGGTTACCTCGTAGGCGCCTTCGCGGTGCTGCAACTGCGCACGCTGGTGTTTCGAGAGTCGGTGCTGACCCTGGCGGTGCTGGTCTTCGCCGTGGGGATCATGGTGCAACTGGTGATCGTGTTCATGTTTTCGATGCGCGGCGTGTGGATCCTGCCGGGCGAACGGCTGGCGGACTGGCACCCGGCCGACGAGCTGGCGCACCGGTTCGTGGACCTGGTGAAGACGGCCGTGGTGGCCCTGGCGGTCGGGGGGCTGCTGCTCAAGTCCACGCCCGCCTGGGGATTCCCCGGCAAAACGCGGATCGATCGGCGGTTTCACTGAGCCGGGCGACCGAGCCTTCGGCATCGCGTCGGGCGGACGACGGGGGCTCGCGGACAAGCCGCGGCGCCGGGCGCGTCAAACCGACTCGTAGCCGTTCGGGTGCGTGCGGAACCAACGCCACGCGGAGTCGACGATCGCGTCCAGGTCGGTGATCTTCGCCTGCCAGCCCAGCTCGTCGCGGATGCGATCGGCGTTGGCGTAGAGGATCGGCGGGTCGCCGGGGCGGCGGGGCCCGACCTCGACGGGGATCGCGTGCCCGGTCACGCGGCGCGCCGCCTCGACGACCTGCTTGACGCTCATGCCTCGACCGATGCCGAGGTTGTAGAAGCGTGCGTCGCCCGGGCGAAGCGCCTCGGCGACGACGACGTGCGCGTCGACCAGGTCCTCGACGTGGATGTAGTCGCGGACGCACGTGCCGTCGGGCGTGTCGTAATCGTCGCCGAAGATGGTGGCGTTCGGCCGCTTGCCCAGGGCGACGTTCAGCAGCACGGGGATCAGGTGCGTCTCGGGGTCGTGGTCCTCGCCGAGCGAGCCGTCGGTCGCGCAGCCGGCGACGTTGAAGTATCGCAGGGCCGCGAAGGCGAAGTCCGGGTCGGCCGCGGCCTCGTCGCGCAGGACGCGCTCGACCATCAGCTTCGACCACCCGTAGGGGTTGATCGGCTGCTGGGCCATGGACTCGACGATGGGCATCGACTCGGGCTGGCCGTAGGTCGCGCAGGTCGAGCTGAAGACGATCCGGCGGACCGAGGCGTCGCGCATGGCGCGCAGGAGGCTGATCGAGCCGGCGGTGTTGTTGTCGTAGTACAGCAGCGGCTTCTCGACCGACTCGCCGACGTAGGCCAGCGCCGCGAAGTGCATCACGCAGTCGATCTCGTGGTGGGTCAGGGCGTTGGTGATCGCCTCGGTGTCGCGCAGGTCGAGGTACTCGATGGGGATCTCGCCGCCGAGGGCGTCGATCGCCTCGCGGTGGCCGCGTTCGAGGTTGTCGAGCACGACGGGGCGGTGGCCGGCCTGCCGCAGGCGGTGGACCGCGTGCGAGCCGATGTATCCCGCGCCGCCGGTGACCAGAACGTTCATGAGTCAAGCCCTTCGCTGTGAGCGTCTAGGCGTAAGCGTGCAGCCGTTCGCCGTCAGCTACTGGTGTTGAGCAGTTAGCTTCAAGACAGGCATGCCACGCCGATCTTGGAGCCAACACCTGAAGGCTAACCGCGCACGGCTTGTCAATGTAACAGCTTCAGGACCAGGAATCCGCCGACCAGCAGCAGCACGAACAGGACGCACAGCAGGTTGAAGTACCGGTCGATCAGCGGCATCGCCCTGGGCCCGATCCACCAGAACAGCGCCGCGACCGCGTAGAACCGCAGCCCCCGGCCGATGAACGAGACCACGATGAACGGCAGCAGCGGCTGCAGGAACACCCCGCCGGCGATCGTGAAGACCTTGAACGGGATCGGCGTGAACGCCGCGGCGAACAGCACCCAGATGCCCCAACGCTCGTACCACTCGGCCACGGTGGCGAACTTCTCGGGCGAGAAGCCCGGCACGTAGCTGTACATGAACTGATCGACCGCCTCCCACGCGCCCCAGCCGATCGCGTAACCCACCACGCCGCCCAGGACGCTGGCCAGCGTGCAGACGGTGGCGAACCACAGCGCCTTGCGGCGGTGGCCCAGGCACAGCGGCGCGAGCAGGACGTCGGGCGGGATGGGGAAGAAGCTGGACTCGGCGAAGCTGAACCCGGCCAGCGCCCAGGTCGCCGACGGCCGATGGGCGAACGAGAGGACCCAGTCGTAAAGCCGGCGGTGGATGGCCCAGCGGCTGACGGGCCCGACGGGTGCCTCGGCGGCGTCGCGGTCGGTCGCGGTCACGGGCCCGGGGGGTGTGTCAGTCATGGTCATGATTATCGGCCCGGAGCGAGTCGCGGCGGTAGTGTAACGGGCGGTCGGCGTGGTCGGCGTGACGCCGCGATCATCGGCACGGGCCGCCCGTCGGCGCCGCTGCGGCGGTCGCCGGCGCGGCGGCAAGGTTGCCTTCCCGGCGCCGCTCGCTATGTTTAGGGCCGCTCACGGGGCATACGTCGGTCATCGGGGTCCTGCACTTCACGCTCCAACGCGGTCTGAGGATATGCAAAATCGCAACGGTGCCAGGGAGTCGTGGGCCACGCGGATCGGGGTGATCCTGGCGGTGGCGGGCAGCGCGGTGGGCCTGGGCAACTTTCTCCGGTTCCCGGGCCTGGCGGCGCAGTTCGAGGGCGGGGCGTTCATGGTCCCGTATTTCATCGCCCTGTTCGTGCTGGGCCTGCCGCTGGCCTGGGGCGAGTGGGCGATGGGCCGCTTCGGCGGGGCCCGGGGGCACAACTCCACGCCGGGCATCTACCGCACCATCTGGCCCAGCAAGGCCGCGCCCTACTTCGGCGTCCTGGGCATGGTCATCCCCGTGGTCATCTACATGTACTACGTGCTGATCGAGTCCTGGTGCCTGGGCTACGCGTGGTACTACCTCAGCGGCACGATGGCCGAGATCGGCGCCGCGGCGCGCGAGGCGGGCGATCCGATCAGCCGCGAGCCGTTCGCCGAGCTGTTTGCGAGCTTCACGGGTGAGCGGGCGCACGGCGCCGCGTTCACCGGGGCGGGGCTGTTCTTCCTGCTGTTCTGCTTCGCACTGAACTTCACGCTGATCTACCGCGGTTTGAGCCGTGGGATCG
>CAYSIX010000252.1:0-5618 GCA_964431205.1 uncultured Phycisphaeraceae bacterium
GCGTCGAGCAGACGGCACATCCCGCGGACGCGCCGCACGCGGTCGGTGAGGCCGGGCGGCATCGGGCCGGTGTCGGCATCCTGGGCGTGGGCGGCGAAGACCGCGTCCACGGCGGCCGCGTCGGGGTCTGATAATCGCCAGACCTCGAACTCGGCCCGGGTGTCTTTCTCCGTTTCGCTTGACATGGCGGTTACTGCGAACCTCCGTCGTTGGGATCCGCCGGACCGGATCGGTTTCGGGTCTTCCACAGATGGGCGAACGTGCCGACCGCGGCGTGCAATCGGCTCTTGACCGTGCCCAGCGGGATGCTCAACGCTTCGGCGATCTCCTTGTAAGCCATCTGGTTAAAGTACGCCAGCAAAAGGACTTCCCGCAGATGATCCGGCAGCTCGGCCACGATCCGCCGCACACGCCGTCGCGTCTCCTCGTCCTCGACCACCTCCGTGGGTAGCGGCAGCTCCGCCTCCAGCAGGTCTACAAATCGTCGGCCTTCGCCCTGCGACTCATCGATCAGCGCCGACAGGGGGGCCGTCTTCTGCCTGTTGTTCTTACGTAAGTAGTCCCGCGCCTTGTTCGCGGCAATCGTAAAAAGCCACGGCTTGAATCGCCTCGAGAGGTCGAAGCTCTCGGCCGAGAGGTGAATCTGGAGAAACGTCTCCTGGAACAGGTCCTCGCCCGCCGCCCGGTTGCCCGCGAATCGGACCAGGAAGTGGAACAGCTCCTGGCGGTAGCGGTGGATCAGCGCCTCGAACGCCTCCGTCCGCCCCGATCGGTACAGGCCGAGCAACTGTTCGTCCGAAAGCTCTTCGAGCGGGGGCTGGGGCGTCGGCATCGTGAGGGGGATTGTAAGCCCCGCCGCGACGGCGTCGCGTTCGACCGTGCCGATCGACCCCGAACGGACCCGCCGGTCACGCCGCCACGGGTCCGGTCGATCCGCCAGCCTCGCCGGTAGGATGTGCCCATGCCGCTCCGCTCAGCCACCCCGTGGCGCTTGCAGCACCCGCGACCGATCCTGGCGCTGTACTGGTCCGCCATGGCCGTCGGCTCGCACTGGCCGCGACTCGACCTCGTCGACTCCCACGAAACCGACCTGGTCTTCAGCATGGACCTGGACAAGCTGCTGCACATCGGCGCCTACGCCGGGCTCACGCTGCTGCTCGTGCTGGCCCAACCGACGCGCCTGGCCTCGGCGCGGTGGGCGGCGCTCGGGCGCGCGGTCGGCATCGCGGTGGTGTACGGCATGATCGACGAGTTCACCCAGCCGTGGTTTGACCGCAGCTTCACGTGGTATGACCTGGCATCGTCGGCGGGGGGCATCGCGTTGATGACCGCGATCATCGCCGCGTGGTTCGTGTGGCCCGTCGCGCCGCAGCGCCTCACCGCATCGGACCAACGCGCACCCGCCGCGCCGCCGCCCGGCGCCGGCACCGTGGTCGAGGAATGAGCCGCCCATGACCGCCGGCCCGCCTGACGCCGCGCCGCCCCCTGACGCCGCGCCCCCGGCCGTCCACGCCGCCGCGCTGCCCGACGCCCCTCCCCACGCCGCCGACACGCCCTCGGCCGACGCCGGCCGCTTCGTCGGCCACGCCGCGCGCGTCGCCACCCTGACCCTGCTCTCCCGCGTGACCGGCCTGGTCCGCGACGCCCTCGTCTTCGCCATCTTCGGCCTCAGCACCGTCGCCGACGCCTTCCTGATCGGCTTCCTCGTGCCCAACCTCTTCCGCCGGCTCTTCGGCGAAGGCGCACTGAGCGCCGCGTTCATTCCCAGCTACAGCGATCTGCTGCGGCGCGACCGCGAGCTGGCGCGGCGGTTCGTCTGGCTCTGCCTGACGCTGCTGGCGGTCGTCACCGTCGGGCTCACGCTCCTGGGCGAAGCGGTGCTCGCCGTGGCCCTGACCCGGCCGGACCTGAGCGACAAGGTCGCGCTCGCCCTGCGGCTGACCATGCTCATGCTGCCGTACATGCCCATGATCTGCGGCGTGGCGTTGCTCGGCGGCGTGTTGCAGGTGCACGGGCGGTTCGGCCCGCCCGCCGCCGCGCCGGTGCTGCTGAACCTGACGATGATCGGCTTCGGCGCCTGGGCGGCGTGGGGCGGGGGCGTGCTGCCCGACGCGGGCCTCGAACCGATCGCCTGGTGGCTCGGCGTCAGCGTCCTGGTCGCCGGCACCGTGCAGTTGCTCTGGCAGCTTGTGGCCATTCGTCGCCACGCGCGGCCTACAGCTTCCTTTGCCGGCACGCGTCCCGCTCTGCTCGCCATGCTCACCCTGATGGGCCCGATGCTCATCGGCCTGGCCGTGTTTCAGATCAACACCCTGCTCGACAGCCTCATCGCGTTCGGCCTGTCGATCGGCGACGACCCGATGGCCACGCTGCGCCTGTTCGGCCGCGACCTGGCGTACCCGATCCAGACCGGGGGCGTCGCCGCGCTGGCCGGCGCACAACGGCTTTATCAGTTCCCCCTCGGCGTCTTCGGCCTGGCGATCGCCACCGCCATCTTCCCCGCACTCGCCGCGGCCGGCGCCAGCCCCGGTCGCCTCGCCGGCACCGAGGCCGCCGCCCCCGCGTCCCGCAACGCGCCCGACGCCGACCCCTTCGCCGACATCCTCCGTCGCGGCCTGCGCCTGACGCTGTTCATCGGCCTGCCCGCCAGCGTCGGGCTCATCCTGCTGCGCGAGCCGATCGTCCGCGTGATCTTTGAGCGAGGCCAGTTCACCGCCCTGGACACGCAGCGGACGGCGGCGATCCTCGCCGGCTACGCCGCCGCCGTCTGGGCCTACTCGATGACCCACGTGCTCACGCGCGCCTGCTACGCCTGCAAGGACGCGCGCACGCCGCTGCGGATCAGCGTCGCCATGGTCGGGGCCAACCTGGCGTTGAACCTCGTGCTGATCTGGCCGCTGGGCGCGATGGGCCTGGCGTGCGCCAGCGCGATCACCGGCACGGGCCAGGCGATGCTGCTGCGGCGCGCGGTGGCCCGGCACACGGCCGAACCCGTGGATGCCGCCGTCGTGCGAAGCTGGGCCCGGACGGCGGCGCTCAGCGCGGTGATGGCGGCGGCGCTGTGGCTGTACCTCGGCCGGTACCACGCTTCGCAGGCCTCATATCTCGCGGCCGTGATCTGGCTGCTCGGCGGGGTTACGCTGGGCGCGGCGGTGTATCTCGGCGGCGCGTGGCTGCTGGGGGCGGAGGAGATGCGCTGGCTGCGGCGCGGGCAAGGAGCGTCGCGCTCGGGCGAGCGCGGGGCGTTGCTCCGGCGCTGAACAGACCGGGCGCGGGGCGTTGCCCCGGCGCTAAACAGTCGCGGCGGCCCACGGATGCGGGCCGCGCCGCCGTCACCGCGTGATGAGCATCGGCTCCTGCGCCGACAGCTCGACGCCCGTGAGGTGCTCGACGAACGTCAGCTTGACGGTGAGCTGCTTCACGTTCTCGGGCACGTCCTCGGGCAGGGGCAGCTCGAGGGTGTAGTGCGTGCCGGTGAACCCGCTGCGGTAGGCCTTTTCGAACTCGGGCGGGTTGAAGGTGCGTTGGGCCAGCACGAATGGCGGTTTCTGGTCGGGGATGACCACGGCCTGAAGGGCCGCGCGCCCGGCGGCGGGCATCATCCGTCCGTGCTGATCGAGCGTCTGGACGTACACGCGGATGAGGTCATCGCGGCCGTCGCCGTCGTCGTCCATCGGGCCGGAGTATCGCCCGAACTGGACGCGCGAGAGCGTCGGGACTTCGGCGCCGGGCAGCGGCGCGGGCGCGGTTTCGAGCTGCTGGCGCAGCGCGGCTTTCTCGGCCATCAGGTTCTCGATCTGGGTGTTGAGCTGCTCGAGCTGGCGTTGCAGCTCGAGACGCTCGGCGCGGAGCTGGTCGTTCTCGTTGAGGAAGTTGCGCGGCCCGCAGGCGGCGGCCAGTGACAGCGCGAGCAGCGTCGGCAGGGCGGGCCAAGCGAGCGCTCGACGACGGCGGGGGCGCGGTCGGGTCATTCGCGGTCCTGGTTCTCGTCATCCGATTCGTCGTCGCCGGTGTCGCCGACGACGTGGCCCGGGGCGTGGGTCAGGACGGCGTCGGCCAGGCCGTAGTCCACCGTCTCCTGAGCGTCGAGCCACTTGTCGCGTTCGCAGTCGCGGGCGATCGTCTCGTAGTCCTTGCCCGTGTGCTTCTCCATGATCTTGTACATGCGCTCGCGGGTTCGGAGCATCTCCTTGGCCTGGATCGACAGGTCGGTGGCCTGGCCGGTGATCCCCCCGATCAGGGGCTGATGCAGCAGCACGCGGCTGTTGGGCAGCACGTACCGCTTGCCCGCGGTCCCGGCGGCCAGCAGCCACGCCCCCATCGACGCCGCCACCCCGATGCAGTAGGTCGCCACCGGCGGGCGGATGAACTGCATCGTGTCGTACACCCCCATCCCCGCCGAGATCGACCCGCCCGGGCTGTTGATGTAAAAGTGAATGTCCTGCTTCGGGTCTTCGTTGGACAGAAACAGCATCTGCGCGATGACCAGGTTTGCCACGTCGTCGCTCACCGGGCCGCCCAGGAACACCACGCGGTCCTTGAGCAGGCGGGAGTAGATGTCGTACGCCCGCTCGCCCCGGCCGCTCTTTTCAATCACCATCGGGATCAGGCTCATGCCGTTCGCTTCCTTGCCATGTCGTCTGAGGGTCGGTCGGTTCAACGGGGCGGATTGTAGCGAAGCGGCGACCACGGGTCAGGCGGCCCGACGCGCGGCGTGGTCCCGCCGCCAAACACGACGCCGCGGGCCCCGCTCATTCCACGCCCATCGCCCGCAGGTTCTCCAGGCTGATCCGCAGGCTCTCGAACGGGTCCAGGTCCCCGCGGTCCCGCTCGATCAGGTACCACTGAACCCCGGCCTCGCGGCACGCCTCGAGGATCGCAGGCCAGTTCAGGTTCCCGCTGCCGACCTCGCACATCTTCTGCTCGCGCGTCGGCGTCACGGTCATGTCCTTGACGTGAACCGCCGGCAGTCGCCCCTGACATCGGCGGATCCACGCGGCCGGGTCACCCCCGCCGTGCGCGATCCAATACGTGTCGATCTCGAACCAGACGGCCGGGTCCAGCTCGGCCAGCAGCAGGTGCAGCGCGGTGTCGTCGGGGCGGATGCTCGCGGGGTCGTCGGTCAGGGGCGCCAGCTCGTGGCTGTGGTTGTGGTAGCCGACGTGCAGGCCGGCGGCCTCGAGGCGCTGGGCGACGCGGTTGAAGTCGGCGATGAAGTCGAGCCACTGCCGACGGGTGGCGCCGCCGAAGCCGAACCCGCCGATGGCGGTCAGCTCGCAGCCGAGGGTGCGGTGCCAGTCGAGGGCGGCGTCGGTCTCGCGCAGGTGGTCGACGGTGCGATGGGTGGCGGCGCATCGCAGGCCGTGGTCGTCGAGGATGCGTTTGATCTCGGCGGCGTCGTCGAAGCCGAGGGCGGAGACCTGGACGGCCTCGAATCCGATGTGGCGAAGCCGCTCGCACGTCTCGGCGAAGTCGGAGGGGGTCTTGCAGTGCTCGCGGAGGGTGAAGAGCTGGGCGCCGACCTGGCTGGCCATGGCGGATCTCCGGGGAGGGTGCGGGTCCAGAAGCGGGCGGTGAGTGTAACGTTCAAGGCAGGGGGCGGCGAGCGGTCGGGGGAG
>CAYSIX010000253.1:0-5598 GCA_964431205.1 uncultured Phycisphaeraceae bacterium
CCCCCACACCACCGCAAGGATCAGCAAGTACTCCACCGTCAGCAGCGCCAACGCCGCCAGCCCCGCTCGCTGCCAGCCCTTCCGCTCCAGCAGCGGCGACACCGCCAGCATCAACGCCGCCCCGACCCCCGTCAGGAACGCCGTGAACGTCACCCGCCACAGCACGTCCCCCCGCGCCACCAGCACCGACAACACCCCCAGCCCCGCCGCCACACCCAACGCCCCGAGCATCACCCGCAGCAGCGTCCGTCTCAGTTCCATGGCCCACCTCACTCACCGTAGCGACACCGGCCCGTCCCCGAGCGCCGCGAACGACCGCTCGCCCGTCGTCTGCCTCACCTATGCTCCCCTCCCGCCGCGCCCGAGGCAAGATGGTGGCGAGGCTTTCAAGACCTCGCCCGACTCCGCAGCTCGGAATCGCCTCCGCCGAGTGTCGTGCACCCAAACGGTGGACGCCACGTGCCGACCTCGCGCGCTTCAGCGAGCATGCGATGATCCGCCTTTCGCCTTCTCCCTCCCGATCTCCACCTTCAACTGAGGACCCTGCCCTGCGACCGCCACTGGTCTGCAAATTGGTATCGAACTGGTCAGGAATCTGGTCTGGTTTCGACGGCGCGCTCGTCGAAATCAGACCAATCGGGCCATCGCAACCCATGGCTTGTCCAGCGGTCTGACGCCTATCGTCGAACACTGCATTCCAATTACGTCGAACTGCCGAAGTCACGCGCCACCTCGAAAATCTGGTCTTTGGGCGTTCAAGCTCGGTGCTGAATCCTGCACTCATGCTTTCACCCTTCCCGGCGCGGTCGGCTGCGTGCGCACGCGCGCTGCGCAGCAGCGTCACGTGCGGGCTCAACCCTCAACCATCGCACGGTTCACGGACGCACCGCGATCTGGCGTCCGATTCGAATACCGCACGTCGAAACGATCGCGGCGCGCGCATGCCGGCGGTGTCGCCGCGTGGCGGGCCAGGCCGGCGGCGATCACCGCTCTGCCAGCGAGGCCGTGTCGATCGAGAAGCGGTATTGGACGTCGGAGCGGACCATACGCTCGTAGGCCTCGTTGACCTTCTGGATCGGGTTGACCTCGACGTCGGCGGCGATGCGGTGCTGGCCGCAGAAGTCGAGCATCTCTTGCATTTCGGCGATGCCGCCGATCACCGAGCCGCAGAGGCTGCGCCGGCCGAAGATCAGGCCGAACGCCGAGACGGCGAGCGGCTTGTCCGGAGCGCCGACGAGCGTGAGGTTGCCGTCACGCGCCAGCAGTTGAAGGTAGGCGTTGGTGTCGCGGCTGGCAGAGAAGCGGTCGAGTATGAAGTCGAAGCTGCCGGGCGAGGAGGTGCCGGAGCCGGCGACGGTGGTGGGGCTGGTCGGGGCGGTAGCGATGGTGGCGTTGGGGCGGCGTCGAGGGAAGGCGATTTCGGGGGTGTGAGGTGCGGTCGCGGGTCAGCGGCCGGCGGCGACGTTGGTGCGGCGGTCGTCGGCGACGCCGAAGCGTGTGCCGTCGGGTCGGATGCCCGCGGCGGTGACGCCGCCGAAGTACCGCCCGTCGCGCGGCTGCCAGTTGGTCTGCCAGCCCAACAGCTCGAGCTCGTCGGCCAGCGACTCGGGCAGGCCGCGCTCGAGGTCGATCAGGTCGTCGGGCTGGCGGGAGCTGATCGGCCGGCGCAGGTGGTAGCGGGACAGGTCGATCGATTCCGCCGGGGACAGGCCGAAGTCGAGCACGCCGGAGACGGTCTGGATCATCATGGTGGGGATGCGTTGGCCGCCGGGCACGCCGATGGCCAGGCAGGCCCGGCCGTCGCGGATGACGATGGTGGGGGCGATGGTGCTGCGTGGCCGCTTGCCGGGGCCGACGTAGTTCACCGAGTCGACCGATTGGGTCGCGAAGTTGTTCAACGTGTTGTTCAGGAGGACGCCGGTGCCGGGCGGGACGACCGCGGCGCCGAAGTGGTAGCTGAGCGACTGGGTGGCGCTGACGGCGTGGCCGTCGGCGTCGATGACCACGAAGTGGGTGGTGCTGGCGTCGTCGGTGACGCCGTCGGCGGATCCCGCGGGCACTGCTTCGAGATCGCCTGCGTGCGGATCGAACGCCATTGCCGCCGCACGGATCCGCTCGATCGATGCCCGGCTGAGCAGAGCCTTGATCGCGACGTGGGCGGAGGAGACGTCGGCGACCACGGCCTGGATCTTCGGGTAGGCGACGTACAGGACGCGGCTGACGGCGTCGATCGCCTCTGCGCTGCGCGGATCGACACCCTGCCAGTCGTGCGGCTCGAGGCAGGCGAGCGTCAGCGCCAACGTCACGCCGCCGGTCGTCGGCGCCGGGCTGGTGTACAGTTCATAGCCGCGGTGCTCGATGCGGACCGGCTCGGTCACACGCGCCCGGTAGTTTCGCAAGTCCTGCCGCGACATCGGCGAGCCGTGCGCCCGCGCCGCGGTGACGATCCGTTCGGAGATCGGCCCGTCGTAAAACGCCTTGACGCCCTGCTCGGCGATCAGGCGCAGGCTCCGTGCGAGATCGGGGTTTCGCATCGTGTGCCCGACCGGCGGCGCGTCGCCATCGACCAGGTAAAACCGGGCTGCCTCATCGTCCTCGAGCAGGTATGGCACCTTCGGCACGACGAGGTGGCGCATCTGCTCGGTCATGGTCACGCCGCGGTCGGCCAGCTCGGCCGCGGGCATGACCAGCTCACGCCAAGACAGCGTGCCCCAGCGCCGGTGCGCTTCGGCCCAACCCGCGGGCATGCCCGGGATCGCCGCCGACCGGTACCCGGTCCGTCGCTGATCCCGGGGCAGATCCGCGAATTCCTGCGGTTCCAGGGCGCCCGGCGCCTGGTCCATCGATTCGATGCAGTGGACCCGCCCGGTCTCGGCGTCGTGGTACAGCACCACCAGCTTGCCGCCCAGGCCCGACCCATACGGCTCGGCGACGCCCAGGCACATCGCCACCGTCACCGCCGCGTCGATCGCGTTGCCCCCCTGCTCCAGCACGGCCAGGCCCGCCTGCGTCGCCTCGGGGTGGCCGCTGACCACGACGAAACGGTCGGCCTCGACCTGCTGCGCCGCGTCGGTCGTGGCCGCCGCGGTCAGCGTCAGCGCGGTGAGCCAGGCGGCGATCCGGGCGGCGTGGCGCTTCAGCATGGATTCGGATTCCGGCTTGCGGATAAACGGGTGCGGATGCAGCGATCGCGCCACGGGACGGACCGGCGTCTTACGCGCCAGCCCGAGCGGCCGATCGCACGGGCACGATCAGTTGTTCGCGGTGTTCTTGGGCCAGGCGTCACGGCTGAGCAACGAGGTGTGCCCGTCGAAGAACACGTAGTTGCGGCCGTCGCCGTCCTCGTGCGCCGGTTCGGTCTGAGTCAGCTTACGGCCCAGCCGCGAGAACGTGGCGCCGTATTCGTAGTTCTCGCCGTCGAGGTCCGCCAAGGCCCAGATGCTGCTGAGGCCGACGACGTCTTCGTCCTCGTCCACGTCGTCGGGCAGCGACCCGGTGACCTTGCCGATCCCCGCGCCGGCCTTGATCTCGTCCGTGGATTTGGGCGTGCGCTCGATCGGCGGGCGGTTTTCATCGCTGTGGCCGAAGAAATAGCGGGGCACGGTGTCCTGCTGGTTGTTGACCAGGAACACGCCGCCGGTGTCGTTGATCAGCTCGGCATTGGCCGGGCACCACCAGACGGTTCCGGAAGCGACGTTGCCGTCGCTGCTGCTGTCCGGGCCGTCCCAGCCGTCATCCACGTAGTCCCGAAGCCGGTACGGCAGGTTGTATTCTGGGTTCTTCTTGCGGCCGACGTCCATTGAAGACTGAACAACCGCCCGGCGGATCGGCCCGGGCAGGACCCGCACGTCCGTCTCGTACGTCACGATCGCAACCATGACCTGCCGCAGGTTGCTGGCGCACTGCATTCGCTCGGCCGTCTTCTTGGCCTTGCCTAAAGCCGGCAGCAGGATGCCCACGAGCAGCGCGATGATGCTGATCACCACCAGCAGCTCGATCAGTGTAAATGCCTGCGCTCGCCGGTCTTGCGAACCAGTCCGCAAGACGGTGGTGCTGGAAGGGGTTCGAAGGTCGCTCATGATCGATTCCTCTGAGGACAAGTTGCCAGAATCGGTGCGGCCAGCCGACCCAACTCCACTCTATCTTATACTGGGGGTCGCAGGGTGAGTCAAGCTTTTTGCACGGGCTGAGCGGGCGCTGGCCCAGCGCGGTCGCCGGATGCGGCGCGATTGACTTGTTCGCCAGATCGCCTAGACTGATTGGTGCGCCGGACCGAAACAGGACCGGCGTCGGCCGCGGGTCCCTGCGGCCGCAATGTCAGGGCGATTTGACAACGCCGGCAGGCTGGCTAAAGTACCCGGCTCGCTGGCACCCGTGGTCCCCACGGAGGCCGGGCGAGGCGACCGGGAGCCCCGGTCGGTGTAAGTGGATCTTTGACAAGTGGATAGGTCTGGTGTTGCACGCGAAAAGTGAAACATCGAGACATTTTGAGTGCGCTGAGGCGTAACACACCCGATCGGGAGCGATTCGGTGTCGTGGCGGGCTGGTCCCGCGTGGGCACGGCCGGATGGCGGGCACGGGCCCGGTTCGGCGACGGATCGGTCGTCGGTCGGGGTGATGAAGTTACCAAGAGCGCGCGGTGGATGACTCGGCGTCAAGAGGCGATGAAAGACGTGGGAGCCTGCGATAAGCCCAGAGGAGCTGGCAACCAAGCATCGATCCTGGGATTTCTGAATGGGGAAACCCGGCCCTTCGGGGTCATCCGGCACTGAATGCATAGGTGTCGGAGGCGAACGCGGTGAACTGAAACATCTCAGTAGCCGCAGGAAAAAAAAGAAACCTCGATTCCGTCAGTAGCGGCGAGCGAAAGCGGATGAGCCCAAACCGTCCTTCGGGACGGGGTTGCGGACACCCAACGGGCATCCTGTGGAGAGCGGCGAACGGTCTGGAAAGGCCGACCAGAGAAGGTGACGGTCCTGTAGCCGCAGGAAACGGGAGCCCGGGTGCACCAGAGTAGCGTCGAGCTCGTGGAACTCGGCGTGAAGCTGGGGGGCCCACCCCCCAAGGCTAAATACTCCTTGACGACCGATAGCGAACCAGTAGGGTGATTGAATGTTGAAAAGTTCCCCGATTAGGGAAGTGAAAAGTACCTGAAACCGCGCGCTTACAAGCGGTCGGAGCCCGTCTTCGGACGGGTGACGGCGTGCCTTTTGCATAATGAGCCGGCGAGTTAATCTCTGTGGCCAGGCTAAGCCGTACCCCGGCGGAGCCGCAGCGAAAGCGAGTCTTAAACGGGCGACGCAGTCGCAGGGATTAGACGCGAAACCGAGTGATCTACCCATGGCCAGGGTGAAGGGAGGGTAAAACCTCCTGGAGGCCCGAACCCGTTGACGTTGAAAAGTCATGGGATGAGCTGTGGGGAGGAGTCAAAGTCTAATCAAACTCGGAGATATCTCGTTCTCCTCGAAATAGCTTTTGGGCTAGCCTCGCGAGACAGCCTCTGGGGGTAGAGCTACTGATTGGGGATGGGGGGCTACCCGCCTACCCGCCCCACCCAAACTCCGAATACCAGAGGCCTCTGTCGCGGGAGTCAGACCG
>CAYSIX010000254.1:0-5587 GCA_964431205.1 uncultured Phycisphaeraceae bacterium
GGCGATGCAGGCGGCCTCGGCCGCGTCCCAGTCCTTCTCGTCACCGACGTACTTGCGCCCGTCCGGGTCGCGCAGCCCGACGCGCACGCGGTAGTCGGTCATACCCAGCGTGGTGAAGACGATCCGGACCAGCTCGAGGCAGCCCATCAGCTCGTCGTTGAGCTGGTCCTCGGTGACGAACAGGTGGGCGTCGTCCTGGGTGAATCCGCGGACGCGGGTCATGCCCGCCAGCTCGCCCGACTGCTCCCAGCGGTAGACCGTGCCGAATTCCGCCAGGCGGATCGGCAGGTCGCGGTAGCTGCGCTTCTCGCTCTTGAAGATCTTGATGTGGAACGGGCAGTTCATCGGCTTGAGCAGGTAGCCGTCGATCTCGCCGGCACGGGTGCGGTTGGCCAGCTCGGCGCAGGGGCAGTTCTCATCGGCCAGGGCCTGAAGCTGCTCGCGGCTGACGATCGGCGGGTACTGGCTGTCCTGGTAATACGGGAAGTGGCCGGAGGTCTTGAACAGCTCGAGCTTGCCGATGTGCGGGGTGAAGACCTGGTGATAGCCCTGGCGGCGCAGGTGCTGGGCGATGAACTTCTGCAGCTCGTCGCGGACGACGGCGCCGGCGGGCTTCCAGAGCACGAGCCCCTGGCCGACCTGCTCGTCGATGGTGAACAGCCCCAATCGCTGACCGACGACGCGGTGGTCGCGCTGGCGCGCCTGCTCGAGCTGCTCGAGGTAGGCGTCGAGGTCGGCCTGGGTGAAGAAGGCGGTGCCGTAGACGCGCTGGAAGCGGTCGCTGGCGACGTCGCCGTGCCAGTGCGAGGTCGCGACGGAGGTGATCTTGAACGCGCCGATGTGCCCGGTCGAGGGCACGTGCGGGCCCATGCAGAGGTCTTCGAACTTCGCCCACCGGCGAGACACTCCGGTTCCCTTGGGTAATAACTTCGCCCCATCTGTGGGGACCAAGCATCCTACCTGTTCACTCTTGGGCACGAGCCAATCCTCTGCAACCTGCCAATACGTGACGCCATCAACTTCGCACTCGGCGGGTGTACCGGTGATGTACCAGCTAAGTGATTTGGCGCCGTTCTTAATAGCGCGGTCGGCATTATCGAGCTTAAACTTGTTACCCTCATCCCTGAGATAATCAAAACCGCGCTTGGGATCGAGCTCGTACCTTGTAAACGGCCGATCCTCCTCGACGATCTTGCGCATCTCGGCCTCGATGCGCGGGAAATCGTCGGAGCTGATGGGCTCGTCGAGGGCGATGTCGTAGTAGAACCCGTTGTCGAGCGGCGGGCCGTAGGCGAGCTGCGCGTCGGGCCAGAGGCGTTGGATCGCCTCGGCCATGACGTGGGCGCAGGAGTGGCGGAGCAGGTAGAGCGCGTCCCTGGCGTGCTGGTCATCGCGGAACTGGCTGCGGCCCTGCTTGTCGGTGCGGGGTCGGGTGACGACGCTGACGGTCGCGTCGGCGGTGATCGGCCGGTGCAGGTCCAGAAGCTCGCCGTCGACGCGGGCGCCGAGGGCGGCCTTGGCCAGCCCGGCGCCGATGTCCGCGGCGATCCGGGCGGCGGTGACCGGCGCGTCGTACTGCTTTTCGCTGCCGTCGGGGAGGGTGATCTTGGGCATGGCTGGCGTCTCGTCTGTTCGGGTCAGGCAGTGTAACGGGCGGGGGCGGCGGCGGCGCAAACGAAATCGGCCGCCATCCGGGTGAGCGGGGCGGCCGTCGCGGCGATCGGTTGTGCGACCGGATCAGACGACAGCGCCCCGCGGGGTCGTCCGCGTGGTGGTGATCGTGCGCGTCGTCGAGGTGCGGATTGCGTTCATCGCTCTTACTACGCTATATCGGATCGCCACGGTGTCAAGTTTGATTTGCGATCATCCGCGGTCCGCCGCGACCGCCTGTGAAAGGTGATCCGTGCCCCGCGACCTGCCCAACCTCGTCCTGCTGGTCGGCGAAGACACCGGCAGGCACCTCGGCTGCTACGGCGACCCGGCCGCCCACACCCCCAACCTCGACCGTCTCGCCGCCCGCGGCGCCCGGTACACCCACGCCTTCACGCACTCGCCCGTCTGCGCCCCGTCCCGCGCGGGCCTCGTCACCGGCTGCTACCCCACCACCTTCGGCGCCCACCACATGCGCTCCACCGCGCTGAACCCGCCGCCCATGTTCACCCGCTGGCTCCGGGACGCCGGCTACCACGTCTCCTGGCCCGGGAAGACCGACTTCAACTTTCAGATGAACCCACAGGACGTGACCGACACCGAGCCGTGGATCGGCCGCGAGCTGCCCCGAGCCCCGTTCTTCGTCTATCACAACTTCGGCGTCACGCACGAAAGCTCGATGTGGGCCGACGATGAGAAATACCGCCGCAACACCTCCCGCCTCGCGCCGGACGAGTTCCACGACCCGGCCGACATGACCGTCCCGCCGTACCTGCCCGACACGCCCGAGGCCCGCCGCGACATCGCACGCCACTACGACCACGTCACCCAGCTCGACCACGAGGTCGGCGACGTGCTGCCGCAGCTCGACGAGGCGGGGTTCGCCGACGACACGATCGTCGTGTTCCTGGCCGATCACGGCCGCGGCACGCCGCGCTCGAAGCGGTGGCTCTACGACCTGGGCACGCACATGCCGCTGCTGATCCGCTCGCCCGGGCGGATCGAGCCCGGCACGGTTGACGACCGCATGGTCGCGTGGGTGGACCTCGCGCCGACGCTGCTCTCGCTCGTGGGGATCACGCCACCGGAGCACATGCAGGGCGTGCCGTTTCTCGGCCCCGCGGCACACGGCGTCGAGCCGCGACGATACTGTTTCATGCATCGCGGGCGGATGGACGAGCAGTACGACCACGTCCTCGCGGCGCGGGACGCGCGGTTCCGCTACATCCGCAACCGGCGGCCGGACCTGCCCTGGTCGCAACGCAACCACTACATGGAGCAGCTCGAGACGATGCGGGTCTGGCGGGAGCGGCACGCGGCGGGAAGACTCAACGCGACCCAGGCGATGTGGTTTTCACCGACGAAGCCGGCGGAGGAGCTTTACGACTGCGAGGCCGACCCGTTCGAGGTGCGGAACCTGGCGGACTCGCCGGAGCACCGCGGCAAGCTCGAGGAGCTGCGGGCGGCGCTGGACGGCTGGGTCGAGGGGTACCTGGGGTACGCGGCGATGGACGAGCGGGAGCTGGTGCGTCGGGGCGTGGTGGCGGATCGGATGGAGGAATACATGCAGCGAGTGGAGCCGTTGCCGGAGGGCTTGCAGCCGGCGGGCGGGCCGTGGGACATGTTCGGTGAGCCGTGGCGGGCGGAGGCGACGGAGAAGGCAGGGCCCGATCGCGGGGGTTGAGGCGATGGCGGCGCGGGTCGGTCGCGCGGATCATGGCCAGTGTAAGCTGGAGCCATGACCGAGCCGATGTTCGCTTTCTCGCACCGCGCCCGACACGCGGCGGACCAGCCGATCAGCTACCTCATGGCCGAGGCGCTGGCGAACCCGGGGCTGATCTCGCTGGCCGCGGGGTTCGTGGACTATGAAACACTGCCCACCGAGGCGACGCGATCGCTGCTCGACGGCCTGCTGGCCGACCCCGCCGCCGCCCGCGCTGCGCTGCAGTACGGCACGACCGCCGGCCTGCCCGCCCTGCGCGAACGCCTCTACCGGCACCTGGCCACGCTCGACGACGCCGTCCCCGATGGCTACCCCGGCTCGCCCGACGACCTCGTCGTCACCACCGGCAGTCAGCAGCTGCTCCACCTGCTCACCGACCTGCTGGTCGATCCGGGTGATATCGTCGTCACCGCCTGGCCCAGCTACTTCGTGTACAGCGGCGCGCTGTCCGCCTTCGGCGCGCAGGTCCGCAGCGTCGACAGCGACGAGCACGGCATGATCCCGCAGCGGCTCGAGTCGCTGCTGGCCGAGTTAGATGCCGCCGGCCAACTCAACCGTGTCAAGCTCGTGTATGTCTGCTCCTACCACGAGAACCCGACGGGACGGACGCTCTCGGCCGAGCGCCGCCCTCGCATTGTCGAGATCGTCCGACGCTTCTCGCGCGACCACCGCATCCTCATCCTTGAAGACGCGGCCTACCGCGAGCTGAAGTTCGACGGCACGGCCCCGCCGTCGATGAAGCGGTTCGATCCCGGCAATGAGTTCGTCGCGCTGCTGCAGACGTTCAGCAAGCCGTTTGCGCCGGGCCTGAAAACGGGTTACGGCCTGCTGCCGCGCGAGCTGGTCGAGCCATTGTGCCTTCAGAAGGGCGGGCGCGACTTCGGATCGGCGAACCTGTGCCAGCACCTGCTGGAGCGGGCGATGACCTCGGGCGCGTTCACGTCGCACATCGAGCGGTTGCGCCAGGCGTACGCGGTCAAGCGAGACGCCATGCTCGCGGCGTTGGAGGAGCACCTGGGCGACTTCGAGCCGCGGCACACGAGCTGGACTCGGCCGCGCGGCGGGCTCTACGTCTGGCTGACGCTGCCGCCGCACATCGACACCGGCCGGCATTCACCGCTGTTCACCCGCTCGCTGGAGCTGGGCGTGCTGTTCGTTCCCGGCGAGTATTGCTACCCGCCGGACGAGACGCGCCAGCCCTCGCGGCACACGATCCGGCTGAGCTTCGGCGTGCCGTCGGTCGAGCAGATCGAGCGCGGCATCGCCCGCCTGGCCGAGGCGCTGCGGCAGGTGGTGTGACAGCGGTGACGCCAGCCGTCGTCTGCCGCGCCGCTCCGTCCGAAGAGGGGCGGGTAAACTGCCACCCGAATCGACCAAGCGAGGGAGGCGATATGAGTTTCGACGGGCTGCACGTGGGATTGGACAACCTGGCGAGGCTGAGCGACGCGGAGACGCGATCGATCTCGGCGGAGAACCCGACCGGCGAGCCGGGCAAGGGCGGGATGGCGGAGTTGCCAACGGACCCGCGGACGGGCGCGCCGGCGGGCCCGGCGCGCGAGCTGGGCCGGGGCTGGAAGGTGCGGCCGTGCGTGGCGATCGAGCCGGGCGAGACGTACACCTTCGCCGACATCGAGGGGCCCGGCGCGATCCAGCAGGTCTGGATCACGCTGATGGCCGAGTGGCGGCTGACGATCCTGCGGGTGTACTGGGACGACCAGGAGCGGCCGTCGGTCGAGTGCCCGGTGGGCGACTTCTTCGCGCTCGGCTGGGGCAAGCGGGAGCGGTACACGCCGGTGAACTCGCTGGCGGTTTGCGTGAACCCGGGCAGCGCGTTCAACAGCTACTGGCCGATGCCGTTCCGCAAGCGGTGCCGCATGACGATCGAGAACCTGGCCAGCACGCGTATGGTGCTGTTCTACCAGGTCAACTACGCCCTGGCGGACGTGCCGGAGGACGCGGCGTACTTCCACGCCCAGTTCCGCCGGACGAACCCGTTGCCGTACGGCGAGCCGTACACGATCCTCGACGGCGTCGAGGGCCGGGGGCACTACGTCGGCACGTCCATGGCGTGGGGGGTGAACAACAACGGCTGGTGGGGGGAGGGCGAGATCAAGTTCTTCCTCGACGACGACCGCGAGTTCCCGACCATCTGCGGCACGGGGACCGAGGACTACTTCTGCGGCTCGTACAACTTCGAGAACATCGCGAAGAAAC
>CAYSIX010000255.1:0-1546 GCA_964431205.1 uncultured Phycisphaeraceae bacterium
CTCGACGAGGTCGAGCCCGCCGCCGAGATCGTCAAACGCTTCCGCACCGGCGCCATGAGCCTCGGCGCCCTGTCCCGTGAGGCTCACGAGACCCTCGCCCTGGCCATGAACCGCGTCGGCGGACAGTCCAACTCCGGCGAGGGCGGCGAAGACCCCGACCGCTTTGTCATCCTCAACAACCCCGACGGGTCGGTGAACTCGCGTCGCTCGGCCATCAAGCAGATCGCCTCCGGCCGCTTCGGCGTCACCAGCTATTACCTGGCCAACGCCGACGTCCTGCAGATCAAGATCGCCCAGGGCGCCAAGCCCGGCGAGGGCGGCCAGCTCCCCGGCTACAAGGTCGATCGATACATCGCCACCATCCGTCACTCGACCCCCGGCGTGGGCCTGATCAGCCCCCCGCCTCACCACGACATCTACTCCATCGAAGACCTCAAGCAGTTGATCTTCGACCTCAAGAACGCCAACCCCAACGCGCTCGTCAGCGTCAAGCTCGTCGCCGAGGTCGGCGTCGGCACCGTGGCCACCGGCGTCGCCAAGGCACACGCCGACCACATCCTCATCTCCGGGCACGACGGCGGGACCGGCGCCTCGCCGCTGACCTCGATCAAGCACGCCGGCCTGCCCTGGGAGCTCGGGCTCGCCGAGACCCACCAGACCCTCGTGCTCAACGACCTGCGCAGCCGCGTCCGCATCGAGACCGACGGCGGCATGCGCACCGGACGCGACGTCGTCATCGCCGCCTGCCTCGGCGCCGAGGAGTACGGGTTCTCCACCACGCCCCTGATCGCCATCGGCTGCATCATGATGCGCAAGTGCCACCTGAACACCTGCCCCGTCGGCATCTGCACCCAGGACCCCGTCCTGCGACGCAAGTTCTCCGGCCAGCCCGAGCACGTGCTCAACTACCTCTTCCTCGTCGCCGAAGAGGCACGCCGGTACATGGCCCAGCTCGGCGTGCGCAGCATCGACGAGCTGATCGGCCGCGTCGAGCTGCTCGACGTCAACCGCGCCGTCGATCACTGGAAGGTCCGCGGGCTCGACCTGGACCCGATCCTCAGCCCCGCCCGGAAGCCGCACCCCGACACCGGCGTGCGCAAGCTCATCGAGCAGGACCACGGCCTCGACGAGGTCCTGGACAACCAGCTCATCGACGCCGCCGAGCCCGCCCTCGAACGACGCGAACGCGTCGCCATCGACATGCCCGTTCAGAACACCGATCGAGCCGTGGGCACCATGCTCAGCCACCGCGTCTCGACCAGGCACGGCCAGGAGGGCCTGCCCGACGGGACGATCCACGTCCGCCTGCGCGGCTCGGCGGGTCAGTCGCTGGCCGCCTGGCTCGCCCCGGGCATCACCGTCGAGCTCGAGGGCGACGCCAACGACTACGTCGGCAAGGGCCTCTCCGGCGGGCGGCTGATCGTCTACCCGCCCAAGGCCTCGCCCTTCGCCGCCGAGGAGAACGTGATCATCGGCAACGTCGCGCTCTACGGCGCCACCGCCGGGTACGCCTTCTTCCGTGGCGCCGCCGCCGAACGCTTCGCCG
>CAYSIX010000255.1:1556-5581 GCA_964431205.1 uncultured Phycisphaeraceae bacterium
CCACGCGGTGATCGAGGGCGTCGGGGACCACGGCTGCGAGTACATGACCGGCGGGCGCGTCGTGGTGCTGGGGCGCACGGGGCGGAACTTCGCCGCGGGGATGTCCGGCGGGATCGCCTACGTCTGGGACCCGCGCGGCGAGTTCCTGCCGCACTGCAACCTGGGCATGGTCGACCTCGAGCCGCTGGAAGAAACCGAAGACGCCGAGACCGTCCAGCGGCTGCTGCGGATGCACGCGGACCTGACCGGCTCGGCCGTCGCCGCCCGCGTCCTGGCCGACTGGCACCGCGCCGCGCCCCAGTTCGTCAAGGTCATGCCGCTGGACTACCGCCGCGTCCTCCAGCAGGAGCGCGACGGCGGCGGCGAGTTCGCCCTGGTCAGTCACGGATAGGCCACCGTCGGCCCCGGCCGCGTCCGCCGCGCCTCGCCCACGGGCGAAACCCAAGGCGCGATCGGGCCCGCGCCCCCCGCCGACCCACCAAGGATCCACCGATGGGTAAGCCGACCGGATTCCTCGAGTACGAACGACGGGCCATGCCCTCGCGCGATCCCGCCGTCCGCATCAACGACTTCTACGAGATCTACGCCCGCGCCGACGACCACACCCTCAAGGAGCAGGGCGCCCGCTGCATGGACTGCGGCATCCCCTTCTGCCTCGCCGACCCCGGCTGCCCCATCGACAACCTCATCCCCGAGTGGAACGACCTGGTCTATCACAACCGCTGGCGCGAGGCGTACGAGCGGCTCACCCGCACCAACAACTTCCCCGAGTGGACCGGGCGCATCTGCCCCGCGCCCTGTGAGTCCGCCTGCGTGCTGGGCATCATCGAGCCCCCCGTCACCATCAAGTCCATCGAGTGCGCCATCATCGACCGCGCCTTCGACGAGGGCTGGGTCCGGCCGATCGTCCCCGCCCAGCGCACCGGCAAACGCGTCGCCGTCGTCGGCTCCGGGCCCGCCGGCCTCGCCGCCGCCGACCAGCTCAACAAGGCCGGCCACGCCGTCACCGTCTTCGAACGCGACGACCGCCTCGGCGGGCTGCTGATGTACGGCGTGCCCAACATGAAGCTCGACAAGCGCAACGTCGATCGACGCGTCGACCTGCTCCGCGACTCGGGCATCGAGTTCCGCGTCAACGCCCACGTCGGCGGGCCGCCCGACGACCCCACCAGCATCGACCCCGACCAGCTCCGACGCGACTACGACGCCATCCTCCTGGCCTGCGGCGCCCTGCAGGGCCGCGACCTCGACCTGCCCGGCCGGCAGCTCCGCGGCGTCCACATGGCCATGGACTACCTCACCGGCGTCACCAGGGCCTACCTCGACTCCGGCGGCACCTTCGACGGCCAGGAGGGCCGATACCTCGACGCCGGCGGCAAGGACGTGGTCGTCATCGGCGGCGGCGACACCGGCGCCGACTGCATCGGCACCGCCCTGCGACAGGGCTGCCGCTCCCTGCTGAACATCACCCGCCGCGACGTGCCGCCCACCGAACGCGACGCCGACCACCCCTGGCCCCAACCGCCCGAGACCTACTTCCTCGACTACTCCCACGCCGAGGGCGCCGCACGCTTCGGCCGCGACCCCCGCGAGTTCGCCGTCCTGCCCCTCGAGTTCGTTGACGACGGCCGGGGCCGCGTCGCCGCCGTCCGCATCGAACGGCTCAAGTGGGAGAAACGCGACGGCCGCCTCACCCGGCACCGCACCGGCATCATCGAAGACCTGCCCGCCCAGCTCGTGTTCCTCTCCGTCGGGTTCACCGGCCACGACGCCCACCCCCTCACCGAGGCCCTGGGCGTCCGCGAGCAGGCCGGCCTCGTCCACGCCGACTACGGCCGTTTCCATACCAACGTCGACTCCGTCTTCGTCGCCGGCGACATGCGCCGCGGCGCCAGCCTCATCGTCTGGGCCATCGCCGAGGGCCGCGGCGCCGCCCACGCCATCGACGCCCACCTCATGGGCTCGTCCCTCCTGCCCGCCCCCGGCATGCAGACCGGCCTGCCCTCCAGCGCCGGGTGAACCCGCACCCGCCCATCCCACGGATGCCAACCAAAAAAACAGAAGCCCACGGATCGCTACCCGTGGGCTTCTTCATGATCACGATGTCGCTCGGGCTCACGCCATCTTCGTACCGGTGAACCCGGCGATGATCCCGATCGCGTTGCCGCTGTTGTCGAACAGCTCGATGCTCCCGTTGACGTTGTCGCCGTCGTTGGTGAACATCAGCTCCATCCGACCGGTCAGGATCTGCAGCGGGTCGGCGCCGTCCTCGGGGATGAACGTGTTGTTCACGTGCTCGGCCGACCGCCCGTCCACGTCGTCCACCGCCACGGTCACCTCATCCCCGCCGGTCGGCACGGCAAACGCCATGTCCAGCGCCGGGTCCTGGCTGAAGTGGTCCGGCTGGTACCCGATCAGCTTCCACAGGTCGGTGTGCGTCGCGAACGCGAGGTTGCCCGCCTCGCCGTCCCCGCCGTTGATCGTCAGCAGGAAGTCGTTGACGTTCGGCCCGTTGTCGCTGTCCCCCGGGCCCTGCGTCGCCGGCGTGATCGGCTTGGTCACCACCAGCTCCCCGAAGCCCGACACCGACGAGAGCAGGTCGAAGTTCGTGTCGCTCGGGTCCGTGCTCATCGAATCGCCCTGGAACGTCCCGCCGTTCAGCAGCAGCCGGTACTTGGCCACCGTGAAGTCCTCCAGCACACGCGTGGCGATCTTGTACGCCGCGTTGCCTCGCACCCGCTTGACCTCGATGAAGTACTGGCCCTCGGTCAGGTTCGCCGTCACCCGCTCGACCCCCCGGCCCGGCTGGTTCGACAGGCCCATCGGCTTGCCGTTGGAGTCCAGGATCCGCAGCCGCGCGTTCGCCGTCAGCCGGCCCAGCCGCACCGTCACCTTCTGAACCGAGTCGGTCTCCAGCGTGAAGCTGTAGTAATCCCAGCGGTCGCGGTTGCCCACGCCGTCCTGCCACTTGACCAGTTGCTGGCCCAGCACCCCGATCGGGTTGGCCTGGGCCATGTTCTGGCCGCCGAAGTCACCCCGGCTGCCCGACGGCGACACCCGGTTCGCACGACCCCGACGGTTCTTGTTCTTCTTCTTCGCCCGGTTCTCCGCCTTCACCTCCGTCTGGTGCGCCGACACCGGCTCGACGATCTCCGCCCCGGGCGAGCCGCTGAGCAGCATCCGCGGCTCCAGCTCCTCCATCGGCTGCCACTGCACTTCCTCCGGCCGATCCGCCGCCTGCGAACCCACCGACCCCGTCTGCTTCGCTCCGTCACGCAGACGACGATAAATCCCTCTCAGTTCTGACATTGCGTGCACTGCTCTTCTCCCAGAATGGACTATTTGGGTCGATCCACACTCTCACGACTGCCGCGATCCACTGGACGGGTCTCGCTTCCCTCAAGCCCCTTTGCCGATCGCGAACCCTCGACTTTAGCCACACGCCGAACCGCCCGTCAACAGCGCAACGTCCTAAACCCATAAATCTTCACGGATTGCAGCCGTCCCGCCCCGCATCCCTTGCCCAGCTTCACCCTCGCGCCTCTGCGCCCACCCTCCCCATCCACCCCGCGACCCGACCGATCCTCTCACCCCACCGCCACACACTGGGCGCTCTGGGGCATCCGGCCAAACCTCCACCCCGACCCGTCGCTCCGCCCCGCTCGCGCTCGCCCTCGCCCCATCGCCCGTACAATGCCCCCATGTGGATCGCCGTCTCCGGCTCCAGCGGGTTGATCGGCCGCGCCCTGGTTCGCTCGCTGCGGGTCGAGGGCCACCACGTCCGACGGATCATCCGCGACATCGGGCCCCTGCACGGCTCACGCATGATCGTCCACTGGGCGCCCGGCGCCGGCGAGGTCGAGGCCGCCGGCCTGGCCGACCTCGACGCCGTCGTCCACCTCGCCGGCGAGCCCATCTTCGGCCGATGGTCCCGACGCAAGATGCAACGCATCCGCGACAGCCGCGTCGACGGCACCCGCCAGATCGCCCAGGCCATCGCCTCCCTGCCCCGCCTCGACCGCCCC
>CAYSIX010000256.1:0-5531 GCA_964431205.1 uncultured Phycisphaeraceae bacterium
TGCCGCCATCATCCCACATCGAGACCATCCACCCATGAGAAACCCGGAAGGACCGGTTTTGTTTAGTTTTTGTTTGGATTCGTGCGCGCGCGGGAGAGCTTGTGGGAGGGCATCGCTTGTCGGGGAGGGCGTAGATCGACTAAAATACAGGCAATGATTGACAGACCCGAACAAGAATTAGACATTCTTGAGCAGATCAGCCAGATTCTTGGCGATGACTTGGAGCTGAGCGAGGTATTTCAGCGCGCGATGTCGGTGCTGAGCGAGCGGTTGAACATTCAACGGGCGGCGTTGGTGCTGTGGGACCGGGCGACGGATCAGCTTCAGACGGTGGCGTCGGTGGGGCTGACGCCGGCGGAGCAGGAGCGGGGCCGGTACGCGCTGGGGGAGGGGGTGACGGGTCGGGTGATCGCGTCGGGGGAGCCGGCGGTGATCGCGGACGTGTCGCGGCACCCGGAGTTTCTCAACCGCACGGGCAGCCGGCAGATCGCCGAGGGTCGGGCCGAGGGCCCGATCAGCTTCCTGTGCGTGCCGGTCAAGGACGGGGAGGAGTACGTCGGGACGATCAGCGTGGACAAGCCGTTCGTGGACGAGCCGCACCTGGCGGCGGATGCGCGGCTGCTGAAGATCATCGCGGGGCTGTTCGCGCAGACGATCCGGATCCACAACCGGGTTCAGCTGGAGAAGGACCAGTGGCTGGCGGAGAACCAGGCGCTGAGGGACAACCTGCGGAGCAAGTACCGGTTCGACAACATCATCGGGTCGAGCCCGGTGATGCTGGACGTGCTGGCGACGATCGGTCAGGTGGCGGCGAGCCGGGCGACGGTGCTGCTGCTGGGCGAGACCGGCTGCGGGAAGGAGCTGATCGCCAAGGCGATCCACTTCAACTCGCCGCGGCGGGACAAGCCGATGATCCGGGTCAACTGCGGGGCGTTGTCGCCGCAGTTGCTGGAGTCGGAGCTGTTCGGGCACGTCAAGGGGGCGTTCACGGGGGCGGTGCGGGACAAGATCGGTCGGTTCGAGGCGGCGGACGGCGGGACGCTGTTCCTGGACGAGGTGGGCACGCTGGACCCGCAGTTGCAGGTGAAGCTGCTGCGTGTGCTGCAGGAGCGGGAGTTCGAGCGCGTGGGCGACCACCGCACGATCCGCGTGGACGTGCGGGTGATCGCGGCGACGAACCTGGACCTGGACGAGGAGGTGCGCAAGGGCAACTTCCGCGAGGACCTGTACTACCGGCTGAACGTGGTGACGATCAACCTGCCGCCGCTGCGCAACCGGCGGGAGGACATCCCCCGGCTGATCGATCACTTCCTCGATCGCTACAACCGCGAGAACGGGAGAAACCTGCGCAAGATCAGCCGGGACGTGCTCAACACGATGCTGCGTTACCCCTGGCCGGGCAACGTGCGCGAGCTGGAGAACGCGATCGAGCGGGCGGTGGTGCTGTGCACCGGCGACGAGTTCACCGAGGACCTGCTGCCGCTGCAGATCCGCCTGTTCGCGCAGCAGATGCGCAGCGACCCGACGGACGAGTCGATCGAGGCTTTGTCGGCGCGGCTGGCGTCGCACGCGATCAAGCAGTACCAGATGTACGAGGGGCGGGTGTACGAGCTGGTGATCGGTGAGGTCGAGCGGCAACTGCTTCGCGAGGCGCTGGACTACAACGGCGGGGTGAAGGTGCGCACGGCCGACTTCCTGGGGATCAACCGCAACACGCTGAACAAGAAGGTCAAGGACCTGGGGATCGAGGCGGGCGACTGACGCGCGGCGGCGGGTCGCGCGGGCGGAGGTGAACGATGAGCGAAGGCCGGCCGCGGTCGTACTGGTTTCGCACGGCGGCGCGGGTCGCCGAGCCGGTGCTGGCCGCGGCGGCGGAGGGTCGGCTGACGCAGAGGCTGCCGCCGGTGCCGGGTCGTGAGGATCGGGCGGTGTACGCCGCGTCCGAGGCGCTGTGCCGCACGCTGACGGGGCTGAGCCCGTGGCTGACGCTCGAGGCGACCGCGGGGACGAGCGAGGACGAAGCCGGGGTGAGGCAGCGCCTGCGGTCGTACGCCGTGGCGGCGCTGGATCACGCCACGCGTCCCGACGCGCCCGATCGCCTGCCGTTCGACCGTCCGGGCCAGCCGCTGGTCGAGGCGGGGTTTCTCAGTCACGCGATGCTGCGGACGCCGTCGCTGTTCACGTCGCTCGACGCCGAGGTCCGGCGTCGGCTGGTTGACCTGCTGCGCGCGTCACACGTCACGGCGCCGCCGGCCAACAACTGGCTGCTGTTCAGTGCGATGGTTGAGGCGTTTCTCGCCAGCGTCGGCGAGCCGTTCGACCGCGTGCGGATCGACGAGGCGGTCCGTCAGCACGAGCGCTGGTACGTCGGGGACGGGGCCTACGGCGACGGGCCCCGGTTTCGCTACGATTTCTACAACAGTTTTGTGATCCAGCCGATGCTGATCGACGTGCTGGAGACGATCGGGCGTGTGGACGGTCGGGGCCACGAGCTGATGGCGCACGTGATGGAGCGGTTCGGCCGGGCGGCGGCGGTGCAGGAGCGGATGATCGGGCCGGACGGGGCGTTCCCGCCGCTGGGCCGATCGCTGGTGTACCGATGCGGGGCGTTTCACTTGCTGGCGCAGGCGGCGTGGCGGCGTGGGCTGGGTGAGGGGCTGCGGCCGGCGGCGGTGCGTGAGGCGCTCGGGACCGTCCTCCGTCGCACGCTCGACGCCCCGGGCACGTTCACCGACGACGGGTTTCTGCAGGTC
Organism: uncultured Phycisphaeraceae bacterium; assembly: GCA_964431205.1. Classification (GTDB taxonomy): domain Bacteria; phylum Planctomycetota; class Phycisphaerae; order Phycisphaerales; family Phycisphaeraceae; genus CAYSIX01. The sequence continues at coordinate 2,754 of CAYSIX010000256.1, forward strand.
GGGCTGGCGGGGCATCAGCCGTCGCTGGCCGAGCGGTACATCTCGCGCGGCAGCGCTTACCTGTGCTGCGCCGTGTTTCTGCCGCTGGGGCTGCCGGCCTCGGACCCGTTCTGGTCGAACCCGTCGGAGCCGTGGACGGCGCTGCGGGTCTGGTCGGGCGAGGACGTGCCGGCCGATCACGCGATCGATTGACTTGCCGCGTGGGCGAGGTCATCGGGCGCGTCGCGTCGTCGCTGACCCGCTGTCGGCCTGGACCGCCTCGACCGCGCGACGGACCAGCGAGTACGTCAGCACCGCCGCGAGCAGGCCCACGACCGCGCCGCCGAGCAGCAGCGCCGCCGCGACGCGCGCGCCGGTGATCGCGTACGCGACGGTCGGCTCGTCCAGCACGTCGCCCTCGGCGATCTGCGGCGAGGCCAGCTCCTCCACCACCGAACCCGGGATCAACGCGGCGCCGACCGCGAACGTGACCGCGTAGATCGGCACCATCGTCAGCGGGTTGGTGATCCAGACGGCGAGCATCGCCGCCGCCCGCGAGGTCCGCAGCAGCGTCGCCGCCAGCGCCGCCAGCAGGATCTGAAATCCCATCGTCGGCGTGAAGGCGATGAACACGCCCACCGCCGCCCCGAACGCCACCCGCGCCGGCGCGGCCTCGACGCGGATCAGCCGCGACCACCACCGCCGCGGCGACCACCACCATGCGCTGACCTCGCTCGGGTGCATCACCGGCTCCGTGGCCATTACCGAGTCATCGACCAAGACGCCATCAGTCGATCACCGATTCGCCACGGCCCGCGGATTCGGGACCGGCCGCGGGGCGGGACACGATGCGAAGGAAAGACCGGCTAAGGGCCCGCCAGGTCTCGCAGCCGCGCCAGCACCTCCGCCAATGGCTTGGTCGGCACGCGTCCGCCGATCGCCTCAACGTCGCTGGGCCGGAACGTCACCAGCCAGTCGCACACCGCAGCACTGCGCCGCCGCAGCCCGGTCATCGGATGCCCGGTCGGATACCACGGCAGCGGGACGTGACTCGCCGGCGGCGGCTCGGGAAAGGTCGTCGTGATCGCCACGGCGACCATCGGCTGATCGAGCAGAATCTCGTCCGTCGGGGTCACAATCAGGACCGGTCTTCGCTTGGCGGGACCGCGGGGCGGCTGTACCCTCGCCCACACGATCATTCCCTGCTCGAAGGGTACTGGCTGCCCGGCCATGAACTCGATCTATGAGTTAACGAAGGGATTGTCGTCATCATGGAACCACGTTGGCGACGGCGGATTCTTCTCCGACAATTCAAGCAGTCGCTGACTGGAAAGTGAAAGCTTGCTGACGGTTTCATCCGCAACCTGCGGTCCAGCGTAGTGGATCGTGACGCTGGGCTCCCAGGTAAATGATGTATTTGAACTCTGCGCCGTTGACCGCTGCGGCTCCAGATACAGTTCAGCCATGTCCCTGTCCCTTCTCCGTGGTCAGGTCGACCACGGTAAATGGTCGCATCTTGATTGGTGCTCCGTCGATATAGATGCTCACAAAGTACTTGCCCGCCGAGCGAAACTCGATTCCCGCCAGGTCCACGTGAAAGTCAGCTATCTGAAGTGGATCCGTGAGCGCAAGGGGCCCGCGCATCTCCAAGATCGCTTCATTCGAGTCCGCGTGCTCGATCTTGAGTGCCATGTCGTAGTTTCCGCGCCCCTGGGTAAGCGTAAAAAGCACAGACATCGGGGGCGCCAGTGACGGAATCGACCTTAGCGATATCGTGTTGAAGGTTCCCGCAAGGATCAAGTTCTTGGTCTTCTCATCACGGTAGATCCGGTCGCAGATGACGATCGACAGGCACTCGGGAAGTTCGTGAGACTCACTCATGGAAAGAATCATACCGAAGGGGCGTCGTCAGCCAAGCACATTGTCGGATTCACTGATCGCCCAGCAATTCGGCGAGCAGGCGGATGCCGAAGCCGGTCGGGCCCTTGGGGAACAGCGGCGTGTCGTTGTCGAGGCTGGCGACGCCGGCGATGTCCAGGTGGGCCCAGGGCAGGGTGGGGAGGGTGCGCGGCGCGTCGGGCCCGACGAAGTAGGACAGGAACACGGCGCCCTGGATGGGGCTGGCCTTGCGGGCGGGGTTGGAGTTGACCAGGTCGCCGTGGGTGCCCTTCATCAGCTCGCGGTGCTCGTGCCAGAGGGGCAGGCGCCAGAGGCGTTCGCCGGTGCGGTCGGCGGCGGCTTCGAGGCGGCCCAGCAGTTCGTCGTCGTTGCAGAACAGCCCGGCGCAGTGGGTGCCCAGGGCGGTGACGACGCCGCCGGTGAGCGTGGCCAGGTCGATGACGGCCGAGGGCTTGTAACGGTCGGTGCCGTAGGCCAGGGCGTCGGCGAGGATGAGCCGGCCCTCGGCGTCGGTGTTGGTGACCTCGACGGTGACGCCGTTGGCCAGGGTGAGGATGTCGTCGGGCCGGTAGGCGTCGGTGGCGATCATGTTCTCGGCGCAGGGGATCAGGCCGACGACGTGGCGGTCGACGCCGAGGCGGGCGCAGGCCTCCATGGCGCCGAGGACGGCCATGCCGCCGCACTTGTCGTACTTCATGCCCAGCCCGCCGGTGGACTTGAGCGAGTACCCGCCGGTGTCGAAGGTGATGGCCTTGCCGACGAGCAGGACGGGCCCGTCGTGGGGACGGTTTTTGCCGCGTGAGGCGGCGGGGCGTTTCGAGCCGGCGCGCTTGCCCGCCGGGCGTTTGGGCGTGTGTTCGAGGCAGATCAGGACGGGCGGGGCGGACCCGGCGTTGCCGA
>CAYSIX010000257.1:0-5483 GCA_964431205.1 uncultured Phycisphaeraceae bacterium
CACGCTCGCTCTCGGCGTGACCCGGCGCCGCCGCGGCTCCTGACGCGTGTCGCGCTGTCTCGACTTGCCAGGGTCGCTGAAATTGTGACGGACACCGATCCAGATGCCGTGTTCTGCCTCCTTCCTCCTTCACTTCCGACTCCTGCGCTCCTGACTCCTCTGCCCGCTGCCAGCGTCGCTCGGCCGCCTGGTGCGCGGCGACGCCCTCCGGCGGCAGGTCTCAGCCAGGCAACGCGTTGCGTGGCGGCGGATCATTCGCCCTGACCGAGCGAGTAGCTGCGCTGGCCGTCGAAGGTGTACAGGTGCTCGGTCTTGATGAAGTCGAGGCCGGCTTCGGCGAGGCGTTGGAGCAGGCCGAGCACGCCGGGGTGGTCGAGGCGGCCGTTGTCAGCCGGGACGAACCGGCAGCGCCAGTGGTCGGTGCAGAAGGTTTCGGGGTGGCCGTCGGGATAAACCTTGGTGCCGCGGTTGGTGATCATCTTGAGGATCAGCCCGGGCGGGGTGATCTGCTCGAGGTGTCGGCCGAGCGCATTGGGGTCGCGGTCGGCGTCATCCCAGTCGAGGAAGACGTCGACGCCGACGAGCTGCTTTCGCGGCCGGGACGGGCGCGTCGTGACGAGCTGTGAGGTCACGGAGGCGGGGCGGTGGACAGCGGGGGGCAGCTCGCGGGGGAGCTGGCCGAGGCGGTCGGCGACGGCGCGGGCGAAGGCGCCGGTGCCGACGGCGTGTTCGGCGGCGTCGGGCGGCAGGACGTCGGCGGTCAGCACGCGGTCCTCGATGGTTCGCAGCCAGGCGTTGTGCAGGCGTTCGGCGACGTCGGTCTGGCCGATGTGGTCGAGCATGAGGATGGCGGCGTGCAGCAGGCCGGAGGGGTTGGCGATGCCCCGGCCGGCGATGTCCGGCGCCGAGCCGTGCACCGCCTCGAACATCGCGCAGCGGTCGCCGACGTTGGCCGAGCCCGCCAGCCCGACCGACCCGGCCAGCTCCGCCGCGATGTCCGAGACGATGTCGCCGTACAGGTTCGGCAGGACGATCACGTCGAACCGCGTCGGGTCCTTGGCCAGGCGTGCGGCGCCGATGTCGATGATCCGCGTCTCGGACTCGATGTCCGGGTGCTCGGCGGCGATCTGGTCGAACACCTCGTGGAACAGGCCGTCGGTCAGCTTCATGATGTTGTCCTTGACGAAGCAGGAGACCTTGCGTCGGCCGTGCTGTCGAGCGTAGTCGAAGGCGTAGCGGACGATCTTCTCGCACCCCGGGCGGGTGATGAGCTTGAGGCACTGGGTGACCTCGGGGGTCTGGCGGTGCTCGATGCCGCCGTAGGTGTCCTCCTCGTTCTCGCGGACGACGACCACGTCCATGCCGGGGTGAGCGGTGGGGATGAAGGGGTGGAAGGTCGGGCACGGCCGGAGGTTGGCGAACAGGCCGAGGGTCTTGCGGATGGTGACGTTGAGCGATTTGTAGCCCGTGCCGCGTGGGGTGGTGATGGGGGCCTTGAGCAGGACGCGCGTGCGACGGAGGGTGTCCCAGGCCTCGGGGGCGATGCCGGCCGAGTGACCGCGTTCATAGACGGCCTGGCCGAGCTCGACGGGGTGGACGTCGAGGGCGGCGCCGGCCTGTTCGAGCAGGAAGAGCACGGCGTCCATGATCTCGGGCCCGATGCCGTCGCCGTGGGCGACGGCGACGGGGACGGGCCGGTGCGTGGGGCGATCCTGGGCCGACGCGGTTTGTGGGGCGGACGCGGCCCGGTCCATCGTGAGGTGGCGGGTCATGGGTTCCTCCAAATCGGGTTGACGGCGGATGAAACGACACGCAAATCACGATACAGAATAGGCGAAATATCTTTCATGTCAAATTCGACGGTATATTGACGCGTCTGAAGGAGCGAGCGGATGGACCACTCAGGCCCTCGGCCCGAGTCGGGCACGTGGACATTTCTGACCAACCACTCGCACGTGCTGATCTGCCTGGATCAGGACCCGCAGTCGCGGCTGCGGGACGTGGCCGAGCGGGTGGGGATCACCGAGCGGGCGGTGCAGCGGATCGTGCAGGACCTGGAGGCGGCAGGGGTGCTGACGCGGCGGCGTGAGGGCCGGCGGAACGTGTACCGGATTCATCGAGACCAGCCGCTGCGTCACCCGGTGGAGGGTCACTGCCGCGTGGAAGACCTGCTGGCGATGGTCGAGCGGCCGCGGACGACGCCGTCCGCGCATCCGGGCCCGTGAGGGGACGCCTTGCGTTTCCGCGGCCGATCAGGGCGAGGCGACGAATCGCCCGATCAGGTGCGAGCGCTTATGGTCCGGCAGCGACAGGTGCAGGGCGCACTCGACGTCCCCATCCTCGTTGGTCTCGGTCGTCAGACGCATCGAGTACATCTCGATGTACATCAGCCGGCCGGGCGAGTTGCGGCCGTCGATGCCCACCGCCATGTGGATGTGCGGGACCATGCCCTCGGTCGCGGGCGTGACGACGATTTGCTGGTCACGGTCGTCTTCACCGACGAAGAGCGTGACGCTCCAGGCGGGCCAGCGGCCCACCTGTTCGGTCGACTCGAGCGTGATCGCATGGTCGCTGACGCGTGCGGTGAACTCGTCGACCTCGTGGCCGAACACCGAGCCGCGCAACGGCTCGTCCGGGACCCGCTCGACGGGCTGCTCGATCGACCACGCGTCGGCCGGCGACGCGTCGCCGGCGACGGCGGCGCCCACCAGGCACGCGATGGCGAGCATGAAAAATGTTGCCACAAGTGACTTCATCGGATCGTCCTTCCGGTGGGGAGATGAGGTTCTTGTACGGATGAATATAAAGGAAGCGGCGCCCGTCGCAAGGCTGAGATGGTGTGAGGCGGTGTGGTTCAAGAGTCCATCGCGTTTTCGCGGGCGGAGCGGTAGGTGACCAGCAGGCCGAGCAGGGTCAGGTCGGGGACGACGCGGTCGACCAGGTCGTAGTCGCGGAAGAGCAGGTCGCCGTCGCCGCCGGTGGCGACGACGAGGGGGTAGGAGCCGGCGGACTCGGCGAACTGTTCGACGAGCTCGCGGACCAGCCCGCGCGACCCGTGGAAGACGCCGGTGCGCATGGCCTCGACGGTGTTGTGTCCGATCGGGTCGACGGGCACGGCGAACTCGACCTCGGGCAGTTGAGCGGTGCGGTGGTGCATGGCGTCGAGCATCATCTGGGCGCCGGGGGCGATGGCGCCGCCGTGGAAGGTGCCGGCGCCGTCGATGAAGTCGACGGTGATGGCGGTGCCGGCGTCGATGACGACACAGGCCTGCTTGAGCACGTCGAAGGCGGCGGCGGCGTTGAGCAGGCGGTCGTCGCCGACGATGGTCTCGCGGTCGAGCTGGCGACCGATGGGGACGGGCAGGTCGCGTTCGACGCGCAGGGGCTTGACGCCCAGGCGTCGGGCGATCTCGGGCTCGAGGTCGTCGCTGACCGGGGGGTTGACCGAGGCGAGCAGGACGCCGGCGGCCTCGCGATCGCGGACCGAGCCGAAGGCCCCTTCGATCGCGTCGAGCAGGGCGTCCCGGTCGGTGTTGGCCAGCGTCACCGTCTCGGTGAGCTTGCTGTCGACGAACACGCCGACACGCGACCGCGTGTTGCCCACGCTGATGGCCAGAAGGTTCACAGCGGTCATGCCCCTGACGCTCCCATCAGACCCTCGGCCGAGACGTGACTCGCCCCGGCGGCGGACCCGAGGCTCAGGGTAACCGAACCGGCGACCCGTGTGCGCCGACGCCGCTCACCGCGCCGCCCAGCCCTCGGCCTCGACGCCCGAACGCGACGCCTCCAACGCCGCCCAGCACGCCTCGAGCAGCTCCTTCACGCCGGCGCCCGTCGCGGCGCTGATCGTCCGCACCGATCGGCCCAGGCCCTGCTCGACCAGCTCCACCGCCGCGTCCGCGTCGGCGCCACCGCCCAGCAGGTCCATCTTGCTCAGCACCACCAGCTCCGGCTTGGCCGCCAGCGCCGGCGAGTGCGTCTTCAGCTCCCTACGAATCATCCGGTAGTTCGTCACCGGGTCGCTGCCGTCCACCGGGTCCACCTCCAGCAGGTGCACCAGCAGACGCGTCCGCTCGACGTGCCGCAGAAACCGCGTGCCCAGCCCCGCGCCCTGGTGCGCGTTCTCGATCAGCCCCGGCAGGTCCGCCACCACCAGCCGACGGTGACCGCTCAGCTCCGCGATGCCCAGTTGCGGCTCCAGCGTCGTGAACGGGTAATCCGCGATCTTCGGCGTCGCCCGGCTGACCCGCGACAGCAGCGTGCTCTTGCCCGCGTTCGGCTTGCCGATCAGCCCCACGTCCGCGACCAGCTTCAGCTCCAGCCGCAGCGTCCGCTCCTCGGCCGGCTCGCCCGGCGTCGCCCGCCGCGGCGTCTGCTCCGTCGCGCTCTTGAAGTGCTCGTTCCCAAAACCTCCGCGGCCCCCACGCGCCACCACGACCGTCCGCCCCGGCTCGCTCAGGTCCGCCACGACCTGTCCCGTCTCCGCGTCCAGCACCACCGTCCCCACCGGCACCGCCAGCGTCCGGTCCGCTCCGCTCGCCCCGTGACGCTGCTTGCCCATCCCCGCCTGCCCGTCCTCCGCCTGCCAGTGGTGCCGGCCCGCGTAGTCCAGCAGCGTCGCCACCTCCGCCTCCGCTCGCAACATCACCGATCCGCCGTCGCCCCCGTCACCTCCGTCCGGCCCGCCCTTGGGCACGTACTTCTCCCGCCGGAAACTCACGCAGCCATCGCCCCCCCGACCGCTGCGCACGTGAATCACCGCCTCGTCAACCAGCATCCTCGCTCCATCTGCTTCCCGCACCCACCGATCGCCCCGATGAAGTCTAGCGACGGTGCAACGGGCCGCTCGGGCACACGCCCGATTCGCTCATCTGATATGACGTTGAGCGGGCGATCGCCGATCGCCGGACCGGACCGCGCGACGCAGGCACGCACCACCCGCATCGACCGCCGTGACGCGGCGTCGCAGGCAAGCTTCGCAGAATCGAGTCGACCGAACAGGCGGCGCCGACCCGGACGCCCTCAGCCCTGGCGGACGTGCACCCGCCGGCCCTGGAACTCCACCGTCCCGTCCCGCAGCGCGAACAGCGTGTGGTCCTTGCCCAGCCCGACGTAGTGCCCCGGCTTGAAGCGCGTGCCGCACTGGCGGACGATGATCGAGCCGGCCTGCGCCTGCTGACCGCCAAAGAGCTTGATGCCCCGGTACTGGGCGTTCGAGTCGCGGCCGTTCTTCGACGAGCCCTGTCCCTTCTTGTGTGCCATGGTTCACCTCGTGCTCAATGGCCGGCCGAAATCGGCGGCGCGCGCCCTCGGTTGCGTATCGGCGATCCTCGACCCTCTGCCGCCACACCCGGTCCGCCGCAAGCCCCGCATCATAGAGTCTGCCACCCGCGGCGGCAAACGGCACCGGGCCGTCCCGTCGCCGACCCCCCCCCGGGGCACTTCGTGCCACCCGCTAAGCGGTCCAGCCCGCCCACGCCCCC
>CAYSIX010000258.1:0-5453 GCA_964431205.1 uncultured Phycisphaeraceae bacterium
GCCCTGGTCGTCGATCAGGATCACCTTCACGCGGACCTTGTCGCCGACCTTGACCACGTCCGTGACCTTGTTGACGAACCCGTCATCCAGCTCGGAGATGTGGCACAGGCCGTCCTGGCCCGGGATCACCTCGATGAACGCGCCGAAGTCCTTGATCGATGTGACCCGGCCGGTGTAGATCTGACCGACCTTGACCTCGGCGCACAACCGTTCGACCTCTTCGAGGGCGCGTTCGGCCTTGCCCTCGCCGACGGCCGAGAGGTACACCGTGCCGTCCTCCTCGATCTCGATCTTGGCGCCGGTCTGCTCCTCGAGGGCGCGGATGGTCTTGCCGCCCGGGCCGATGAGCTTGCCGATCTTGTCCGGGTGGATCGTGGTCGAGAGGATGCGCGGGGCGTACTTGCTGATGGTCTCCCGGGGCGCGGGGATGGCCTGCTCGATCATGTCGATGATCTCGAGGCGGGACTTGCGCGCCAGCTCGAAGGTCTTGCGGACCTGTTCCATGTTCAGCCCGCGGATCTTGAGGTCGAGCTGGATGGCGGTGATGCCCTTGCGGGTGCCGGTGACCTTGAAGTCCATGTCGCCGAAGTGGTCCTCCTCGCCCTGGATGTCGGTGAGGTAGATGTCCTGCTGGCCGGGCTCGTCGGCCTTGATCATGCCGATGGAGATCCCGGCGACGGGGGCCTCGAGGGGCACGCCGGCGTCCATCAGTGCCAGCGTCCCGCCGCACGCCGAGGCCATCGACGACGACCCGTTGGACTCGAGGATGTCGCTGACCACGCGGATGGTGTAGGGGAACTTCTCGGCCGAGGGGATGACCGGCTGCAGGGCCTTCTGGGCGAGCATGCCGTGGCCGATGTCGCGTCGCGAGGGCCCGGCGATGCGCTTGGCCTCGCCGACCGAGAACGGCGGGAAGTTGTAGTGCAGGTAGAACTTCTCGGCGTACTCCTCGGCGAGCCCGTCGACGATCTGCTCGTCCTTGCCGGTGCCCAGCGCCACGCTGACCAGGGCCTGGGTCTCGCCGCGGGTGAACAGCGCCGACCCGTGGACGCGCGGCAGCACGCCGGGCTCGCAGGAGATCGGTCGCAGCTCGTCGGGCTTGCGGCCGTCGGTCCGCTGACCGGCGCGGATGATCTCGCGGGTGATCTTGGCTTCCAGGTCGTGGATCGCGGTCTTGGCCGCCTTGGTGCGCTCACGCCACTCGCGGTGCTCGCCCACGCCCGCGGTCGGCGGCGGCTCGGGCAGGTGCTCGCTGAGAAACGCCTGGCACGCGTTCCTGACCGCTTCCTGACGGTCGAGCTTGGTGCCCTCGGCGGTCTTCGCCGCCCGCAGCGGCTCGGTCAGGTGCTTGTCGACCAGCGCCACGATCTCGTCGGCCGGCGGCGCCGAGTCGTCCACCTTCTCCTTGCCCGCCTTGGCCACCAGCTCCTTGATCAGCTCGGTCACCTGCACGACGTGCCTGTGCCCGAACTCGATCGCCTCGGCCAGCTCGTCCTCAGGGATCTGCGCCGAGCCGACCTCGATCATGTTCAGCCCGTCCTCGTGCCCGCACAGGAGCATGTCCAGGTCGCTGAACTCCTGCTGGGCGACGGTCGGCATGATCACCAGCTTCGGCCCCTCGTCCGTCACCACGCGACCGACGCGCACGTTCCCGACCGGGCCCTGGAACGGGATCGAGCTGATCGACAGAGCGGCACTGGCGGCGATGCCGGCGAGCACGTCCGGCTCGTTCTGGCCGTCGGCCGCCATCACCCAGCACTGCACCTGCACCTCTTCGACGAACTGAGGCGGGAACAGCGGCCGGATCGGCCGGTCGATGTTCCGCATCGTCAGGATCTCTTTGTTGTTCGGCGCGCCCTCGCGTTTGCGGAACCCGCCGGGAAACTTGCCCGCGGCGGTCATCTTCTCACGGTAATCCACGGTCAGCGGGAAGAAGTCGAGCCCCTCACGCGGTGCGGCCCGGACCGCCGTGCCCAGCACGACCGTCTCGCCGAACTGCACCATCACCGCGCCGTCGGCCTGGCGCGCCACCTTGCCGGTCTCGATGCTCAGCTTCCGCCCGCCGAGTTCCATTTCCACACGATGCACTGTCATGGAGCCTGTCCTCACGAATGGGGTGAATGTTCTGTGACGGACGAGCCCGACGGCCATGGGCCGCGCGACCCGGTCCGGTCACACCCGTCGCCCACTCGCGAGGGCAGCCGAGGGCAGATGACCGGCGGCATGGGAGCGTGGCGTGCGGGCCAGCGATCGGCGTCGTCGGGAGCTCGAGCGTGTGGGAACGCGTCGAGAGGAATGACGTGCCGTGCTGGCCGCGAGCCGGGAGCTCCGATGCGGCGAGCCTACTGCCGTCCGCAACCCTGTTTTGAAAGGCCCGGGACCGCGTCCACCGACCGCGTCGGCGATGCCGCGTGGGCCTTTCACGCGAGCGGCGACAACTTTATTTCCGCAGCCCGAGCCGGCCGATCAGGGCCTGGTACGCGGGCCGATCCTTTCGAGCCAGGTAGCGCAACAGCCGGTTGCGCTTCGACACCATCTGCAACAGCCCCCGCCGCGACGAGTAGTCGTGCTTGTGCGTGCGCAGGTGTTCGGTGAGGCTGTTGATCTTTTCCGTCAGAACGGCGACCTGGACCTGGGGCGATCCGGAGTCGCGCTCGGAGGTGCCGAAGTCCTTGACCAGTTCCGTCTTGCGAGCCGCAGCCAATGCCATCGCGATCGATCCTTATGCTGTCACCACGTCACCCAGCCGGGGCCGGGATCGGGTCGAGGCGGCGCCACTGGCCGCCGATCGGGCGATTGTAGCTGCCGGCGGCGTTGGGGGCAAAACGCGCCGCCGATCGTGCTGGCCCCGGAGCGCCGCCCGGGACGCCGCCCGCCGCCTAACGCTGCTGAAACGCGTACAGGTTGCCCAGGTCCAGGATCCACGTCAACTCGTCCAGCGCCGCCCGCGACTCCTCCAGCAGCTTGGGGTCGGCCAGGTCCGCCGGCTCGATCCGCTCCCGGTAATGCTTGTTCACCCATGCCACCAGCCGCTCGTACAGCGCGTCGGTCAGCATCACGCCCCCGTGCGCCGCCGCGAGCTGCTCGTCATCCAGCACCACCCGCAACCGCAGACACGCCGGGCCCCCGCCGTTGCGCATGCTCTGGTTCACGTCCACGTACTCGACCCGATCGATCACGCCCGGTATCGGCAGCGTCCCCTCCAGCCAACCCCGCACCGACGCCACCCGCCGGCAGTTCTCCGGGCACAGCAGCAGCGTCGCCCCGTCCGGCAGGGTCAGCAACTGGCTGTTGAACAGGTACGCCTCCACGGCGTCGGCGTACGGCACGTCCTCGGCGCGGACCTCGAGGCAGCGAAGCTCGGCCGCGCACACCGCCTCGAACCGTCGACGCAGCTCTTCGATGAACGCCGCCGTCTCGATAAACGCCCCGGACTGATAGAAAAACACGTCGCGATGCCCGACGCTGATCACGTCGTTATGGAACACGCCGGCGTCAATCGCGTCGGGGTGCTGCTGAACGAACACGGCGCGGTCGGGCGGCAGGCCGTGGCGGCGGGCGATGGCGCGGCAGGCCTCGAGGGTCTGACGGGGCGGATGCTCGCGAGGCCGGGCGACGGTGCGATCGGTGGCGACGATGCCGTAGGTGAACAGTTCGAGCCCCGGTTGGTCGAGGTCGGGGCAGAGGCGGGTGTGGTTGGCGGCGCCCTCGTCGCGGAACTGGGCGTTGGCGGGCAGCGGGCCGTGGTGGGCGAAGCGCTGCTCGTCGGGGAAGAGGCGTCGAAGGACGTGATCGGTGAAGTCGGCCTCGATGGCGCGGTGGGCCTCGGTGACGAGGTTGGCGGCGGTGAAGTGGGTGCGGCCGTCGGCGGCGTCTGGCGCGGGGGTGACGGTGGCGGCGTTGGCGGTCCACATGGCCGAGGCGCTGCAGGCGGCGGCGAGCAGGCGGGGCTCGTCGCGTTGGGCGGCGGCGAGCACCCGCTCATCGGAGCCCGTAAAGCCGACCTCCCGCAGCAGCCCCAGGTGCGGGCGCTCGTGCGGGGGCAGGACCGCCTGCTTCAGGCCCAGGTCGGCCAGGCGTTTGATCTTCGCCAGGCCCTGCAGCGCCGCGGCGCGCGGCTCGGAGGCGGTGTCGCGGTGCGCCTGCGACGCGAGGTTGCCGAACGCCAGCCCGGCGTAGTTGTGCGTCGGGCCGACCAGCCCGTCGAAGTTCACCTCGTGCGTGGTCATGCGCTCGTGCCGATGGCGTCGCGCGGTCGGCGCGACGTGGGGCACGAGCATAGCGAGCGACGCGACCCGGTGGGGTCGCTGTCGCCGCGCGGCGGGTCGCCGCCGCCCGACGCTGGCCCGCGTCAGTGCGGGTGAAGTCGCCGGTCCAGCTTGTTGACGTGCTCACGCAGGGGCTGCGGCACGCTCCCGCCGAACTGGGCGTAGTGGGCCCGGATCTTGGGCAGCATGTTCTCCCAGGCGTGAGCGTCCACGGTCAGGAGCCTGTCAACCGCCGCGTCGGAAAGGTCCAGGCCCTCGAGGTCGAGCGCGTCCTTGGTCGGCAGCAGGCCGATGGGCGATTCCTGAGTCTTGGACCCGCCGTCGCAGCGTTCGACGATCCACTTGAGCACGCGGCTGTTTTCGCCGAACCCGGGCCAGATGAACTTACCCTTTTCGTTCTTGAGGAACCAGTTGACGTAGAAGATCTTGGGCAGGTGGGCGCCTTTGTGGCCGATGTTCAGCCAGTGCTGCCAGTAGTCGGCCATGTCGTAGCCGCAGAACGGGAGCATGGCCATGGGGTCGAAGCGGAGCTGGCCGAGCCCGCCGGCGGCGGCGGCGGTCTTCTCCGAGGCCATGATCGACCCGAGGAAGGTGCCGTGGACCCAGTCGAACGCCTGGACGACCAGCGGCTGGCCGGTGGCGCGTCGGCCGCCGAAGAGGATCGCGTCGATCGGCACGCCGTTGGGGTCCTCCCAGTTGTCGGCGATGACCGGGCACTGGCGCGCCGGCGCGGTGAAGCGGGCGTTGGGGTGGGCGGCCTTGTCCTTGCTGTCGGGGGTCCAGTCGCGGCCTTTCCAGTCGATCAGGTGGTCGGGCACGGGCCCGTCAATCTCCTCCCACCAGACGTCGCCGTCGTCGGTCAGCGCGACGTTGGTGTAGATGCAGTTGGCCTTGAGGGTCTCCATGGCGTTGGGGTTGGTCTTGTAGGAGGTCCCGGGCGCGACGCCGAAGAACCCGGCCTCGGGGTTGATCGCGTAGAGCCGCCCGTCGTCGTGGAACTTCATCCAGGCGATGTCGTCGCCGACGCACTCGACCTTCCAGCCCGGGAGGGTGGGGTTCATCATGGCCAGGTTCGTCTTGCCGCAGGCCGAGGGGAAGGCGGCGGCGATGTGCTTGACCACGCCCTCGGGGCTGGTGAGCTTGAGGATGAGCATGTGCTCGGCCATCCAGCCCTCGTCGCGGGCC
>CAYSIX010000259.1:0-5396 GCA_964431205.1 uncultured Phycisphaeraceae bacterium
TGGAGGGGGGGTGGGGGGGGTGACAGGGCGCTGGTCGGGTTGGGACGAGCGCGCCGTCGAAAGCGGACCAGTTTGCAGACCAGTTTCCGAACCAGGTTCGAGACCCGTGCAGGGGTCGCGTCAGGCGTCTTGAGCTTCGAGTCGGGGCGGCGGGAACGCCCCTCACGCCGCCGGCGTCGCCGTCAGCCCTTGAGCCCGGTGAGGGTCACGCCCTGGATGAAGTAACGCTGGGCGGCGAAGAAGATGGCGATCACCGGCAGGGTCATCAGCAGGGCGGCGGCCATGGTCAGCGCCGGCTGGCTCTCGACCTGGACGGTGAAGGCGTAGAGCCCGAACGCCAGGGGGTAGAGGCGCTGGTCGGCGATGTAGATCAGCGGGGCGAGGAACTCGTTCCAGACGCCCATGAAGGTGAAGATGGCGATGGCGGCGAGGCTGGGCTTGATCAGCGGCAGGATCACGTGCCAGTAGATGCGAAGGAACCCGCAGCCGTCGATGCGGGCGGCGTCCTCGAGGTCGCGGGGGATGCCCTTCATGAACTGGCGGAGCAGGAAGATGAAAAAGGCGTTGCCGAAGACGGCGGGGACCCAGAGCGGCGCGAGCGTGTTGTAGGCGCCCAGGTCGCGCCAGATCAGGAAGTGCGGGATCATGGTGACCTGGGGCGGGATCATGAGCGTGGCGAGCATGAGGATGAAGCAGAAGTCGCGGCCGGGCCAGGTCAGCCGGGCGAAGGCGAAGGCGATGAAGGAGGAGGCGAGCAGGGTCAGGACGATGTTGGCCACGACGAGGAAGGTGCTGACGCGGACGTAGCGCCAGAACGGGATCTGCCGGGCGACGCGGTGGAAGTTGAAGGCGAGCTTGTGCCAGTGGGCCTGGGCCTCGCCGACGCGGCGGACGGTGAAGGTGATGCGGGCCCGGTCGGGCGCGAGCGGCGGGGCGTTGGCGGCGGGCTCGGCCGGCTGAAGGACGGTCCAGGAGCGGATCTTGGTCGAGCGGTCGTCCTCGCTGGGGACCTGCCAGTAGACCGAGAGGGGGGTGAAGTCGGCCAGGAGGACGGGGCGTTCGGCGACGTAGCGGCGGCCGGGCAGCTCCAGCGTGCACCACAGCTCGTGCCAGGAGTCGTCGGGCTGGATGTCGAGCTGGATGCGCTTGAGCTGCTCGGCCGCGAAGGGAAGCGAGACGGTGCGGGTCAGGACGAACTGATCGGGGGCGTGGTCGGCGTCGTCGGTGGTGGCGGCGTCGCCGGCGGCGCGGGTAAAGTCGTAGTGGACGACGGCGTAGGGCAGCTCGCCGGGGGGCTGGTGATCGACGAGCGTGGCGGTGTCGGGCGTGCGGTTGGTCAGGCGCTGCGAGATCGGCCGGTCCGGGTCGATCGCGAACTCCTCGAACTGGAAGCTGCGCAGGCGGACCTGGCCGAGGCGGAACTCGCGGTAGATGCGCATGAACGCGTCGGCGATCAGCTCGGGCGTGACGCGGCGTTCGGCGGCGTCGATGAGGCGGTCGAGCGACTGTCGTTGGTCCAGTGGGGCCGCGTCGGGCTCGTCGCGCAGCGGTTCGCCGGTCCAGATCGCCTCGGGCAGGACGCGCCGCAGCCGCTGATACAGCGATCGCGCCGTGTGTCGGACGGCGGCGGCCTGATCGACCGCGGGCGGGGCCCGGAACCCGCTGCGCGTGACCATGGTTTCCAGTGCCGGCAGCAGCTCGTCCTGGAACGGGCCGACCAGATCCGCCGTCATCCACCGGTCGAGGTAAGGCCCGCGCGGCACGGGGTGCGGCGCCTCGGGCAGCAGGTTCAGCCCCTCGCCCGGCCGACGCACCAGCTCACGGTCCATCTTGACCGACGTCGAGATCATCCAGAAGAACGGGAACGCGAACACGACCGCGCCGCTCAGCAGCAGGGCGTAAACCAGCAGGCGTGTTGGCAGCGACATCCTCTGCATGGCTCAGTCGGCCTCGTAGTGCACCCACCGGTGCGAGAGCTTGAACTGCACGATCGTCAGCGCCAGCACGATGACGAACAGGACCATCGCCATCGCCGAGGCGTAGCCCATCTGCCCGTAGCGGAAGGCGTTGTTGAACAGGTGATAGACGTAGAAGAGCGTGGCGTTGTTGGGCCCGCCGCCGGTCATGATGAACGCCTGGGCGAAGATCTGGAAGGTGGCGATCACGCCCATGATGGCGTTGAAGAAGATGTAGGGGGTGAGCTGGGGCAGGGTGACGTGTCGGAAGCGGCGCCAGGCGTTGGCGCCGTCGACGGCGGCGGCCTCGTAGAGCGAGGCGGGGATGCCCTGGAGCCCGGCGAGCCAGATGATCATGCCCGCCCCGGCGCCCCACAGGCCCATGAGGATGATCGCGGGCCTGGCCCAGCTCACGTCCTGCAGCCAGGAGGGGCCGGTCAGCCCGACCAGCTCGAGCGCGCCGTTGATCAGCCCGTTCTGGGGGTTGAAGATCCAGACCCACAGCACGCTGGAGGCGACCAGCGGCACGATCGCCGGCAGGTAGAACAGCGTGCGCCACGCGGACATCCCCGCGACTTTCGTGTTCATCAGCAGCGCGATCGCCAGGCTGACCGCCATGCCCAGCGGGACGCCCAGCAGCATGAACGTCGTGTTCCACAGCGACTTCCAGAACAGGTGGTCCTCGAAGAGCATGACGCGGTAGTTCTCGACGCCGGTGAACCGCGGGGGGTTGATCACGTCGTAGTTGCAGACGCTCATGACGACGGCGAAGAGGATCGGCCCGCCGCCGAAGACGACGAAACCGAGGATCCAGGGCGAGGCGCAGATCACGCCCTCTTTCCACTGGCGTCGGAAGTACCCGCCGCGCGACCCGGGGATGACGGCGTCGGCGAAACCCGTGCGCCACGGGAGCAGGGCCGCGAGTCGGCGGCGGACGGCCACGTTCGTGTCCCACAGGTACGCCGCCACGCCCATCGCGATCAGCAGCAGGGCGTAGCCGGCGAAGAAGCCGGCCCAGGAGCGGATCTCGACGCCCGTCGGCGGGGCGTGGAACCGGTCCAGCTCGCGCTGGACGATCCGGTCCTGGTAGCGCAGCGCCGCCTCGGGCGATTCGCCGTAGAAGGCCGCCTCCGTCGCGTCGAGCTGGCCCTTCCACAGCCGCTGGCCCACGGCCGTCACCGGCCGGTAGTACGAGTAAGGCAACAGGTCGTTGAACACGGCGATCGCCTCGCCGAACCGCCGCGGCAACGCCGCGTTGCCCGCGACGTACTGCTCGTAGAACGCCTCGTTCAGATGCTTGACCGGGCATTGGTTCGGCAGGAAGGGCCGCCCCTGAGCCTCGGCGATCTGGCGGTCCGCCTCCCAGCGCAGGCGGAACCCGCGGTCGGAGGTCACGAAGCGGATGAAGTCCCACGCGGCCTGCTTGTTCTTGGCCGTGGACGGGATCGCCAGCGCCCACCCGCCGCTGAAGCTCATCGTCAGGTGCGCTTCGCGGCGGTCGGGCGGCAGGGCGGCGAGCCGGTCGGCGGGCAGCGGCGGCGGCACGACGCCGAAGTTCAGATCACGCCCGTACGTCGCCAGCCGCGGCAGCGTCCAGATGCCGTCGATCTTCATCGCCACCTGGCCCAGGATGAACGGGTCCTGCACCGCGTCCACGCCCGTGCCCTGGAAGCTCGACAGGAATCCCTGCACCTTTCGGAACCCGCCGATCGAGTCCACCAGCGACCGCATATATGCCAGCGCCTCGACGACCGGCGCCGCATCGAGCAGGCAGTCCCGGCCATCGGGGCTGAGGAACTCCGCCCCGTTCATCCAACCGAAGATGTACAGGAAGCTGTTGCCGAACGTCGGCGAGAAGCCCACGACCTTCAGCTTCGTCTTCTGCTCGTCCTCCCACTCGGTCAGCCGGACGGTGTACTCGGCCAGCTCCTCCCAGGTGTGCGGGGGCCTGGCTTCGCCCTCGCGCGGCCCGTCGGTGTACACCAGCCCCGCCCTGCTCAGCAGGTCCTCGTTGTAGAACAGCGCCCGGGTGTCCACGGACACCGGTATGCCGTACACCTTGCCCTCGTGCACCGCCTCCTGCCACGTCGCCTCGTAGAACCGCTCGGGCCGGGGGTAGTCCTCTCGGCCGGCGACGCGGTCGGCCTCGATGAACGCGTCCAGCGGCTCGAACGCCCCGCGCGCCGCCCACTCCGCGATCGCGAACCGATCGAACCAGATCACGTCCGGCGGCATCCCCCCCGCGACCGAGACCAGGAACCGCGTCGGATCGCCCACCTGGTCCCTCGCGGCGTTCTGCCCCGAGACGACCCGGTAGATCGGGTGCGACGGATCGGCCTCGTGCCGGCGTTGGCTCTCCTGCTCGAACGCGCGAACCACGTCGGCCATCGCGCCGCTGATCGGCCCGCCCGGACCCATGAACGCGATCTCGACGATCGCGGTCTCGTCCGCCTCGGGGTCGGCCAGGTGACGCGGCGGGTGCAGCCACACCAGCAGGACCACCACCGCGATCGTCAGCGCCCACGCCTTCCACGCACTCATCCGCCCGTCCTCATCCGCGATGGCTCATGCGCGGTTCGACTCACAGCAGGCCGACCGCGTGGCCCACGGCGCACCTCGCCGACGTCGTGCCGTTGCGTCGATCCGGCGTGGCGCCGCCCGATTTGTCAGGTCCATCGGGGTCGTCCTGTCACGATGACAGGCCCGCCGT
This sequence comes from uncultured Phycisphaeraceae bacterium, assembly GCA_964431205.1. Classification (GTDB taxonomy): domain Bacteria; phylum Planctomycetota; class Phycisphaerae; order Phycisphaerales; family Phycisphaeraceae; genus CAYSIX01. Next base: position 4,666 of record CAYSIX010000259.1, read on the forward strand.
CGCCGGTGGTGGGAGGCTGCCGCGGCCCGAAAGTCGTAAGTGCGGCCCATTGCAGTACTTTACCATGGCCCGAGCGTGGGCGGGAACGGGTCTGCCCGACGGTATCACTCTTGCGGGAACGGGCAGAGGAAGAAACGTGTGGGCGGTGGCTGCATCCCGACTGCTTAGACGGGGCATCGACCGCCGCCCGTAGGAATCAACGCGTCGTTCTCCCGAGAGGCGAAGCAAGACAACCGCACCGAACCGCAAGGAGACCTGGACCATGGCCGTAAAAGACCTGGCCTTTGAGATGGACGCTCGTGCAAAGTTGCTTTCAGGGGTGGAGAAGCTGGCGGCGGCGGTCAAGAGCACGCTGGGCCCGCGCGGCCGCAACGCCGTCCTGGACAAGAGCTGGGGCGGGCCGACGGTGACCAAGGACGGCGTGACCGTGGCCGAGGAGATCGAGCTGGGCGACAAGACCGAGAACATGGGGGCGCAGCTCGTGAAGGAGGCGGCGAGCAAGACGTCGGACAAGGCGGGTGACGGCACGACGACCTCGACGGTCCTCGCCGAGGCGCTGTTCCGTCAGGGGCTGCGTCAGGTGACCGCGGGGGTGGACGCCAACGGCCTGGTCCGCGGGATGAAGAAGGCCGTCACCGCCGTCGTGGAGCACATCGGCAAGCAGTCCAAGCCCGTCGACGTCACGAAGAAGGACGACATCGCCAACGTAGCGACGATCAGCGCCAACAACG
>CAYSIX010000260.1:0-1468 GCA_964431205.1 uncultured Phycisphaeraceae bacterium
CCCGCACCAGCCCACGCCCTCTGCCACCTCGTAAACCCCACGCTCGCTCAGCCACGCCCATCGCCTTATACTGCCCGATTCCCGCCTTCCCGCGGATCAAGGGGCCCTCATGCGGATTCTCGTGCCCATCCTGGCGGCGATCGTGGCGGCGGCTGTCGTCGCCGGCGTCTTCGTCAACAGCGGACGCCAGGCCGCCCAACGCGCCGCGGCCCCGTCGCCCGCGCAGCAGGCCGCCGACACGCCGGGAAGCGACGCGGCCGACACCGCCTCGGCTGACCCAGCCCCGTCCGCCTCCCGTCAGCGTGGCGCGAGCCCCGACGCGCAACGCCCAAACCCCGACGCAACCGACGCCCCCTCCCGGTCTGGGCAGGAACCCGCGGTCGCTCGCGACCGTGCGAGCGCCCAAGAGCCACGCTCCCAGGCAAGCGTGGGACCCGGCGACCTCGCCGAGCTCACCGGCCTGCACGTCCTGCCCGTCCCCGACGCCCGCGACGTGAGCATCGGCAGCGACGATCCCGACGGCCCGTACCGACTGCGCGCCGACCTCAAACGCTTCGGCGCCGCCGTCGAACGCATCACCCTCGCCGACTACCGCAAGCGCGTCGACGCGCCCGACCGCTACGTCATCGCCGAACGCGTCGAGGGGCCCGGATACCGCCGCTACCCCTTCGCCGTCCACGCCGTCCAGATCAACGGCGAACGCGTCGTCCTCGAGGCCGAGCCCTGGGAAACCCGCAACCGACACCACGACGATCGACGCTCCAGCGTCACCTACCGCCTCGTCATCGCCGACGCCGACGACCGCCCCGTCCTCGAGATCCTCCGGACGTACGAGCTGACGGCCGACGGGTACGACATCACGCTGCGGCAGGAGCTGCGCAACCGCACCGACACGCCCCTCGAGGTCGTCTGGCAGCAGAACATCCAGGGCGACATCATCAACGACGACGCCGCCTACCTCGGCGACCGCCGCATGTTCGAGGCCGGCTACTTCGACGACGGCTACGACCCCCGCCGCGTGCGCATCTACTCCGACCACACGCTCACCAGCCGCGACGCGCTGGTCAGCGCCGTCCGCGCCACTCAGCAGCAGTACTGGCCCAACCCGTCGGTGCCGGCGCAGTCCACGCTCGTCTGGGTCGCCTCGCTGAACCGCTACTTCACCGTCACGACGCACCCGATCGTGCCCGACACCGCGACGGTCACCGCGGACGTCCCGCCGCTGGAGACCACCTTCCCCCGCGTCGGCGTCGAGGCCTACCCCCCCGGGCCCACCGACCTGCCCGCCGCCGAGCAGTCCGTCCTGCTCACGCTCGACAGCGCCCCGCAGACCCTCGCCCCCGGCCAGACCGCCGACCTGTCCCTGGGCATCTACGCCGGGCCCCGCAAGAAAGACACCTTCGCCGAGCACCCCTACAGCCTCATGCACTTCGACGAGCTGATCCGCTACTCGCTCGGCGGGCCCTGC
>CAYSIX010000260.1:1478-5392 GCA_964431205.1 uncultured Phycisphaeraceae bacterium
GCCCTGCGCGTTCTGCACGTTCCAGTGGCTGGCCAAGGCGTTGCTCGGGTTCCTCGAGTTCATCCACGCGATCCTCGGCGACTGGGGCATCGCCATCATCATCCTCGTGCTCGTCGTCCGCCTTCTGCTCCACCCGTTGACCAAGCGCGCCCAGGTCAACATGATGAAGTTCGGCAAGCAGATGCAGGCCATGCAACCCGAGCTCGACAAGCTGCGCAAGAAATACAAGGACGAGCCGCAACGATTCCAGCAGGAGCAGATCAAGCTCTTCCGCGAGAAGGGCGTCAATCCCGCGAGCATGCTCGGCTGCCTGCCCATGTTCCTCCAGATGCCGATCTGGATCGCGCTCTACGCCATGCTCTACTACGCCATCGAGCTCCGCCACGAGCCGGCGTTCTACGGCGTCTTTCAGGCGATCTCCGGCGGGAGCTGGCACTTTCTGGCCGACCTGTCCAGCTCCGACCAGTTCATCCGCGTCTTCGCCGAGCCCAAGGAGATCAGCCTGATCTTCTTCAGCCTCAACTTCCAGTCGATCAACCTGCTGCCGCTGCTGATGATCATCGTCTTCTACTTCCAGCAGAAGCTGATGACCCCCCCGCCGGCCAACGAGCAGCAGGCGCAGCAGCAGAAGATCATGAAGTTCATGATGCTGCTGTTCCCGCTGCTGCTGTACTCGGCGCCGTCGGGCCTGACGCTGTACATCCTGGCGTCGACGGGAGCGGGGATCGTGGACAGTTACATCGTGCGCAAGCATGTCAAGGAGCAGGAAGAGGCCGGCACGCTGTTCCAGCCCAAGCCGCGCAAGCCCGGCGGGCTGATGGACCGGCTGGCCACGACCATGGAGCAGAAGCAGAAGGAGCTGGCGGCCAAGCAGCAGCAGCTCGAGAGCCGGCGAGCGGGTGGGGGCGGCGGCGGCAAGGGCCGGGGCCGCAAGTCCAGACCGCGATGATCAGCGCGAATCGCTCGGTGGCGGACACGATCGTGGCGGTCAGCTCGCCGCCCGGCCGGTCGTACCGTGGGTTGATCCGTATCAGCGGCGACGCGGCGCGGCCCGTGCTGGCGGCCCTGCTCGCGCAGCCGACGCTCGTCGCGCGACTCGTGCCCCGCACGCTCACGCCGCTGCGCCTGGCCGATCCGTCCCTCCCCGCGCTCGTCGTGCTCTTGCCCGGCCCGCGCAGCGTCACCGCCCAGGACGTCGTCGAGCTGCAGACGCCCGGCCACCCGTCGCTGCTCGAGCGGCTGCTGCACCACGCCGTCGCGGCGGGCGCCCGCCTGGCCGAGCCCGGCGAGTTCACCTTCCGCGCCTTCGCCGCCGGTCGGCTTGACCTGACCCAGGCCGAGGGCGTGGCGGCGACGATCGCGGCGACCAGCGACGCCGAACGCCGCGCCGCCGAGCTGCTCCGCGAGGGACGCCTCGGCCGCGCCGCGTCCGAGCTCGTCGACTCGCTCGCGACCCTGCTGGCCCTGGTCGAGGCCGGCATCGACTTCGTCGACCAGGAGGACGTCGTGCCGATCCGCCCGGGGGAGCTGGCGCAGCGCCTCGACGCCGTCGCCGGGGCGCTCGACGATGTGTTGTCCCGTAGCCGCGCCTGGGGCGAGCTGGAGGCCCTGCCCCGCGTCGTGCTCGTCGGTCGGCCCAGCGCCGGCAAGAGCACGCTGTTCAACGCGCTGCTCGGTCGGCCGCGCGCGGTCGTCAGCGACATGCCCGGCACGACGCGCGACGTGCTCGAGGAGCCGCTGACGCTGCGTGACGACGCCGGCCGCGCCGCCGAGATCCTGCTCGTGGACCTCGCCGGGCTCGACGCCCCCGGCGCCCCGCTGGACGAGCGGGCCCAGCACGCGGCGCGTGAAGCGATCCGCCGCGCCGAGCTGATCCTGCACGTCCGCGCCGCCGACGATCCGCTCGTCCATAGCCCGATCGACCTGCCGGACTCCGCGCCGCGCCTCGACGTCCTGTCCAAGTCGGACTTGCGCTCCAAGCCGCGGGCTGAGCGCAGCGAAGCCCCGGATCGCACGACCGACATCGGCGTCAGCGCCCACACCGGCGCTGGCCTCGACGCGCTGCGTTCGGCGATCCGGCATCGCCTCGGCGACCGCGCCGTCAGCCTCGCCGCCGACACCCTCGCCCTCCAGCCCCGGCACGCCCACGCCCTGCGCACCGCCCGCGAACGTCTGGCCGCCGCCCTCACGCTCCTCGAACCCCAGCGACACGCCCACGCCCTCGACCACGTCGAGCTCGTCGCCGGCGAGCTGCGCACCGCCCTGGACGCGCTCGCCTCGCTCGGCGGACGCATGAGCCCCGACGACGTGATCGGCCGCGTCTTCGCCACCTTCTGCGTCGGCAAGTGAGCCCACACCAGGCCGCGGCCCGCGCGGGGCGTTGCCCCGCCGCTAAACCTCTTCAAGCCGTGGGCTGAGCAACGCGAAGCCCCGGATCGCCCGTTCCCCACCACCGCACCAACCCCCCAACCCGCTGATACACTGCCCCGCTCGACATGGCCAAGACCAGACGCAAAACCCCCCGCGACCTGAGCCCGCGCATCGTCAACCGACGCGCCTGGCACGACTACCACATCTCCGAGAAGCTCGAGTGCGGCATCGAGCTGATGGGCTCGGAGGTCAAGTCCGTCCGCCACGGCCAGGTCTCTCTCGCCGAGGGCTTCGCACGCGTCGAGCCCCGCACCCTCGAGCTGTTCCTCTACCAGGTCGACATCGCCCACTACAAGCAGGGCGGCGCCAACCAGCACGACCCTCAGCGGCCCCGCAAGCTCCTGGCCCACAAACGCCAGCTCCGCGAGCTGCTCGGCGCGACCTCCGCCAAGGGCGTCACCCTCGTCCCCACCGCCATGTACTTCGTCCGTGGCAAGGTCAAGGTCGAGATCGGCCTCGGCGTCGGCAAGAAACAGTACGACAAACGACAGGACACCAAGCGGCGAGAGCACGACCGCGAGATCCGCCGCGCCATGACCCGAAAGGTGATCTGAACCAAAGCCGGGGCGCAGCGGCGAAGCCGCGCAGCCCCGAGTATCCGAACCGCCACACACACGCAGCCGTCCGCGACGCGTTGCGTCGCGGCTGAAGCCGCGGGCTGAGCTCCGCGAAGCCCCGGATCCCGCGACCCCGCCCCACCCATGGAACGACGCATCCGCCTGCTCCTGATCACCTTCATCGAGAGCGTCGCCTCCATCCTCCTCGAGCGCGGCCTCTACTTCTTCACCGAGGACCGACTCGACTACTCCCGAACCCAGAACCTCTGGCTCGCCCTGGCCTTCGGCGTCGCCTACGTCGTCGGCGCCCTGCGCAGCCACGGCCTGGCCCAACGCTTCGGCGAGCGACGCACCCTCTTCGCCGTCGTCACCGCCCTGCTGGGCCTGCACGTGCTCGTCGGCCTGCGGCCCCACGGCGCCACGCTCGTCGTCACCTTCACCGTCATCGGCCTGCTCACCGGCATCAAGTGGCCCATCGTCGAGAGCTACGTCTCCGCCGGCCTCACCCCCCACCAGACCCGACGCGTCCTCGCCCGCTTCAACCTCACCTGGGCCACCGCCGTCCCCGTCGCCATCCTCCCCGCCGGATGGATCGTCGAGCACACGCACCCCGTCACGCTCTTCTTCCTGGCCGCGGCCATCCATGGGGTCACCCTGTTCCTGCTCGGGCCGCTCGCCCCCCGGCCCGTCCACCTGCCCCATGACCACCCCGAACGGCCCGACGTCCCCACCACCGCCCGGTACAACGCCCTGCTCGCCTGCGCCCGCTGGACCATGGTCGCCAGCTACGCACTGCTCTTCCTCCTGGCCCCCCTCCTGCCCGCCATCTTCCGAGACCTCGGCCTCGACCCCGCACGCGGCGCCGCGTCGTCCGCCCTGATCGACATCTTCCGCGTCGTCGCCTTCCTCGGCCTGGCGCTCTGGGCC
>CAYSIX010000261.1:0-5377 GCA_964431205.1 uncultured Phycisphaeraceae bacterium
CCTTCCGCAAGGGCAAGCCGCTGGCCGGCTACGTGTACCTGCCGCGCCGAGAGGGGGATCGGGCGGCTCGGACCGAGCGACACGACGACGGGCTTCTCGTGGACTACGCGGCCGATGGGCGGCCGATCGGCGTCGAGCTGACGTCGCCGTCGCGCTTCACACTCGTTGCGCTCAACCGCGTCCTCGCCGAGCTCAACGCGGCTCCCGCCGATGCCCCAGACGTTGCGCCGTTGCTCAATGCAACTTCGTTGAGTTGATCCATCGCGTCGGTCGTGCATGGATCCGTCGCGCGACCGTCGGTGACGTGACGCCCGTCTTCACGGCTTGACCTGTGGGTCAAGCCGTGGCATCCCGGAGGCCGTTTCGCGCGTCAAGTCGCGCGTCAACTGTCGCAGCAGAAACTCAACCGCCGACCCCTCCACCTCCGGGCCGCCGGGGTACCGCACCACGCACGTGACGCCCAGCGGCTCGCACCGCTCCCGCAGCACCAGCCCGTGACGCGGGTGGTGCACCAGCTCGCTGATCGTCGACGCCTCCGTCACCTCGTCGGGGATGCCGTATCGCAGCCACATCGGCGGGTCGTCGGCCGAGAGGAACGTGATCGGCGACGAGCGTTCGTACGCGTCGACCAGCTCCGCTTCGCTGAGCCCGCGGGCGTAGAGCCTCGGGAAGCTGCTGTGCTCCAGGCCGCGTTCCAGGCCGATCTCGACCCAGAAGCGCGGGTCGTAGGAGACCTGGGCGCCGCTGACCACGGCGCAGCGCAGGCGTGTGGACTGGCGGTCGACGGGGTCGTCGCTGGTCGGGTCGGCCAGGTCGTCGTGCATGGCCAGCCAGAGGGCGATGCCGGCGCCGGCCGAGCCGCCCATGGCCGCGACGCGGTCGGGGTCGAGCCCGTAGTCGTCGGCGTGGGCGCGGAGGAACTGGATCGCCCGTGCGCCGTCGTGCATGGCCGCGGGCAGGGCGTCGGTCGTGACGAACCGGTAGTTGATGGCCGCGACGCTGATGCCGGCGGCGTGGAGCTGGCGGACGAGGGCGTCGGGGACGCCGGCCTTGTCGCCGCGGACGAACCCGCCGCCGTGGATGAAGACCAGCAGGGGCGTGAGGTCGGGTGAGCGGGCCGGGTCGTGGTCGGCCGCGTGGCCAGGCGCGTGGTCGGGCGTGGGGACGAGGTAGAGGTCGAGGCGTTGGCGTTCGTGCGGGCCGTAGGCGAGGTCGGCGTGCGTGGGCTCGAGCGCCGCGGGCCGGGTCGCGAGCAGGGAGGCGGCGATCGCGACGCCGATGAACACCACGCAGGAGGGTCTTGAGCGGGTCATGGGGCCATGATAGTCGGCCGCGGCAAGAGACGGGGCGGGGCGGGCACCCCCACGATCGGCGCCCGGCGGGGCTTGATCCGTCGAATCGGGCTACCTAACATCGTGCGAACGATGGTGGCTCCGCCGCCCCCGGATCTTTGACAATCCGCTCCGAGTTCCGAGTTGCGGGCGAAGCGTTGCCGTGCCGCGACCACCGCCGGTTCCCGGTTCCTCGTTCCTTGCCGTCGAACCCCGTGCTCCCCGAGTCCCCCGTGATTCCGCCTCACGCGGCGTCAGGACTTTCCCTAGGGGTGACGTCACCCTGACAGGGGGGGTGACATGGGGGTGACACACCCTAAACCCTTGTTGCATTGACACTTGTGCATTCTGCATTGGTCGAGGGGGGTGGGGGGTGACATCGGAGAGGAGTCAGGTGGGGAGGAGTCAGGAGGGAAGGAGGTAGGAGGTGGAAGGTAGGAGGGAAGGAGTCAGGAGGCGACCTGGAGACTGGGAAAGGGGGAAGCAGGGAGAAGTCGCCGTGAGATCACCAGATCACCAGATCACCAAATCGCCCAATCACCCGACGGCATCCGGTGGATCCGGCCGATCCTGTGATCCGGTCGCAGCGGGTTGCGCGTGGATGGTTCATCCTGGCGAAGGCGGCTTGCCGGGGCGCGGCGTCATCACCGGGCGTCGGTCACTCGTGGAACGGGTAAGATGCGTGGTCACAGCCGAAGGAGTAGCCCGGGCATGACGACAGCGACGTCGGAAGCGACACGGATCGAGAAGGACTCGATGGGCGAGATGCAGGTGCCGGCCGAGGCATTGTGGGGCGCGTCGACGCAGCGAGCGGTGCTGAACTTTCCGATCGCCCGGCGGGGGGTGCCGGCGGCGGTGGTTCACGCGTTCGGGCACCTCAAGGCCGCCTGTGCGCAGGTGAACCGGGATCTGGACAAGCTGGACGCCAAGCGGGCGGAGGCGATCATCGCCGCGGCCGGGGAGGTCGCCGAAGGCAAGCACGACGGGCAATTCCCGGTGGACGTGTATCAGACCGGCTCGGGCACGAGCACGAACATGAACGCCAACGAGGTGATCGCGAACCTGGCGAACCAGCGGCTGGGTTTCGGGATCGGGGCCAAGGGCGAGGAAGGGGCGGTGCACCCGAACGATCACGTGAACATGGGCCAGTCGAGCAACGACACGTTCCCGACGGCGATGAACGTGGCGGCGGCGCTGGCGATCGAGAACGACCTGAAGCCGGCGTTGAAGCGTCTGCACGAGAACCTGGAGGACAAGGTCTCGCAGTGGGACGGGATCGTGAAGATCGGGCGGACGCACCTGATGGACGCGACGCCGATCCGCGTGGGCCAGGTGTTCTCCGGGTACACCCGTCAGGCGGAGAACGCGCGGTATCACGCCGACGACGCGCTGGGCTGCTTCACGGACTTTCTGCCGATCGGGGGCACGGCGGTGGGGACGGGGATCAACACGCACCCGGAGTTCGGCGCACGTGTGGCGGCGGTGCTGAGCGAGCGGACGGGGCTGGGCTTTGCCGAGGCGCCGAACCACCCCGAGGCGCAGGCGACGCGGGACCTGACGGTGGACGCGCACGCGCGGCTGAAGACGATCGCGGTGTCGCTGAGCAAGATCGCCAACGACATCCGTCACCTGGGCTCGGGCCCGCGTTGCGGGATCTTCGAGCTGATGCTGCCGGAGATCCAGCCGGGCAGCTCGATCATGCCGGGCAAGGTGAACCCGGTGATCTGCGAGTCGGTGATGCAGGTCTCGTGCCGGGTGATCGGCAACGACGCGACGGTGACGACGGCGGGCCTGGGCGGGGTGGGGTCGCTGTTCGAGCTGAACGTGGCGATGCCGGTGATGATTGACGCGTTCCTGGAGTCGGTGGCGCTGCTGTCGAACGTGACGCACGTGTTTGTGGAGAAGCTGCTGCTGGGGCTGCAGGTGAACGAGGCGCGTTGCCGGGAGCTGCTGGACCAGTCGCTGATGATGGTGACGTCGCTGGCGCCGCGGCTGGGCTACGACAAGGCGGCGAAGCTGGCCAAGGAGGCGTTCGCGCAGAACAAGACGATCCGTCAGCTCGTGCGGGAGCAGGGCCTGCTGGAGGAGGAGGAGCTGGAGAAGCTGCTGGACCCGGTGGCGATGACGCGGCCGGCGTGAGGCGGTCCGATAGGGTCAGCGCCGTTGACGGTTCTGCCATGGTTCTGAATAATTCACGCCTCGTTTCGGGTGAGCCGATCTTGCATACGCAGGCGGGAGAGGGCGGCGTCGCCGATCGGCGGTGCGGCGTCAGCGGAACCGGAGCCGAGCATCCCATCCGAAGGCGAACGAGTGATGAAGCTGTCGCGGCGTGAGATGATGCTGGCCTCGCTGGGGCTGTTGTTGGGCGGGTGCGGTGCGGGCCCGTCGGCGGTGCGTCGGCCGGGTGCGGCCTGGCCGGACGCGGTGAGTCGGCCGCGGGGTGATCGGGGGGTGGTCCGTGCGGTGCCCGCGGCGCCGTCGCGGACGAGGCCGCCGGTCTCGGCCGATGACGTGCTGGGGGCGATCCCGCGGGCGCGCTGGGCGGCGGCGGGGCCCAACACCGCCCGGATCAACCCCATGACGCGCGTCTCGCGGATCACGATCCACCACGAGGGCTCGGACCCGGTGTGGTTCTCGGATCAGCGGACGACGGCCGGGCACCTCGAGCGTGTCCGCCAGGCGCACACGACTAATGGCCGCAACTGGGCGGACATCGGCTACCACTACATCATCGACCGGTCGGGGCGGGTGTGGCAGGGGCGGGACCTGCGGTATCAGGGGGCGCACGTGTCGGGCCACAACGAGCAGAACGTGGGGGTGATGGTGCTGGGGAACTTCGAGCGTCAGCGGCCGAGCCCGCAGCAACTGCGGTCGCTGGAGTGGGCGGTTCGGACGTTGGCGCAGGCCTACCGGGTGCCGCGCCAGCGGATCTTCACGCACCGGGAGCTGTCGCCGACGGCGTGCCCGGGCCGGTACCTGCAGCCGCAAGTGGCGTCGCTGCGGACGGCCGGGGCGTTCGCCTGAAGGCCCGCGGCCGGCCGGTTGTTCCGGCGTGGCCGGCGGGACGTTTGCTGCTGAGGCCGCCCCGGGCCGCGGTCGGACGCGATCCACGCCGCCGGGAGGGCGAGCCCGATGAAGATGATCGGCTTTCTTCGTACGCCCGTGCTGGCCACGGCGGTGGTCTACGGCCTGGGCGGTCTGGGCTTCGCGCTGACCAGCGTGCTGCTGGCGCACGTGCTGGACGAGCGGCAGCTCGGGCTGGTGACGCTGGTGCTGGCGCTGATGAACGTGGGCATCGGGCTGGGGGCGCTGGGCCTGGAGGGGACGGTGAACCGCCGGCTGCTGCGGGCGACGCCGCGGCTGCTGGGCCTATCGATCGTCGGGTCGCTGGTGGTGGCGGCGGTGGCGGGCATGGTGGCGTGGCTGCTGTACGGGGTGCACGGCGGGCTGTTGGGGTTGATCGTGCTGGGCGTGACGGTGGGCGGGCCGGTGATCGTGGCCCAGGCTCGCCTGCAGAGCGTGCATCGGTTCCGTCTGGCGGCGTTGGTGGGCCAGTCGAGCAACATCTTCCTGCTGTTCGCGGCGGTAGTCGCGGTGGTGTGGCAGATCGACGCCGTGTCGTTTCCGCCGGCGGCGATGATCGCGGGGTTCGCCGTCATCGGGGTGATGAGCTGGTCGATGCTGCTGGGCCTTGATCGCCACAGCGGGCGCCAGGTCGGCCGGAGTGACCTGATCGACGCGGTGTTCTTCGCCGGCATGCTGCTGGTGATGCAGGTGTTCGTGCAGCTGGAGCGGCTGGTGATCCCGCAGTTGCTGACGCTGAGCGAGCTGGCGACGTTCGCGGTGCTGGCGTCGCTGGCGCTGGCGCCGTATCGGGTGCTGGAGATGGCGGTGGTGGCGACGCTGATGCCGCGGCTGAGGTCGGCGTCGAGCCTGGCCGAGCGCTGGCGTCTGCTGCGCTGGGAGTTCGCGATGCTGACGGTGCTGATGGTAGGCGGGGGGGCGGCGCTGGTGCTGATCGTGCCGTGGATCGCGCCGTATCTGTT
>CAYSIX010000262.1:0-5343 GCA_964431205.1 uncultured Phycisphaeraceae bacterium
GCGTCCCAAGGCGCGTATCGTGGGGGGTCGCGGGCCCCGTGGGTCGGTAAACCGACCACGCCCGCGTGGTCGCTTCAGCGATCCACGCGTGCGCGATCCACGCGTGCGCGCGTCCGTCACACTATACGTGCTAAACTCCCTGCCGCGCGACCCAGCCCGCCAAGGAGACGCCGCCATGTTCGCCAACCTCAACCCCGGCCACCTGGGCATCCGCACGGACTTCGCCGGCAGGATCGACCTGGCCCGACGTCACGGCTTCACCGGCATCGACGTGCCCGTGGGCGGCCTGCTCGAAGACGATCCCGACGTCGGCCGACGCATGCTCGCCGACGCCGGTCTCCGGCCCGGCGGGTGCGACCTGCCCGTCGAGTTCCGCAAGGACGACGCGGCCTACCGCGACTCCGCTGAGGGTTTCGAGCACTACTGCCAGACCGCCGAACGCCTCGGGGTAACCCGCTGCGTCACCTGGCTCATGCCCTGCCACGACGAGCTGCCCTACCGCGAGAACTTCGAGCTGCACGTCGACCGGCTCCGCCCCCTCGCCGCCACCCTCGCCGAGCACGGCCTGCGCTTCGGCATCGAGTTCGTCGGCCCGGTCACCCTCCGCCGCACCAGGAAGTACGAGTTCGTCCATACCATCGACCAGGCCCTCGAGCTCGCCGACGCCATCGGGTCGGACACCGGCCTGCTGCTGGATTCCTGGCACTGGTACACGTCCCACGCCACGACCGACGACATCCGCACCAAGCTGCCCGGCCGCGTCGTGTACGTCCACGTCAACGACGCGCCGCCCGACGTGCCGGTCGATGAGCAGCTCGACAACGTCCGACGCCTGCCGTGCACCACGGGCGTGATCGACGCCGCCGCGTTCATGCAGGCGCTCGACGCGATCGGGTACGACGGGCCCGTCACCGCCGAGCCGTTCGACGACTCGCTCAAGGCGCTGCCGCCCGACGAGGCCGCGGCGAAAACCGGCGAAGCGGTCCACAAGATCCTCGCCTTGGCTTGACCTTCGCCAAGACGCGCTCGCGAGTGATCGCATGACCAGCCGCGACGCGCGGCGGCCGGGCTGCCGCTCACCGCCGCTGGCGCACCTTGTCGATCGCGCGTCCGATCGTTTCCTTGAGCGTGTCCGCCACGTCCGAGACGGCCAGATACAGGTCGTGGTTCTGTTTCTTGACGATGACCGGCTCGGTCTGGACGGTCAGGTCCACGTGCACGTCGCAGGCCTTATCCAGCCCGCCGCGCGGTCCGTTGACGTCGCGGATCGTGACGCGCACGTCGCGAATGTGATTCTGGTGCTGGTCCAGCGCCGCCGCGAGCCGATCACGCACGTGCTGCTCGATCGCGTCGCTGGGTCGCACGCCCTCCTGCCGGATCTGCATCTGCATCATCCCACACCCTTTCCATGCTGCGGGGTTGGTACGTCTGCGGCGAGCGACCGGTTCGACATCGCCGCGTCTGCTCGCCGCCCCGGCGCCCGCCGCGACCGTACCATACCGTCATGGCACGGCCCGGCGGCAAGTTCGGCCCGATCAAGCGCCAGCACGGCCGCGTCGAGGGCCTCGACGCTCTGCTTGAACGCCTCGTCCGCGAGTGCCCCACCGTCTCCCGCATCGTCCCCGGTCGCATGGGCCGCAAGCGCGGCCGAACCCCGCCCACCCTCCGCGTCCAGTACGTCACCACGGCGCCCGACGGCACCCGGCCCACCGGCCTCAAGTGCCTCTACACCCGCGCCGGATCCTGGCAGGAGGTCTTCCTCGTCTGCTCCGACCCCGACGCCGCCCGCGCCTGGATCGAGAAGCACCTGCGATCCAAACCGTAAGCCGCCCGGCCCGCGCACTTGCGCCGCCTCCCGGCTCCTTCGCCCGCCGGGCACCACGCGTCTATCATGCACCAGGAAGTCCGGACGCTTCCGCCGATCCATCTTCACCTCATCCCTTGATCGGAGCGAATCATGAGCCTGCTTCAGACCCTTCGCGACAAGCTCGCCCGCAAACGCCCCTGCTACGAGTGCGGCCAGAAGGTCGCCCGCCTGCACCGGGCCCAGTACAACTTCCACGGCACGATCAGCCACCACGAGATCTGCGAGGAGTGCTTCAAGAAGCTCAAGGGCAAGTCGCCCGAGCAGGCCAAGGCCGGATGACGCGGCGCACTCGATGGCTGTCTTCGTGAGGGCGGTCTGTACAATCCTGGCGATCGTCCATCGACCCGTAGAGGAGCTCCCGCGATGAAGCGCATGGCCATTGTGATCCGTGAGGACGGTTACGACCGCTTGCTGACCCCGCTCACGTTCGCCTACGTGCAGGCGAGCCGGGGCGCGCAGGTGGACATCCTCTTCGTGCTCTGGGCGGTGCGGGTGCTGACCGAGACGGGCGTCGGGTCCTTGAGGATCAGCGGCCGCCACGCCGAGGACGAGGCCTGGCTGCGTGAGAAGCTGGCGCGAGAGGGCGACCCGGTTGAGATCCGCGACTTTCTGAAGCTGCTCAAGAAGACGGGGCGTGTGAACCTCTACGCCTGCGCCCTGGCCGCGAAGACCTTCGAGGTCGGTGAGCGGGACCTGCTGCCCGAGGCCGACGGCATCGTGGATTCGGCCTGGTTCCTGGACGAGAAGGCGGTGGCCGCCGACCACACACAATACTTTTGAACCCATCGCCGAGCGCCCCCGGCCGGGCGCGTCGCCGCACGGTCGGGGCGACGCCGGGTGAGCGTTACGGCGAGCGGCGGGCCCAGTCGAGCAGGCGATCGACGGCGTCGTCGAGCGTGTGGGCATCGGCGTGGGCGTGCTCGTCGTCGTGCCGGGCGGGTTGCGGCGCGTGGGGGCCTCGCCGTAGCCGCACCGTGTACAGCCCGAGCCGGCGCGCGGGGGCGACGTCGTTGTCCGGGCGATCGCCGACGTACGCGACGCGTGACGGCGGCATGGCCCAGGCGTCGAGGGCGAGGCGGAAGAACGCCGGGTCGGGCTTGCTCAGGCCCGCGGCCTCGCTGAGCCAGATCCCGTCGCACAGCGGGGCGAGGCCGACGCGCTCGAGGTCGTCGCGTGCCGAGGCCGGCTGATTCGCCAGCACGCCGACGCGCACGCCCGCTTGGCGCAACCGTCGCAGGGCGTCGGCGGCGTCGGGGTAGGGGTCCATCGGTCGGGCGTCCCACGGCATCCGCCGTCGATACGCCCGCGCCACGTCGCGCGGCAGGCCCAGCGTCACGCCGGCCTGGACCATGAGGCTCGGCTCGGCCGGGTCGGGGTCCGCCGCCGTCGCTCGGTACGCCGCCTCCAGCCGGTCGCGTGAAAGCTCCGTCCCATCGCGCCGCAGCGCCTGGCACCACCAGTCGATCGCGTGGGCCAGCCGACGCGACTCGTCCATGAGCGTGTAGCCGACGTCGAAGAGCACGCCGTGCGCCGGTGTCGTTCGCTCGGACGGTATCGTCGCACTCATTCAAGCGTCTCGCGCGGGCATCCCCCCGGGGCTCAAACCGAAACCCAACTTCGGCCGATTGGCGGCGGTTCAATAGTCGACGGTGAACGAGCCGGGGTCGCGGGGATCGCCGAACTCGCCGGTCGCCTCGGCCTGCTCGATCTGCGTGTCGGTGATGTGCCGGCGCATGCGCTCGTGGACGGCCTGGACGAACGCCTCGACCTGATCGGGCTCGCCCTCGGCGACCAGCCGCACCCGCCCGTCGTCGAGATTCATGACATAACCGGCCACGGCGTACGACTTCGAGATCGAGACCGCGGTGTAGCGGAATCCGACGCCCTGGACGCGGCCGGCGAAATGGACGGTGCGGCGGATCACGGGGGGTCGATTGTGCCGGGCGGGAACGCTCGATGCAACCGGCCGACGGTGGTCGGGCTAGAGTCAACGAGAAAGGAGCACGAAATGAGACAGGCTTTGTGGTCGGCGGGCGTGGTGGCGATGGTAGCCGTGGCCCAGCCGCTGGCGGCGGTGGAACCGGCGGGGGAAGGCGAGGCGGTCGCCGGAGCGCCCGCCGAGCCGGGCTGGTCGTTGACGCTGATCCCGCCGCGGCTTGCCGAATCGGAGCTGGGCCGGCAGTTGCTGCTGCACGTCGAGCAGCAGGGCTACCGCGAGCACTTCGATCAGATGATCGAGGTCCTGGGCTTCGACCCGCGAACCGAGGTGCGGCAGATCGAGCTGTCGGGCAACCGGCCCGACCCGGCCGACGCCGTCGCGATCGTCACGCTGGAATCAACGACCGGCAACCTCGAGGGGCTCGCCCTGGCCATGCCCGGGTACGAGTCCACCGAGCAGGACGGCTGGACGATCCATTCGGGGCTGGCCGAGGACGGCCGGCGCGTGTACGCGGCCGTGCGGCAGAAGGACGGTGCGCCGCACCCGGTGGTCGTGCTGGCGACGGATCGGGGGCGGCTGGGCGAGGCGCTCGCGGCCGGGCCCGAAACGTCGGAGCAGGAACCGGATGCCTTCGCGCTGCTGCGCGTGCGCCAGAGCATGCTCAGCCGCCTGGCCGAGCTGGACCGCCACGCGAACGTCGTGAGCATGGTGCGTGACGCGGCGTTGCGCATCAGCGAGACGGCCGGCGTGCTGCGCGCCGCGCTCGACATCGAGGTGATCAACGAGGACCGCGCCGAGCAGGTGCGCCAACTGATCCAGGGCGTGCTGGCGGCGACGCAGTTGCCGATCGAGGACGCCGAGTTTCAGCGCATGAGCGCGCTGACGCGCGGCGTGACGATCAGCCGGGAGGGCAGCCGCGTCACGTGCGTGCTCGAGCGACCGTCGGCGGAGCTGCTGCGACAGCTCACGCCGCCGCACGGCTCGTGAGCGCATACCCGAATCCGAGAGTAAGCTGAATCAACAAAGCCGTCGGCCGAGGCCGGCGGCTTTTTCGCTCGGGGCGTGCCGTGGCAACGTAATAAAAAGTAGATCGCGTCAGCCCATCGCGGCCAGCTCCTGATCGGGGATCTCGCAGTTCGCGTGCACCTTCTGCACGTCGTCGTGGTCCTCCAGCGCCTCGATCAGGTTCATGACCTTGCGGGCGTCGTCACCCGAGCAGGGGATGGTGGTGTCGGGGATCATGGTGATCTGGGCGGATTCGATCGGCAGGCCGGCACGCTCGACGGCCTCGCGGACGGCCATGAAGTCGGCCGGCTCACAGGCGATCTGCCAGACGTCCTGCTCATCGCTGACGTCCTCAGCGCCGGCGTCGAGGGCGGCGGCCATGACGGCGTCCTCGTCGGCGGCGTCCCTGGGCACCGAGACGATGCCCCGCTGACGGAACAGGTACGCCACGCACCCGGTCTGGCCGAGGTTCCCCCCGCCGCGCTCGAAGATCTTGCGGACCTCGCCGGCGGTGCGGTTGCGGTTGTCGGTG
>CAYSIX010000263.1:0-5329 GCA_964431205.1 uncultured Phycisphaeraceae bacterium
GGACTCAGCAGCATGATTGGAGGTCCGAAATGCCCCCTCTCGGAGGATGCGCCCGTCGCCCGCCGGGTGGCGGGCCCGGGCGAGGACTTCGACCCGGTGGCCCGCGCCCGCGCCGCGTTGCAGCGCCGCCGTGCCCTGCTCGACGCGGACTCCACCGACGCGCTGCGGCTGATCCACGGCGAGGCCGACGGGCTGCCCGGGCTGCACGTCGACCGCCTCGGCCCGCTGCTGCTGACCGTCCGCCGCGCGGCGTGCGCCGACGCCTACGCCGACGCCGTCGCCGCGGAGCTGCTCGACGCCCTCGGGCTCGATTCGTGGTGGGACAAGCAGCACCTCGACGACCTGCGCCGCGGCAGGGTCGCCGGGCGCGCCCGCCGCGGCTCGCCGCGGCCCGCGGACGAGCTCGTGGTCCGCGAGCACGGGCTGCGGTTCCACGTCCGCCCGTGCGAGGGGCTGGCCACCGGGATCTACCCCGACCAGCGCGACAACCGACGGCGGCTGGGGGAGCTCGGCCCGTTCCGCCACGTGCTCAACCTGTTCGCCTACACCGGGGCGTTCTCGGTCTCGCTGCTGCGCGACGGCGCCGGGCAGGTCACCGACGTGGACACCTCGGCCCCCGCCCTGCGCGCGGCCCGCCGCAACCACGCGGCCAACGGGCTGGACCCGCACCGCCACCACACCGCCCGCGCGGACGCCGGACGGTACCTCGAGGGGCGCCGCAGCGCCGACTTCGACGGGATCGTGATCGATCCCCCGACCGCCTCGCGCGGCGCCCGCGGGTGGTCGGCCCGCCGCGGCTACGACGCGCTGCTCGACGCCGCCCTGCGCCGGCTGGTCCCCGGCGGCACCGTGCTGGCCTGCCTCAACGACCGCAGCGCCCGCCCCGGCCGGATCGAGGCCCTCGTGCGCGAGGCCGCGGCGCGCGCCGGGCGCCCCCTCCGCGCGCTGGAGCCCGCCCCGCCGGCGGACGACTTCCCGGTGCTCGCGGGTTTCCCCGAGGGAACGACGTTCCAGGGCGTGCTGGCCACGATCGGCTAGCTGCTCCCGGCTCTGCCGGGACTCCCGCGAGCCAGCGCGTCGTTACCAGGCCCTTACATCCGGGCTGCGAGCCCTTGGCTTTTTGAATAGGGCCGATAGGGTACTCGTCAGACAGACATGGACGGCGACACCCGGGGGGCCGGGTCGCCAGGAGAGGAGACGGAGCGATGAGGTCTCTGCGGTGGATCTTCCCGATGGCGTTCGCGAGCGTGATGGCCCTGGGCCTCGGCGGCTGCTTCTTCATCCACGACGACGACCCGTACCACGGCAGCGCGCCGCGGATCGAGGACGACGGCGGCACCTACTACTTCTGCGAGTACGACGTCCACGCCAACGACTACTACTGGGAGTACCAGGCCTCGGTGTGGGACGGCGACGGCAGCCAGGACATCCGCTTCGTCGACGTGACGTTCTACGACGCCTACACCGGCAACTTCGTCGACCAGGTCGAGCTGTTCGAGGAGGGCGGCGGGATCTGGGGCGCGTGGAGCTACGAGCGCGAGACCAACCTGTGGTGTGGCGACCCCTACGAGGTCGTGTTCTACGCCGAGGACTACGCCGGCAACTCGGACACCTTGGTCTACGGGGGCGGCGGGACCCACAACGCCGCGCCGATCATCAGCCAGTCCCCGGCCGACACCTGGGCCGACTGCTTCGACGCCGGCGGCTACTGGGCCTTCGAGTTCCAGGCGTTCGTCGACGACCCCGACGGCCTGACCGACGTGGACTACGTCCAGGTGACCTTCGACGACCTGTGGGACGGCTACACCGCCGGCTCCTACACCCTCAACTACGAGGGCGGCGGCTTCTGGGGCGGCTGGATCGAGGAGGGCAACGGCAACGACCTGTACTGCGGCAACGCCTACGCCGTGACCTTCTACGCCGAGGACCTGTACGGCGCGGCCAACAGCTTCACCTTCGACTGGGTTCCGTAGCAGCCCGTCCCCCTCTCTTCTCCTCCCTTTGCGCCTTTGCGCCTTTGCGTGAGAACTCTTCCCTCTTCCCTCTTCCCTCTTCTTCCCCTGCGTCCTCTGCCCCTCCGCGTCTCTGCGCGATCTCCCCCACCGAGCACCTCTCTCGATGGACCTGGAGCGGGAACAGGCCAAGTGCGATCCGGCCCCGAGTCGTCGACCCTCTGACCCTATTCATCCCCCACCAGGATCTCCCGGACCTCCTCGACGCTGTCCGCGATCGCGGTGGCGCCCGCCCGCGCGTGGGCCTCGCGGGGGGTTCCGGCGTAGGTCACCCCCAGGGTCCGCATCCCGATCGCGTTGCCGGCCTGCACGTCGGTGACCAGGTCGCCGACCATCCAGCTGCGGGTCGGGTCGGCGGGCATGTGGTCGAGGACGCGCAGCAGCACGGCCGGATCGGGCTTGTAGGGCGGGTCGTCGGAGCCCTGCAGGTGCTGGAAGAACCCGGCGAGGCCGAACGCCTCGGCGTGCTGGCGGACCCGGTGGGTCGGCTTGGTCGAGGCGATCGCGAGGGGGACGTCGCCGAGGACCTCGAGCGTCTCGATCACGCCGTCGAACAGCCGCGTGGTGTCCAGGCCGTGCTCGTCCTGGAACCGGCGGTAGACCGCCAGGAACTCGGCGTAGTCCACCGGCGGCCGCAGCTCCTCGTGGTAGACGTGCAGCGGGGCGCCGAGGTAGCTCGCGACCTGGTCGTAGCTGATCTCCTGCTTGCCGCACTCGTGCAGCGCCATCAGGATGCAGCGGTGGATGTCCCCGTGGCTGTCCAGCAGGGTCCCGTCGAGGTCGAAGACGACGAGCTCGGTCACGCCTTGCCCTTGGCGTCGCGTCCGAGGGCCTCGTCGAAGAACCGGACGATCTGCTCCATCGGCGTGCCCGGCCCGAACACCGCGGCGATCCCGGCCGCGCGCAGCGCCGCCGCGTCGTCGTCGGGGATGATCCCGCCGACCACCAGCGGAACGTCCTGCATCCCCTCGGCGTCCATCTGCGCCCGCACCGCCGGGACCAGCGTGCCGTGGGCCCCGCTGAGGATCGACAGCCCGATGGCGTCGACGTCCTCCTGCAGCGCGGTGCGCAGGATCATCTCGGGGGTCTGGTGCAGGCCGGTGTAGACCACCTCGTAGCCGGCGTCGCGCAGGGCGCGGGCGACGACCTTGGCCCCGCGGTCGTGGCCGTCGAGGCCGGGCTTGCCGACCAGCACGCGGTAGGTGCGCGCCATGCTCACGGGGTGTCCGCTCCGCGGTACAGGCCCTTGAGCAGGTTCGACGCGATCACCAGCCGCTGGATCTCCGAGGTGCCCTCGTACAGGTCGGTGATCTTGGCGTCGCGGTACAGCCGCTCGACGGTGTACTCCTTGGTGTAGCCGTAGCCGCCGTGGATCTGCACCGCCTGGTTGGTGCACCACACCGCCGTCTCGGCGCTCATCAGCTTGGCCATCGAGGCCTCGATGGTGTGGCGCTGGCCCTGGTCCTTGAGCCACGCCGCGCGGCGGATCAGCAGCCGGCAGGCGTCGATCCGCGTCGCCATGTCGGCCAGCTTCCACTGGATCGCCTGCAGGTTGGCGATCGGCCCGCCGAACTGCTCGCGCTCCTGGCTGTACTTGACCGCCTCCTCCAGCGCGTTGCGGGCGATGCCCAGCGCCTGGGTCGCGATCCCGATCCGGCCGCCGTCCAGCGTCGCCATCGCCACCGTGAAGCCCTTGTTCTCCTGGCCCAGCAGGTTCTCCTCGGGGACCTCGCAGTCCTCCAGGACGATCGAGGCGGTGGTGGACCCGCGGATCCCCATCTTGTCCTCGTGCTTGCCGATCGAGTAGCCGGGGAACGAGTTCTCGACGATGAACGCGTTGATCCCCTTGTGCCGCAGCTTGGGATCGCTGACGGCGTAGATCACCGCGATCCCCGCCTCGGGCGCGTTGGTGATGAACTGCTTGGCGCCGTTGAGGACGTAGCGGTCGCCGTTCTTGACCCACGTCATCCGCATCGCGGCGGCGTCGCTGCCGCTCATCGGCTCGGTCAGCCCGTAGCACCCGACGGTCTCGCCGGTGGCCAGCGGCGGCAGGTACTTCTCCTTCTGCGCGTCGTTGCCGAAGTGGTGGATCGGGAAGATCGCCAGCGAGTTCTGGACGCTCATCGCCGTGGCGGTCGAGGCGCAGCCGGTGGCGATCTCCTCCAGCGCGGTGACGTACGCCAGGTTGTCCATCTCCGGGCCGCCGTACTGCTCCGGGACGACCATGCCCAGCAGCCCGAGCTCGGCCATCTCCTTCCAGCTGTCCCAGGGGAAGTGCCCCTCGCGGTCCAGCCCCTCGGCGCGCGGCACGAGCTTCTCCTGCGCGTAGCTGCGCACCATGTCCTGGAGCATCTTGTGTTCGTCGGGAAGGCTGAAATGCATCGTCTCGCTCCGTCCTCACTTGCCCTGGAACGCCGCCTGGCGCTTCTCGACGAAGGCGGCGATGCCCTCGTCGGCGTCCTCGGTCTGGAACGCCAGCCCGAAGCGGGCCGCCTCCAGGTCGAGCCCGCGCACCAGCTCCAGCTCGGCCGCCGCGTGGACCGCCTCCTTGGTCAGGCGGATCGCCAGCGGCCCCTTGCTCATGATCACCCGCGCCAGCTCCTTGGCGCGCCGCACCGCCTGGCCCACGGGCACGACCTCGAGCACCAGTCCGATCCGGGCGGCCTCGTCGGCCTCGACCTGCCGCGCGGTGAGGCACAGCTCCAGCGCGCGCTGCAGGCCGACCCGGCGCACCATGCGCTGGGTCCCGCCGTACCCGGGGATGATACCCAGGTTGACCTCGGGCTGGCCGAAGCGCGCATTCTCCGCTGCAACGGTCAGGTCGCAGGCCATCGCCAGCTCGCAGCCGCCGCCCAGCGCGAACCCGTTGACCGCAGCGATCGTCACACCGCCGAACGCGGTCAGCTTGGCGAACACCGCCTGGCCGCGCCGGGCGAAGTCGCTGGCCTCGGCCTTGGGCTGGCTCGTCATCGCCTTGATGTCGGCCCCGGCGACGAACGCCTTGTCGCCGGCGCCGGTGATCACGATCGCCCGCGCCCCGCCGGCGACCGCGGCGTCGATCTGCTCGCCGAGGCCCGCGATCACGTCCGCGTTGAGCGCGTTGTAGGCCTCGGGCCGGTTGATCGTCAGGACGGCGATGCCGTCGTCCATCTCACGAAGAACTACCTCAGACATGATCTCCCTCTCTGGCTCGAAGCCTCGCCGTGATTCAGCGGCGGGGCATCGCCCCGTCCGCTGCAATCCCGGCGGAGAAAGCTGCGGCGCACGGCGCCGTCTGCTTTCTCAGTACTCGTAGACGCCACGCCCGACCTTGCGGC
>CAYSIX010000264.1:0-5277 GCA_964431205.1 uncultured Phycisphaeraceae bacterium
CCTCCTGCAGGTCGCGGTTGTAGCCGATGGTCAGGCCCTTGCACATCGTCAGCAGGGCGACCAGGTGGCCGTACACGCCGCCGCAGCGCCCGCGGATCAGCTCGAGCATGTCCGGGTTCTGCTTCTGCGGCATCATGGACGAGCCGGTGGTGTACTTCGGATCGAGCGTGATGAAGCCGAACTCGGTCGTGGCGTAGATGATCCACTGCTCGGCCCAGCGCGAGAGCCACATCGCGGTCATGGCGCAGCCGTAAACAAAGTCAATCGCCACGTCACGCGAGGCAGTAGCTTCTATGGCACTGTCCGTAGAACGCGAGTAGTCCAAATGGTAGTTTGTGACATTTCGTTTAAGCGGCAAGCTTGAGCCGGCGATCGCGCCTGATCCGAGCGGAGATTGGTCCCACAGTCGGGCAAGGATGCCTATTCTCTCTTGCGCCTTGTCCAATGCCGCCACCCATGCGACAAGTTCCCCGCCCACAGTGATGGGCTGAGCCCGCTGAAGGTGGGTAAACGAGGGCATCACGATTCCACCATCCCGCTCGGCCAAGATTCGGAACGCACTCGTGAGCTCTTGGTGGCGTTTTACGATGGCGTACGTCGCTTCACGAATCCACAATCGCAGATCCAGCGCCACCTGATCGTTGCGGCTGCGGCCGGTGTGCAGCTTGCGTCCCGCGTCGGCGGTCTTCTCGATCAGCGCCGCCTCGATGCACATGTGCACGTCCTCGAGCTCGAGCTTCCACCCGGGCCAGGCGTCGCCCTGCTGGTCGATCTCGGCCTCGATCTCCTTGAGCCCGCGCTCGATCTCGGCGCGCTCGGCCTCGGAAATCAGGCCCACCTTGGCCAGCATCGCGGCGTGGGCGAGCGAGCCGCGGATGTCCACCTTGTACAGGCGTTTGTCGTAGTCGAGCGAGGCGACGAAGCGCGTGGCCAGCGGGTCGGCCTCGCTGCCGCCGGCGGCCGACTTGGCATGCTCCCACGGTTTGCGTGTCTCGGCCATGGCGACCAGTGTAAGGCACGGTCCGGCCGACCGTCCCGCGTCGCCCGTCGTCGATACGATGGGCCGCTAAGATCCGCACCGCCGGCCGGACGGGCCCGCTTGCGCCCCGTCCCCGGCGGCGACTCCGAGGCACTCGAAAGAGAAAGCAGCACACGCATGACCCAAATCGCACTGATCGGCGGCGCGCACATCCACACCCCCGGCTTCGCCAAGACCCTGGCGAGCACCGAGGGCGTGGCCACGAAATACGTCTGGGACCCCAACCCCGAGACGGCCGGGGCCCGCCAGGCCGTCACCGGCGGCGAGGTGATCGACGAGCCGGCCAAGGCGCTGGCCGACGATGACGTCGCCGCCGTGGTCATCTGCTCCGAGACGGTCCGGCACGGGGAGCTGGTCGCCGCCGCGGTCGAGGCCGGCAAGCACCTGTTCGTCGAGAAGCCGCTGGGCATGAGCGGCGAGGACGCGTGGGCGATGGCCGAGGCGATCGAAAAGGCCGGGCTGATTTTCCAGACCGGCTACTTCATGCGGGGCCGGCCGGAGGTGCGGCGGGTGCGCGAGCTGGTGCGCGACGGCCAGCTCGGCAAGGTGACGCGGCTGCGGCTGAGCCTGTGTCACCACGGGTCGCTGGGCGGGTGGTTCGACACCGAGTGGCGTTGGATGGCCGACCCCAAGCGGGCCGGCTGCGGCGCGCTGGGCGACCTGGGCACGCACGTGCTGGACCTGCTGCTGTGGATCACGCGGGGCGACGCGGTCGAGGCGTGCACCGGCCACGTCGCCGTCGTCACCGGCCGGTACGACGACTGCGACGAGACCGGCGAGGGCATGATCCGCTTCGCCTCGGGCGCGCTGGCGACCGTCGCCGGCGGGTGGGTCGACCGCGCCAACCCCAACTTCCTCGAGGTCTCCGGCACCGAGGGCCACGCCCGCATCACCGGCAACGAGCTGTTTCTCACCGGCGAGAAGCTGACCAATGGCGACGGCAAAACCCCCGTGACCGACCTGCCCGAGCCCTGGCCGCACGCGTTCGACCTGTTCCTCGCCGCCGTCAAGGGCGAGAAGGACGTGCCGCTGGTCAGCCCGCGCGAGGCCGCCGAACGCAACGTCGTGATGGACGCGATCTACCAGGGCGCCCGGCAGGAGAAGTGGGTCCGGCCGCAGCGCGCGGCGGGCGAATAAATCGGCGGGGTCCGCGGTTGTTTGAAGGACTGAGCATGTCCGACTGCCACTTCTCAGCGGGAGCGTTGTGCCGTGCGCCTGAGCGCCAAGCTGTTGCTGATCCTGGAACTGGTGCTGCTG
Source organism: uncultured Phycisphaeraceae bacterium (assembly GCA_964431205.1). Classification (GTDB taxonomy): domain Bacteria; phylum Planctomycetota; class Phycisphaerae; order Phycisphaerales; family Phycisphaeraceae; genus CAYSIX01. The sequence goes on from CAYSIX010000264.1 coordinate 2,297, forward strand.
TGCCTGCTAACGGTGCTGCTGGTGCCGGTGCGGCAGCAGATGCACGGGCAGGTGGTCGAGGACATGCAGAACGAGCTGCGCGCGATCGCGGCGACGGCGGCGCTGCACCTCGACGGCGACCTGCACGCCCGCGCCGCCCGGCACCAGAACCCTCAAAGCCACGCGTTCCGTGCCTTGCGCGCCCAGCTCACGGCGATCCGTGACGCCAACGGCCTGGCGCCCCAGCACATCTACACCTTCGATGTCGCTGACGAGACCACCCTTCGGTTCGCCGTGATGACGCACGACGAGCCGTTCGTCGGTGAGGCGTACGCCTTCGAGCCCCATCTGGACCGCGCCCGGCGGACCGGTCGAGCGGCCGCCTCGACGCTTTACGGCGACGCCCACGGCCAGTGGATCTCCGCCGCCGCCCCCATCTTCAACCGCGCGGGCGACGTGGTCGGATTGCTCGAGGTCACCCGCGAGGCCGACGCCTACTTCCGTCGGGCCGACACCGTCATCCTGCTCACCACCGCCATCGCCCTGGCGAGCCTGATCATCGCCTCGTTCGTCGGCTTCCTCGTGCTCCGCCACGTGATCATCGAGCCGCTGCGCGCGATCCACGACGGCATGATCGCCCTGGGCCGGCACGACTTTCACCACCGCGTGCGCCTGCACACCGGCGACGAGTTCGACCAGCTCGCCCAAACCCTCAATCACCTGTTCGAGCAGTTCAACATCGCGCGCAACATCCAGCAGAGCTTCCTGCCCGACTCCATGCCCGGCGGCGACGGCTACCGCTTCGCCATCTGCACCGACCCCTGCGAAGCCACCGGCGGCGACTACCTCGACGTCTTCGCCCTCGACGACGAACGCACCGCCGTCCTCGTCGCCGACGTCACCGGCCACGGCCTGGGACCGTCCCTGCTCATGGCCACCTGCCGCGCCGCCGTCCACGCCCTGAGCACCGCCGGACTCGAACCCGGCGACCTGCTCGAACGCCTCGAACGCCTGCTCGCCCCCGACCTGCACGACGGCCGATTTGTCACCATGATCTACGGCATCCTCCATCGCGACGGCGCCTTCACCTACGCCAACGCCAGCCAGAGCCCCGCCCTGCTGCGCGCCCGCCACGGCGTCGAACACCTCGAGTCACACCGCGCGCCGCTCGGCGTCGGCGCCCTGTTCGACCTGCCCGAACACGCCGCCCAGTCCACCGTCCACCTGCGCGTCCGCGACCGGCTCCTGCTCGGCTCCGACGGCGTCAGCGAGGCCCGCAGCCCCGACCACGTCCAGTTCGGTCAGGAACGCATCGCCCGCATCCTCGACGACGATGCCCTGACCTGTGAGCAGGTCGTCGAGGCGCTGCGAAACGCCCTGGACGAACACCGCGCCCACCTGCCGCCGTCCGACGACGTGACCATCCTCTGCGTCGAGCGGTCGCACTGAGCTTGCCCGCGCGCTCGGCGAGGCGGCAACGGCCCGCCGGGGCCCGCGTCAGTGCTCGAGCCACTGCGCCTCGCTGATCAGGCACAGCCCGCCGTAGGCCGCCAGCAGGGGGCGGACGGCGTCGAGGATGGGCTGGACGCGATCGGGCTCGGCGGCGACGAGGACGTAGGCGTTGGACGAGACGCCGCTGACGTCGTCGCCGCGTTGCTCGCCGCGGTCGCCCTGGCCGGTGGCGCCGGGGACGACGGTGTAACCCGGGGCGCCGGCCGCGGTCAGCGCCCGGAGCATGCGCGGCAGGTGCGGGGCGTCGATGACGATCTCGATGCGTTGGACGGCTCGTGTCATAGCTTCCAGGCCCAGTCGATGGCGGCCATGTACAGGGGGATGCCCAGGGTGATGTTGAACGGGAAGGTCAGGCCCAGGGACATGGGGACGTAGAGGCTGGGGTTGGCCTGGGGCAGGGCCATGCGCAGGGCGGCGGGGACGGCGATGTAGGAGGCGCTGCCGAAGAGGACGGCCAGGAGCAGGGCGTCGCCGGGCGTGAGCTTGAGCGCCGCGGCGGTGAGGATGCCCAGGCCCGCCTGGAGGGGCGGGGCGAGCAGGGCGAAGGCGATGAGCAGGGGGCCGGAGCGGCGCAGGTCGGCCAGGCGGCGGGCGGCGACGATGCCCATGTCCAGCAGGAAGAGGCAGAGCAGGCCCTGGAACGGGTCCTTGACGAAGGGCTTGAGGGTGGTCCAGCCGGTCTCGCCGGTGAGCAGGCCGATGACGAGGCTGCCGAGCAGGAGGAAGACGGCGCCGTTGGCCAGGGCCTCGTGGAGCAGGCCGGGCCAGCCGACCTGGTTGGCCGACGGGCGTGGGTCGGACTTGCCGTTGGTGTGATGGCGTGTCGCCTGCTGGGCGTGTCGGGCGAGCAGGACGCCGGTGACGATGGCAGGGGACTCCATCAGGGCCATGGCGGCGACGAGGTGGCCGCCGAAGGGCAGCTCGCGGCGTTCGAGGAAGCCGATGGCGGTGATGAAGGTCACGGCGCTGATCGAGCCGTAGCAGGCGGCGATGCCGGCGGCGTCGGGCGCCTCGAGCCGCAGGCGGAGCACGGCGTAGGCGAGCAGGGGCAGCAGGGCGCTGGAGAGGACGGCGGCGCCGAGGGTGGCCAGGACGGTGGCGTCGACGCCGCTGCGGTGCAGCTCGACCCCGCCGTGAAACCCGATCGCGAACAGCAGATAGACGGACAGGCCGCGGGCGATGGCCGAGGGGATGGCCAGGTCCGACCCGAGCGCGGTGGCCAGCAGGCCCAGCCCGAAGAAGAGGATCGGCGGCGAGAGCACGTTCTGGAGGATCAGGGATGGGTCCACGGGTGCGCCCTGCCCGCCGGAGGCCGCGGCTTGACCGTGTGGCGGCTCGGGCGGTAGAAACGGGGATCGTAGCCCGAGTCTGTGCGGACGCAACCGTCGGCGGAACCCGTGATGAACAAGAAGCGTCGTCCACAAGCGGGGCGGGCGTCTCGCCCGCCGACAGGCCGCGGGCCTGTTTGGGATCATTCGCCGCTGCGCGGC
>CAYSIX010000265.1:0-5261 GCA_964431205.1 uncultured Phycisphaeraceae bacterium
GGGTTGGTGCGGTGGCGTGGGGCGAGTTCGTGTGCATGGCGTTGGTGGCGGACCGTCTGTCGCCGCCGCGTCGGCGTGGTCTGGCGCGTGGGCTGAAGGGCATGGCGGCGGCGGCGGGTGCGGGGTCGCTGGCCTGGGCGGCGTTGGGAACCTCTGACCCCGCCGACTCCGCCCGCCGTTGTGACGCCCTGACGCCCGCCCTACAATGCCGCCGCACCCAGCCCTCAGCCGTCCGGCTTATCACGGAGACCCACGCACCATGGCCCACGCCGCCATCGCAGGCAACGTCGTCATTGGGCAGTCCGGCGGGCCCACCGCCGTCATCAACCAGTCCCTCGTCGGCGTCGTTGAGACCCTCCGCGGCGTCGAGCGCATCGGCAAGATCCTCGGCGCCCACCACGCCGTCGCCGGCATCGTCAAGAACGACTTCATCGAGCTTCAGGACATCCCCCAGGACCGGCTCGACCGCGTCGCCCGCACGCCCTCCTCCGCCCTCGGCTCCTCCCGCGACAAGCCCGACCGCGACTACTGCCAACGCATCTTCAAGGTCTTCGAGCAGAACAACGTCCGCTACTTCTTCTACATCGGCGGCAACGACAGCTCCGACACGTGCCGCATCGTCAACGAGCTGGCGCGCGAGGTCGGCTACGAGCTGCGATGCTTTCACGTGCCCAAGACCATCGATAACGACCTGATGCACAACGACCACACCCCCGGCTACGCATCGGCCGCCAAGTTCGTCGCCCAGGCCTTCATCGGCGACAACCTGGACAACCGCGCCCTGCCCGGCATCAAGATCAACGTCGTCATGGGCCGACACGCCGGCTTCCTCACCGCCGCCTCCATGCTCGGCCGACAGCACGACGACGACGGGCCCCACCTGATCTACGTCCCCGAGGTCCCCTTCGACCTCGACCGCTTCCTCGCCGACATCGACAAGACCATGTCCCGACACGGCCGGTGCGTCATCGCCGTCTCCGAAGGCATCCACGACAAGGAGGGCACCCCCATGCTCTACAAGCTCGCCATGGACCTGATCGGCGAGCTGGAGCGGGATCAGCACGGCAACGTCCAGCTCTCGGGCACCGGCGCCCTGGGCGACTTCCTGGCCAACGTCATCAAGGACCGGCTGCAGGTCAGCCGCGTCCGCGCCGACACCTTCGGGTACCTGCAACGCAGCTTCGCCGGCTGCGTCTCGGACACCGACGCCGAGGAGGCCCGCGCCGTCGGCCGGTTCGCCGCCGAGCTCGCCCTGTCGGACAACCTCGACGGCTCGGTCGCCATTCAACGCGCCGCCGCCGACCCCTACCGCGTGACCTACAAGCGCATCGAGCTCAGCGACGTCGCCGCCAAAACCCGTACGCTCGACCCGAAGTACATCGTCGACCATCACGACATCGACCCCAGCTTCCGCGAGTACCTGGCCCCGCTGGTCGGCAAGCTGCCCACCGTCGAGTTCCTGCGCCTGCGCGGCTGAGGACCGCGCAATCGGCCGCCTCACGCGCGCTCGGTTTCGACCTGATGACACGATCGGCCGGCGTTTCCGAATGAGATTCGCCCCGACCATGGCTTGCGCTGCCGCGACCGTCACACCGCTGAGCTGCTCGGCTCGTCCGACCATGCCCCGACTCCGAGGGACAAGCACACGCCGGCCAACCCGCGGCCAATGGCGATCCCCGGCGTCGCCGGCATGACCGGATTTCGTCAAGTCTGTGCAACGAGTGCTTTACTGCCTTTTGTTTCAGGCGGGTTACACTCACGCAGGAGCGCGCCTGTCGCGATGACGTGGCGCGATCTGCGATCTGATCATGAGGAACCAGGCCATGCATCAACGACTGAGATTTCTCTCGGGACTCCTGCTGCTGGCGTTCGGATCCACGGGTGTCTTCGGGCAGGCGGCGAACTGGCGAGACGCGCAGCGGCATGACGCTGAGTGGTACGCGACGGACGAGGCCGCCCGCATCGCGGCAAACGTGCGCTTCTGTCAGCATGACAACGGCGGGTGGCACAAGAACTTCGACTACACCCGCCGGCTTAACGACGCCGACAGGGCACGCTTGATCGAGGCCCGCGACAAGTCCTCGACCATCGACAACGGCGCCACGACGATGGAGATGATCTACCTCGCCCGCGTGTTCCAGGCCACCGGGCAGCAGAGGTACCGCGAGGCGTTCTTGCGGGGGTTCGATTACCTGATCGAGATGCAATACGACAACGGCGGCTGGCCGCAATACTACCCGTTGATCGGCGGCTATCACGACGCGATCACCTACAACGACGACGCGATGATTCGTGTGATGAACCTGCTGCGCGACGTCGCCCGCCGGGAGCCGCTGTATCGCTTCGTGGACGAGGCCCGCCGCGTCGAGGCGCGGGCGGCCGTGGATAAAGGCATCCGGTGCATCCTGGATACGCAGATCATCGTTGACGGCAGACGGACGGCGTGGTGCGCCCAGCACGACGAGGCGACCTTCGAGCCGACGAGAGGCCGCGCGTTCGAGCCGCCATCCATCAGCGGTGCGGAGAGTGTGCCGATCGTGGAGTTTCTGATGGGGATCGGGGAGCCGAGCCCGCGGGTGATCGAGGCGGTGCAGTCCGCCGTCCGCTGGTTTGACCAGACAAAGCTGACCGGCATCAAGGTGGTTCGGTTCCAGAACGATGGTCAAAGCGACCGCAAGGTCGTGCAGAGCGACGCTGCGAATCCGCGGTGGGCCCGGTTCTACGAGATCGGGACGAACCGGCCGATCTTTGCCGGCCACGACGGCGTGGTCAAGTACCGCATGGCGGAGATCGAGCGCGAGCGCCGCGGCAACTATAGCTGGTACTCGGGGCGGGCGCGCGCCTTGCTCGACGAATACCCCGCCTGGCAGAAACGGTTCGCACCGGACGCGAACGTGCTGGCCAAGCGGTAGGCGGGCGTATCCACACCTGCGCGTGATTCTGCTATCGGGTGGTTGGGCGAGCGGCTGGCTGGGTGACCTGCCCCCAACAGGCAACTGGTCTGGAAACTGGTCACGAACTGGTCTGGAAACTGGTCTGGTTCGCGGGCGCGCGTTGTTCAAACCAGACCAGTTGCCGACGTGAGCACGCCCGACGCAAGGCGGCGAGACGCGGCGGGGCCGTCCGACGCCGATGGCGATGTAGCGTTTCGCGTGTGACCTGCGGGCGCACATGGGCGGCCTTCCTTCGGGGTCTGCGTTGGCGCGCGGCCCGGACGCCGCCGCGCGATCGTTGTTTCTACAAATGGATGAAGGGACGCCCCCGTGCGCACGCCGTGACATACCCGCGGCCGCAGGCCGTCACAAATCCTGACCGGTCGAGCATTTGCCGTCTCGACTTCACAAACGCGACAAGGATGCCCGCGGCCGCCTGCGCGCGCATGGACAAGTCATGGGGCGACGCGACCTGTCACAGCTCACGATAATCGGCAATGTTTTCGCGCGCGAGGCGCATCGCTTCAGCGACGGACTCGCTGTCAGCCGCGCTGTCGGGCAACCAATATGATCGTTGAGATGCCGCGAACAGGAGCAGACCGTCCGGGAAACGTCTGGCGCGCCTGAAAAGGGCCCACTTCAAATGGCCCTCGGACAATTCGCCTTGCATTGAGAGGCCATCTTGCGTCAGGTGGACGATGAATCGCTCACGCGGTGGCGGCGCCTGGCGAAATGACCGTCGTACTCGCCATTCATCGATCTTAGGCAAGGCGATCACGGTGACCAGTACCCCACCCAGAAAGAGCCATCCGACGGGAATGTCGTCAACGACCATGAAGCCCGCGACGGCCAACGCCAACACGACGGCAACAGCGAGGAGCATCCGCATCACGAACCGCCCGCGATCTTGCTGTCGGATGCGACGCAACATCGTAATGGCGTATGCCTCATCGGCTTGAAAGCTGTACTCAGCTGCCATCATCAAACCTTACGCTGGGACCATGTCTCGAGTGTGCGCGAACCTTCATGCACGTACGGGCAGAAAAGGCCAGAGATGACGACAGATAGGGCACGACCCCCCCTGCACGAAGTCTCTTGCGATCAGGCACTCGATCGCCAGCAGGCGCGAAATGATGAAGGCGGCGCACGCTGCGACGCGAAACAACGCAGACATTCGACGGTCAACCGATGGGGGGAGCTTCATAATCCGGATGTCTTACCAGCGAGCGGAGCTTACTGAACCTAACAGACCAATTTCCGCGGGAGCGTCAGGTATTCTGCAACAGATCGAGCGCCCGGTCGAGCAGGTCGCGGCCTTCGTCGAAGGTCAGGCGCCGGCGGGTGCCATCGGCGTCGGCCCAGGCGTAATCGGCGACCTCGTCGGCCTGGGGCGTGACGCGGTCGTCGGCCGTGAAGCCGATGAAGTACGTGACCGTCTTGCGGACGACCCGGCCGCGCGTGTTGGTAAAGACGTAGCTCTCGGTCAGAGGGTGGTCGTCCAGGACGCGGGCGGGATGAAGCCCGGTCTCCTCGGCCAGCTCGCGCGTCGCGGCGTCGAGGGGCGACTCGCCGGGCTCGGCGTGCCCCTTGGGAAACCCCCAGTGGCCCTTGTGGTGCTGCACGAGCAGGAACCGCCGGACGCCGTCGTGCTCGTGGACGGGGATGATGCCGAAGGAGGAGTCAGAAATCATGGAGAACTGGAAAGCTGGAAGAATGAAACGGCGGAAGGCTTTTCACGATGGTGGTGTCGAGCGGGATCGGGTTCGACGGATCATGCTCTTGAGGATGCGCCGCAGCTCGTCGGTTTCCTAAAGCAGAGCCGCAATCCGCTCGGCGTTGACGTGGCCGTGGTCGACGACTCGGTCTAGCAGCTCGGTACGAAGTCGACCGTGACGGTCGATCTGCTGACGAATCGGCTCCTGATGGCTTGTCATTGTATAGCTCCCAGTCGCTCCCCCGTGTTTTCTCCGATTTACTGCTTTACTGCTTTCCAGTTTTCCAGCTTTTCAGTTTTGGCTTGTCTCAATCGCCCGGGTCGAGGACGGCCATGAAGGCCTCCTGGGGGATGTCGACGGTGCCGATGCGTTTCATGCGTTTCTTGCCCTCTTTCTGTTTTTCGAGGAGCTTGCGTTTGCGGGTGACGTCGCCGCCGTAGCACTTGGCGGTGACGTTCTTGCGCATGGCGCGGATGGTTTCGCGGGCGATGATCTTGCCGCCGATGGCGGCCTGGAGGGGGATCTCGAACATGTGGCGGTCGATCTCGTTCTTGAGCCGGGCGAGCAGGGAGCGGCCGCGGAGCTCGGCCTTGTCGCGGTGGACGATGACCGA
>CAYSIX010000266.1:0-5118 GCA_964431205.1 uncultured Phycisphaeraceae bacterium
GATCTCTTAGGACCCAGTCATGGTCCGCGAGGGTTTCGTCCTGCGCGTCGTTGCCGGTGCAAACTGCCCGGTCGCCACGCTTCCACTATAATCCATGTGGATCGGGTGAGCCGCTCACCCCTGCACGCGACGCCGACTTCCCGCGGGGAGGGCCGGCCAAGCGAACCCCGGATTCTAGCGAGGTATGCCATGCCTGTTCCCGACTACGAGACGTACACCCGGATGCTCGATCACGCGTACGAGCAGCATTTCGCGTACCCCGCGATCAACGTGACGTCGATGATCACGGCCAACGCGGCCCTGAAAGCCTTCGCCGACTGCAAGTCGGACGGGATCATTCAGGTCTCGACGGGCGGGGGCAAGTTCGCCTCGGGCCTGGGGGTGGGCGACGAGGTCGAGGGGGCGATCAGCATCGCCGAGCACATCCACCGCATGGCCCGGCACTACAACGTGTACGTGGCCCTGCACACGGATCACTGCCAGCCGGAGAAGGTCGACAGCTTCCTGATCCCGCTGATCGAGGAGTCGGAGCGTCGGGTCAAGGCGGGCGAGCCGCCGCTGTATTCGAGCCACATGATGGACGGCTCGGCGCTGCCGCTGAAGGAGAACATGGACGTCGCGGTGCCGCTGCTGGAGCGGATGGCGAAGATCGGCCAGATTCTGGAGGTAGAGGCGGGCGTCGTCGGCGGCGAGGAGGACGGCGCGGCCGGCAGCGACGACACGCCGAGCGACAAGCTGTACACGACGCCGGAGGACATGGTCGAGGTCTACCGTCGGCTGGGCGAGGTGTCGGACGGGCGGTACATGTTCGCCGCGACGTTCGGGAACGTGCACGGGCACTACAAGCCGGGCGTGGTGAAGCTGCGGCCGGAGATCCTCAAGCACGGTCAGGACGCGCTGCGCAAGGAGTTCGGCCCGGACGCGAAGTTCTGGCTGGTGTTCCACGGCGGGTCGGGTTCGAGCCAGCAGGACATCCACGAGACGCTGAACTACGGCGTCGTGAAGATGAACGTGGACACCGACTGCCAGTACGCTTTCACCCGCGCGGTAGCAGACCACATGTTCAAGAACTACGACGGCGTGCTGAAGATCGACGGCGAGGTGGGCAACAAGAAGGTGTACGACCCGCGGTCGTACCTGAAGGCGGCCGAGAAGTCCATGGCCGATCGCGTTGCCCAGGCCTGCGAGGACCTCAAGTGCGTGGGCAAGTCGCTGCTCGCGGCCGAGCCCGCCGCCGTCTGATCACCCGTTACGGAGGCCGATATGCTGGATGCCAAGATCGAAACGGCGTTGAATCATCAGATCAATCAGGAGATGGCGGCGGCGTACAACTACCTGGCCATGGCGGCCCACTTCGAGGCGATGAACCTCAAGGGCTTTGCCCAGTGGATGTACGTGCAGCGCCGGGAAGAGCTGGAGCACGCCGAGCGGCTGTGGACGTACGTCCTGGACCGAGGCGGGCGGCTCGACCTGGCCGCCGTCAACAAGCCCAAGGCCGAGTTCAACACCGTCCGCGAGGTGTTCGAGACCGCGTTGAAGCAGGAACGGCAGAACACCAAGTCGATCCACGAGCTGTACGAGCTGGCGTTCGAGCTGAAGGACTACCCGACGCAGAGCCACCTGAAGTGGTTTATCGACGAGCAGGTCGAGGAAGAAAAGATCATGGAGGAGACGCTGGGGATGATCGACCTGGCCGGCGACGACAAGGGCGCCTTGCTCGTGCTGAACCAGCAGTTCGGCCAGCGGACGGGCGATGAGAATCCCGCGTCATGAGCGAGCCCGGTCGTGCCGCTGTGTGCCGGTGTAACGCTCCGCGGCGGCGATGAACTCGTCGGTGTACGGCATCACGTCCGGATGCGTGCGGACTTGCCTGCCGGTCATCCACAGCACCTCGGCCACTTCGGCGTCGCTCGGCCGCACCGCGTCCGGATCGGTCAGATCCGCCACCACGCCGACCAGGTCCACCGGACGCTGCGGGACGGTCCGCCGCCACAGCTCCGCCCGCGGCATGACCTGAACGCCCAACTCTTCCTGCATCTCGCGGATCGCGGCGGTCCGCACGGTCTCGCCCAACTCGATCGCTCCGCCCGGGAAGCAGACGCGGCCCGGCGCGGCCACGTGTCGGCTCCGCCGAATCAACAGCCATCGGCCGTCCACCCGTTGGCACGCGACGATCACGCCCTGAACCCGGCCGTTGACGGTCAGCCGCTCGCCCATCGCCGGCCAGTGTAGCGGCGGCAGGGCAGTGCCCCCTGCGTCCCGCCGGCCGTGCAAAGACGGGCCCTGCGAGCGACCGTGCGGGTTGCCGAATCGCCGCGTCAACCATACCTTATCCCGGCTTACCCAGCGGGCCGCGGTGCGTGCGGCGGCCATCCCGCCCCCGTTGCCCGACGCCACGAAGAGGAGAGGCCGGTGTTCCTATTGATCGCGGTGGCTGGACCGGACAAGGGGCGGGTCTTCGAGCTGTTCGAGGGCCGGCCGGTCGTCGTGGGGCGAGAAGGTGACCAGCACAAGCTGCGCGACCGTCAGGCGGCCGACGCGCACGCGCGCATCTGGTGTGAGGGTCCCGGCGAGGCTTGGTTCGTGCGGGACCTGCGTTCGGTGGGCGGCACGTGGCTGAACGGCAAGCCGGCGCGCGGACGCAAGCGGATCGAACCCGGCGACCTGCTGGGCATGGGTGGTAACACGTTCGTCCTGGCGGAGCTGCCCGTGGAGCAGTCGGAGCGGATGTACCTGCTCGGCGAGGCGTCGGCGCGGCCGGCAAGCTATCGGTTCCGTCGTTGGCGCCGGGTCCGCCGCTTTGCGCTGGCCGCGGGCCTGACCGGGCTGGGCGTGCTCATCGGTCTGGCGTGGCAGCCCGCGCCGATCACAGGGCCCGACGCGGTTGCGACACGAGCGGCCGAGTCCGACACATCGGGCGTCGCGCTTCGTTTTGATGCCGCTTCGCTGGACCTCGTCGCCGACAAGCCGGGCGGCTCGTCCCGCGACGAAGCGATCGGCGCGATGGATCCGACCGGCGGCGAGGAGGAGCGGGAGCAAACCCAGCGCGTGTACACGATGCTGGAGACGATCCTCGACAGGCTGGACCGTACGCCGGCCGATCCCTCCACGACCGACACGGAGGCACGCACCTCCGATCCGCCACGCGATGCGGTGGATCCGCTCCGGGATTCACAGTCTCGCGCGGACCGGCCCAGCGGCGAGGGCTCGCCCCCCACCGAGTCCGCCGAGCGGCTGACCGCGCTGGAGCGCGCGTATCGACGGGCCTTCGAGACGGACCAGCCGGTGACCGTCGGTGCCGGCGTGGTGAACCCGGTGACGGGCGAGCGATCGACCGGCCGGACGCTCGACCCGGCCGCGGCGCGGGCCGCCGGCATCACGAGCTGGCGCGAGTGGTACGTCATGGACGCGTTCGCCGAGCGGATGCGGCTCCAGCGTCAGGCCGCGTCCAGCGGCGGGCGGGCCTCGCGGTCGCCGATCGTGACGCTGCCCCCGGCGATCGACACCGTCAACGCCCTCCCCGCCGTGGACCGCGATTCCGAGCGGGCCCGATAGGACCCACGCCCCGACGGGCCCTGGCACGATGCCGAACCTGTTCCTTCAATACGCTTTTCAGGAAGAGACGCTCTTCTACTACCTGGCGGTGGTGCTGATCGTGACGTTCAGCATCGTCTTGCACGAGCTGGCGCACGGCTGGATGGCGATCCGACTCGGCGACGACACGCCGATCATCCACGAACGGATGACGGGCAACCCGCTGGTGCACATGGGCGGGTGGTCGCTGGCCGTGCTGCTGATCTTCGGGATCGCCTGGGGTCAGATGCCGATCGATTCGTCGCGCTTGCGCGGGCGCTGGGCGGAGGCGAAGGTGGCGGCGGCGGGCCCGGCGATGAACCTGCTGCTGGCGATCGTCGCGCTCACGGCGCTGGGGTTGTGGTGGCGGTTCGGGGCGTTCGGCGGGACGCAGATCGAACGCAACGGCTTGCAGATGCTCTGGTGGTGCGGGCTGACCAACCTGCTCCTGTGCATCTTCAACCTGATGCCCGTCCCGCCGCTGGACGGCTCGCACGTTCTGGCCAACTTCAGCCGCGGTTACGCCAACCTCCTCGCGGACCCGTCCAAGCAGGGCATGTGGATGCTCGCGTTCATCTTCACCTTCGCCATGGCAAGGGCGATCCTTCAGCCCGTCGCCGGCTGGGCCGTCACCTACACGAGCTGGGTCGCCGGCGGACCGGGGTTCCTGATGTACACGTGATGTCCACGTAGGGGTGCGTCAGCCCCTCACTCAGAGTCCGTCGGGCCGTTTCCCTTGACCTTCAGGTCGGTGACCGGGCGCAGGTCGAACACGTTGAACAAATCGTCCGGCTGATACACGATCACCGTCCGTCCACTCGGCGAGGGAATCGGATCACGAGATCGCCGCCTGCGCCGCGGCGAGGCGGGCGATCGGCACACGGAACGGCGAGCAACTCACGTAATCCAGCCCCACCTTGTGGCAGAACCGGATCGACGAGGGGTCGCCCCCGTGCTCACCGCAGATGCCGACCTTCAGGTCCTCCCTCGCCTCGCGGCCACGGGTCACCCCCATGTCCACGAGCTGACCCACGCCCTCGGTGTCCAGCGACTGGAACGGGTCCTTCTCCAGGATTTCCTGCGCCAGGTACTCCGGCAGGAAGTTGTTCACGTCGTCGCGGCTGTAGCCGAAGGTCATCTGCGTCAGGTCGTTGGTCCCGAAGCTGAAGAAGTCGGCGTGTTCGGCGATCTGGTCGGCGACGAGGGCCGCGCGGGGCACCTCGATCATCGTCCCGATCGCGATCGGCAGCTTGCCCTTGTAGTTCTTCTCGCCGATGACCTGCTGAATGACCCCTTCGGTCAGCGTGCGCAGCTTGGCGAGCTCGGCCTTGGTCCCGACCAGCGGGATCATGATCTCGGGACGGGCGTCGATCTTCTTCTGTCGGCAGTTGATCGTCGCCTCCACGATCGCGCGGACCTGCATCTCGAGGATCTCAGGGTACGTGATCGACAGGCGGCAGCCGCGGTGCCCGAGCATCGGGTTGGCCTCGTGGAGCTGGGCTACGCGAGACTTGACCTTCGACGGCTTGACGTCGAGGCTCTTGG
>CAYSIX010000267.1:0-5064 GCA_964431205.1 uncultured Phycisphaeraceae bacterium
ATGGGCTTCGGCCCAATCCCCTGTCCGCTTCGGCAAACCGCCCCGTCCGAGGCCCCCATCGCTTTTCCCCCCGCCTCGCCCTATCTTCCATCTCAGACCCCGGGCCCCCTCGCCCCAACCGCTTCCACGAGACTCACCATGGCCATCCAATCCATCGGCGTCATCCTCAGCGGCGTCACCGGACGCATGGGCACCAACCAGCACCTGGTCCGCTCCATCCTCGCCATCATCCGACAGGGCGGCATCCGCGTCAGCCCCGAGCTCACCCTCATGCCCGACCCCATCCTCGTCGGCCGCAACGAGAACAAGCTCCGCGCCCTGGCCCAACGCTACGGGCCCGAGACCCTCGACGAGCCTCTGCCCTACACGACCGACCTCGACCAGGCCCTCGCCGACCCCCGCTACGAGGTCTTCTTCGACTCCTCCGGCACCCTCCAGCGCGCCGGCTTCATCGAACGCGCCGTCGGCGCCGGCAAGTCCATCTATTGCGAAAAACCCACCGCCGTCTCAACCGACGAGGCCCTGCGCCTCGCCAGACTCTGCGAAGACGCCGGGCTCAAGAACGGCGTCGTCCAGGACAAGCTCTGGCTCCCCGGCCTGCGCAAGCTCCGCATGCTCGGCCAGCAGAACTTCTTCGGACGCGTCCTCTCGGTCCGTGGCGAGTTCGGCTACTGGGTCTTCACCGGCCACGTCCACGACCAGCCCGCCCAACGGCCCTCCTGGAACTACCGCGCCCAGGACGGCGGCGGCATCATGATCGACATGTTCTGCCACTGGCAGTACGTCATCCAGAACCTCTTCGGCCCCATCAAGTCCCTCGTCGCCCACGCCGCCACCGACCTGCCCGAACGCGTCGGCGAGGACGGCCAGCCCTACAAGGCCACCGCCGACGACTCGGCTTACGCCATCTTCCTGCTCGAGAACGGCACCGTCTGTCAGTTCAACAGCTCCTGGTGCACCCGCGTCCGGCGCGACGACCTGCTGACCATCCAGGTCGACGGGACCGACGGCAGCGCCGTCGCCGGCCTCCGTGAGGCCTGGGTCCAGCACGTCGCCGAGACCCCAAAGCCCGTCTGGAACCCCGACATCCCACAGCCGATCCGCTTCTTCGACCATTGGCAGCAGGTCCCCTCCGCCGTCGAGTACGACAACGCGTTCAAGGCCCAGTGGGAGCTGTTCCTGCGACACGTGGCCCTGGACGAGCCCTGGCCGTGGACCCTCCGCGAGGGCGCCCGGGGCGTGCAACTGGCCGAGCTGGGCATGCAGAGCTGGCGCGAGCAGCGATGGGTGGACGTGCCGGCGCTGTGACGCGCGGGGCGTTGCCCCGCCGCTAAGGTCGGACCTCGGTCCGCGCGGGGCGTTGCCCCGCCGCTGAACACCGGCAGGATCTACAAAAAACAACCCCGTGGCGTACCACGGGGTTGGTCCGGGTCTTGAATTGTCGCCGCGGAGCGTCGTCCGGTGCGTTACCGCGGCTTGTTTCGCCGCGGTCCACCGGGCCGCGCGGTTCAGCGGCGCCGACGCAGGGCGGCCAGGCCGCCGAGCATCAGCAGCCCGAGCGTCGCCGGCTCGGGGATCGAGGCGTTCTGCCCGGTGCCGAAGTTGGTCTGCCATAGGCCCAGATCGAACGCGTCGGTGTCGCCGTCGCCGTCGAAGTCGCCGGACACCGCGGCACTGCCTTCTTGTGTGCCGAACCCCGTCTGCCAGATGCCCAGGTCGAAGGCGTCCACGTCGCCGTCGAGGTCCGCGTCGCCGGTCACCGTCGATCGGGCGGTCGTGAACGTCCCGTCCGAGGTGAGCACGGACAGCGTATTGCCGCCGGGGCCGAACACCTGCAGCCATTCGGTCGCTTCGGGCCGGGGGCTGCTGGTGAAGTCGCGTTGAATGATGTAGACGTTGCCGGCGGCGTCAAACTCGACGTCCGCGCGGATGTGGTAGCCCGCGGTGTCGCCGTTGAAGACGGTGATCACACCATCGAGCGTCTCGTCAATGTCCGGGACGCCGTTCTCATCGAGCGGGACGAGCACGATGCGGCCTCCGTTCAGGAACGGGTTGGTGGTGTCGTCGAGCCGACGGTGTAGCGCGAGCCACTTGCCATCGGGCGACACGCGGGCCGCGCCCGTATAACGGAACACGTCGTTGATCCCCAGCGAGGGCACCACGCCGAGGTCGTCCTCGAAGCCGTCAAGGTTGTTGTCGATAGAGAACTGCTTGGAGTTGAACAGGATGGTGCTGCCGTCGGTGTCGAGGACAACGAGCCCGGACTCGGTTCCGTTGTCGCGCGGCTGGGTGACGTAGAACTTCCCGCTGTTCGGATCGCGCCAGACGTCGGCGGAGACGCCGATGTTCAGGTCCAGGATGATGGGTGTGCCGTCGGAGTTGGTGCCGAGGTCGGTCATGTCGGTGACGAGGGTGGGGGCGACGGAAGAGGGGGCGGAGCCGCCGACGTCCCATCGCCAGACGTGGTTGCCGGTGCCGGACGTGTTGCCCTCAAGGTCCTCATCCATGGCCCAGACGGTCAGGTCCCCCGTGTCCAGCGAGCCCGAGACGCTGATGGAGCTGACGATCGAGCCGTGGTTCTGAACGCTGTTGGCCAGGCCGGTGTCGCCGCCGGCGTCGGCCAGCAGCAGGTCGCCGTCGGTCACGTCCGCGTTGGCGTACTTGATCCCACCGATGTTGTCAGACCAGTCGCCGATGTAGAGCGTGTCATCGGGGCCGATGCCGAGCTTGAACGGCGAGTTGTTGGTCCCGCCGAACTCCAGCCCACCGTTGCGCGCCGCCGCCGGGTCGTTGGCGCTCAGCCCGCCGAGGTCGGTCTGGTCGGCCTTGAGGATGTACACCCCGTCGCCCATCGTGCGACCGCTGGTGGTCGAGGCGTCACCCCCGTTGGCCACGTAGATCCGGCCGAAGTTCTCGCTCGCCGGGTTCTTGTTCACCGCCACGCCGTTGCCGATGCTGAAGTGCGTGTACATGTTCGACGGGTCGCTGATCCGGTTGAGCGACGGGTCGGCCTCGCTGGCCCACCCGGCTTCGGCGTTGGTCGCCACGCTGATCGTGTAGTCGCTGAACCCCGCCATGCTGAAGCTGTGCTCGCCTCGCGCCGCGTTGGCGATCACGATCTCGTTGCCCCCGTCCCGACGGATCACCACCCGCACCGCCTCCTCGTTGAGCACAAACGTCACGTCGTCGCCGTCCTGCGTCACGCCCGAGGGGTACGGTACCGCCGACACGTCACCCACCATCAGACCGGCGGCCAACACCGCGCTTCCCAATCCTATCGCTCGTCTCATGATTCATTTCCTCCAGTTGTTGGGTCCATTGCCGTACGTCCGATCCTTCATCCCAGGTGAGATGAACGCTCACACCGACTCGCGGTGACGACACAACGACCTCGGCCGATCCCGCCCCTCGGGCGAGACCGGCTCACGCGTCACACCACGGTTATCCCTGGCTCCGCGCTCCAAACGGGCCTCTCTCCTCCCTCGAATCGCCCGCGCCAACGGGCCCGCGTTCCTCCTCGGCCGACCGACGGCCCCCGCTGCCAAACCCTCCGCCTTACGGCGTGTCAAACGGGTTCAGCGGCGCCTCGCCCAGCGGGTCCCACAGCTTGCCGTACCGTGGCCGCCGACCGTTCGACAGCCGCAGGGCGGGGTTGTAACCGATCACTTCGATGTCGTCGCTGGCGCGCAGCTCGCCGTGACCGTCGGCGAACCCGAAGGCTGACGAGCCGTTGTGGTACCACTTGGTCTTGTCGGCCGCGCTGACGCTGTTGTTACCCTCGGGCAGCGGGCTCCAGATGTTTTCGAAGAACCCGTCGTTCAGACCGGAGTTGAGCTTGCTGGCGCGGGTGCCGGTCATCGATGAGATCAATTCGGGATTCGGCCCCCCTTCATCCACGAGCACAATCAACTGCGAAGGGGAGCGAAACTTTTCCGCGTAAGGGACGGGGAGCGAGACGCTCGAACCGGCCGCTGTCTCGGTCCGGAAGAATGTAGCGGGAAAGAAATCCGCGAACTGCGGAGCGCTCACCGGCGCCGCTTCCCACAGGCGGTGGCTTCCAGCATAGCTGAGGCCGGCGCTGTCCTGTGCGAACGGGTCGCTCGGGCAAGCGTAAGCCTCCACGCCGGGTGAGTACGTGAAGATGCTACCGTTTTCGATGTAGTCCTGATCCACGGGCACCGACTGGGCGTTGCCGTTGGGCATCCACGACCCCGCGCCGTTCTCCCAGTCCGTGAACTGGAGGGTCGATCGTGCCGGCCACCAGTAATTGTGATCGACGCCGTAGTTCACGAACGCGAGCGTCAGGTTCTTCATGTTCATCTGGCACTTGACGGCCTGGGCCGACTCACGCGCCTTGCCCAGCGCCGGCAACAGGATCCCGATCAGCAGCGCGATGATGGAAATGACCACCAGCAGCTCGATCAACGTAAACGCGATTCGTCGAGGAGACATGGCTTCGGTTCCCGAACGTGAATTAGTTGAGTCTGATCCTAAGGGACGTGGCCGCGTTCGGCCGTTGCCCCCCAACGCACACGTCGGCGAACGAGCCTGCGTTGACCGGCTCGGAACATTTAGTACCAACGACGTTAAGATCAGAATACTCAGGTTGACCGAGCCGGTCAAGACTCATCCACCGCCGGCGCCGAGCAACAGCAGGGCACGCGTCAGGCCTCTCTCTGGACCCCGGGTTGGCGTACGACAACCAAAAACAACCCCGTGGCGTACCACGGGGTTGGTTCGGGTCTTGAATTGTCGCCGCGGAGCGTCGTCCGGTGCGTTACCGCGGCTTGTTTCGCCGCGGTCCACCGGGCCGCGCGGTTCAGCGGCGCCGACGCAGGGCGGCCAGGCCGCCGAGCATCAGCAGCCCGAGCGTCGCCGGCTCGGGGATCGAGGCGTTCTGCCCGGTGCCGAAGTTGGTCTGCCATAGGCCCAGATCGAACGCGTCGGTGTCGCCGTCGCCGTCGAAGTCGCCGGACACCGCGGCACTGCCTTCTTGTGTGCCGAACCCCGTCTGCCAGATGCCCAGGTCGAAGGCGTCCACGTCGCCGTCGAGGTCCGCGTCGC
>CAYSIX010000268.1:0-5051 GCA_964431205.1 uncultured Phycisphaeraceae bacterium
CGCGACATTCGCGGCTTTGCGATCAAATTCTACACCGAGCAGGGCAACTGGGACATGGTCGGCAACAACACGCCCGTGTTCTTCGTGCGCGATCCCTACAAGTTCCAGATGTTCATCCACACCCAGAAGCGCGACCCCAAGACCCACATGCGCGACATGGACATGCAGTGGGACTTCTGGTCCCTCTGTCCCGAGTCGCTCCACCAAGTCACCATCCTCTTCTCCGACCGCGGTCGGCCACGCTCCTACCGGCACATGAACGGCTACGGCAGCCACACCTACTCGCTGGTCAACGACAAGGGCGAACGCGTCTGGTGCAAGTTCCACTTCAAGACCCAGCAGGGCATCGACTGCATCTTCGACGACGAGGAGCCCGAGATCATCGGCCGCGACCGCGAGTCCCACCAGCGCGACCTGTTCACCGCCATCGAACGCGGCGACTATCCGAAGTGGACCTTCTACATCCAGGTCATGACCGACGAGCAGGCCAAGAGCTTCCGCTGGAACCCGTTCGACCTGACCAAGGTCTGGCCCCACGGCGAGTATCCGCTGATCAAGGTCGGCGAGCTGGAGCTGAACCGCAACCCCGAGAACTACTTCGCCGAGGTCGAGCAGAGCTCGTTCAGCCCCTCCGCCCTCGTCCCCGGCATCGAGCCCAGCCCCGACAAGATGCTCCAGGCCCGGCTCATGAGCTACGCCGACGCCCACCGCTACCGCGTCGGCAACAACTACCATCAGTTGCCGGTCAACCGTCCGCGCTGCCCCTTCGCCAACTACCAGCGCGACGGCGTCATGGCCACCGCGCAGGACTACGGCTCCATGCCCAACTACTTCCCCAACTCCCGCCCCGGCACGCCCAAGGACGACCCGACCTTCAAGGAGTGCCCCTTCCCCGTGTCCGACGGCGGCGAGCCCGTCGTCGCCGACCGCTACAACTCCCGCGAGGACCACGACGACTACACCCAGGCCGGCGACCTGTGGCGGCTCATGCCCGCCGACGAGCAGGACCGCACCGCGGCCGCTATCGCCGGCGCCCTCGGCCAGGCCCGCGAGGAGGTGCAGATGCGCCAGCTCTGCCACTTCTTCCGTGCCGACCCGACCTACGGCGAAAAGGTGGCCAAGAGGCTGGGCATCGAGGTCCCGGCCGAGATGCTCGCCGGCCAGGCGTGAGCAGAGGCGGTCAGCGGTGAGTTGTGAGCCGTGAACCCTTCGCGGGTCGGCGCTGCCCGGTGCGTGACCCGCGGTCGGGCGACCTGCGCCCACGACGCCGCGGGGCAAGCCGCCAACGGCTCAAGGCTGACGGCCCGCTGCGAACGGCTAACCGCTTGTCGCCAGACGCTAGACGCTGGACGCCAGCCGCTATACGCTAACCCCAGACCTACGGGGCGTAGCTCAGCTTGGCAGAGCGCCTGCTTTGGGAGCAGGAGGCCGCTGGTTCGAATCCAGTCGCCCCGATTGAAGTCGGCTGGCGCCGCAGCGGACAAATCGCACGAAGTTTTCCGCTCAGGTGCTGCACCTTTTGGGTACCGAGTGATGAAGGTCTACACGTACTCCGAGGCCAGGCAGAATCTATCCAAGGTGCTGACCGAGGCCAAATCAGAAGACGTCCTCATCCGCCGGCGGGGCGGCGACGTCTTCCGGATCACGCCGGAGTCGCCCAAGGGCTCGCCGTTTGAGGTCGAAGGAATCAACACCGACGCAACGACCCAGGACATCGTCCGCGCGGTGCGCGAGAGCCGGAAGCGATAGGTTGGACAGGCCCCGCCAACGTCAGACAAGAGCAGCGTAGCGGTCGGAGCACCAACAGCGGGTCGGCACCATGCGATGGGCCCAAGTTGGCTTCGCCGCCGTTGCTACGATTTGCCTTGTCCTTTGGATCGTGTCAATGTTTTGCGGGGTGCAGGTGAGCGCGCCCCCGCCCCGTCCTGATCAACAGATATCCGTCGTAGCCGTCAGCGGGCGGGTTCGAATCATTCACGAAATCGGCATGTGGGCAGAAGATGGCTGGCGCGTCTCGATTGCAAGACTTGATCCGTTCCTTGAGCCGCATGCACAGCTCATCAAGCTGATCATGTACGGACCGAACAACCGCCATTTATTTCCTTCCAACGATTCAAGCTGGCACCGATTTGATTGGCGATCGCTCGATTTCGTCGATCCGGTCAAAGGTTGGATGGGATCCGTGACTACGCTGGTGTTTCCGCTGTGGCTGCCGGCGATCGTGTTCGGCGTGTGGCCGGCGATCGCGTTCGGCCGGTGGGGGCGGCGGCGCTGGTTCAGCTCCGGGTGCTGCCGGGCGTGCGGCTACGACCTGCGCGGCTCGGCCTCGCCGACTCGCCGACATGTCCGGAGTGCGGCGAGGCGGTGCGCCCCTAGTCGGTGGCCGATTCGATCGCGGCGCGAGCGTGCAGCTTCCCGATGATGCGGGTCGTGACCACGTGGTACCACTCATACATCAGCAGAATGGCCGCGATACCCAGCCACGTGAGATACGGTTCGAGTCCAGGTAGGAACATCAAGCCAAAGATCGGCAGGGCGAGCCATCCGAGCAGGTGCCCCCACTGGTAGAACTTCCGTCTGTAACGCTTGGCCGCCAGTTCAACAAATTGTCTTTCAAGACTATTGAAGGCGTTCGGTTCTGCCATAATTCAACTCCATTGAATCGCCTACCGATCCATGCTTGATATTCATACGTTGGACGCACGTCTCCCACTCATCAGTTGCGGGTGCACGCGTTCGGTCGGCTCAGGTGGATCGACCAGTGAGACGAACGGCAGGTTGCCGTAGCCCTGGGGCGACAGGTCCATCAGCTCGGACGCCGCGCGGTAATACCGTGCACCGTTGCTTTCGGTAGCGACAAACACCATCCGATCGCCCCCGGCTCTAAACTGGATATCCACCTCGTCGATCGACAGGCCGCGGGACCTTCGCTCCCACTCGTCGACCGTGTCCGGAAGGCCGAGGCCGGCGAACCGTGCTTCGAGTCGCTGGATCGCTCTCGTGCCGCGATGGTTCGTCCAGACGATGTACGCGAAGGTGACCACGATCGCCAGCATCGCTGTCCACTTGAGCCCTCGCCACAACCGACGGAACCATCGACGGAAACGAGGCGGGCGCGCTGCGGTCTGGCTTTCACCCGGCCGTTCGTCGTCTTGCTGTCGGGGGGAGTCTTCATCCACGGGTTCTATCATAGGGCAGAGGGCCCGGCGGATCAAGACCTTGCCTGCACACTGGCGCCCTCCTGCACGGGTTCTCACCCGGCACGGTCGCGAGCGACCGTGGCACCCCGCCTCCGGCCCTTCGCTCGGGCTCAGGGCTCGGCTTGGACGCCTGACCCAGACTTCACTCGTGCCGTGAGCGATTACCATACGGCCGCGACGCCCGGGCCCGGTCGGGCGCGGTGGCGCGGTGCGGGTCGTGCCGATGTCGCGACGAGGTCGCCGGCGTGTGGAGCAGGATCATGAGCGAGATGCGGTGCGAGGTGCTGATCGTCGGCGGGGGCGTGGGGGGATGCGCGGCGGCGCTGGCGGCGACGGCGCTGGGCCGGCGGGTCGTCATGACCGAGCCCACGGCGTGGGTCGGCGGGCAGCTCACGGCGCAGGCGGTCCCGCCGGACGAGCACCCGTGGATCGAGTCGCACGGGTGCACGCGACGGTATCGCCAGTACCGAGACGCGGTGCGGCGGTACTACCGGGAGGGGTATCCGCTGACGGCGGCGGCGCGTCAGGAGCCGCACCTGAACCCGGGCCGGGGCGGGGTCTCGCGGATCTGTCACGAGCCGCGGGTGTCGCTGGCGGTGCTGGAGCACATGCTGGCGTGGGCGGGCTCGAGCGGGCGGCTGCGGGTGATGCGTCACACCGAGCCGGTCCGGGCCGAGACCGAGGGCGACCGTGTGCTGAGCGTGACGGTGCGGGACCGGCGCAGCGGTCGGGAGACGGCGATCGAGGCGGACTACGTGCTGGACGCGACGGAGCTGGGCGACCTGCTGCCGATGACGGGCACGGAGTACGTCACGGGCGCCGAGTCGCAGGAGCAGACGGGGGAGCTGCACGCGAAGGCGGAGCCGGAGCCGGACAACATGCAGGCGATCACGTGGTGCCTGCCGCTGGCGTTCGATCCGCGGCCGGACGCCAGCCACGTGATCGAACGGCCGGAGCAGTACGATCGCTGGCGTGACTACGTGCCGGAGCTGGCCCCGCCGTGGCCGGGCCGGCTGCTGAGCTGGACGGACGTGCGGCCGTGGACGCACGAGCCGCGGCAGATGTATTTGTTTCCCGAGGACCGCGGGGACCGCGACGGCGGGTCGTTCTGGGTCTATCGGCGGATTCTGTCGGCGGACCTGTACCCCGGCGAGCTGCGCCCGCACGAGATCACGCTGGTGAACTGGCCGATGAACGACTACTTCGTCGGCAGCATCGTCGATCAGCCGGCGGACGCCGTGGCCGAGCGGCTGGAAGACGCGCGGCAACTCTCGCTCAGCCTGGTGTACTGGCTGCAGACCGAGGCGGAGAACTTCTCGCGCGACGATCCGCGCGACCGCGGGTACCCAGGGTTGTACCTTCGCCCGGACGTGACGGGCACGGCCGACGGCCTGGCGATGACGCCGTACATCCGCGAGGCCCGGCGCATTCGCGCGTTGTTCACCGTGCTCGAACAGCACGTGGGCACGGAGATGCGCACGGGCAGCAACTACATCCCGGGCCGACCGCTGGCGCCCGAGCACGCCGACGCGCGCGCCGAGCGGTTCGACGACAGCGTGGGCGTCGGCTGCTACCGGATCGACCTGCACATGTCCACCGGTGGGGACAACTACATCGACGTCTCGTCGCTGCCGTTTCAGATCCCGCTCGGGGCCCTGGTTCCGGTGCGGGTGCGGAACCTGATCGCGGCGTGCAAGAACATCGGGACGACGCACATCACCAACGGCTGTTACCGTCTTCACCCGGTGGAGTGGAACATCGGGGAGGCGGCGGGGGCGTTGGCGGCGTACTGCGTGGAGCGGGGGGTGGAGCCGCGGGCGGTTCGCGAGGGGGCCGACCATCTGGCGGGGT
>CAYSIX010000269.1:0-4972 GCA_964431205.1 uncultured Phycisphaeraceae bacterium
GTTCCCTGGACGGACGAAGGTTTATTGCCGGGCCATTTCTATCATTATACGACACCGAGTCGCTTCAGAACACGATCGTGAACCTGGCGGTGGACAACAAGAACTCGCAGACCGACGGCCTGCTGTTCACCGTCGGCGCGTCCAACGAGGACAACCTCACCGCCGCCGTGCCCCTGGCCGACGGCTCGTGGAACGTCGCGGTCCGCGACGCCGACACGGCTCTGTTCGGCGGCCTGGACACCTTCGAGGACGATGACTTCGCCTTCGTTTACCTCGAGTCGGGCGACGTCGCCGGGTCCGCCGGCGGCCGCGTCACCGGGTTCGACAACGGCGACGCCCAGCTCGCCCAGTCCTGGGGCAACTTCACCCTCACCCGCACCGGCGTCGGCACCTACGAGCTGGCGATCAACGGCCTGACCGACGTCGCCGACAAGGGCATGCTCATGCTCACCTCCAACGAGGCCATCGAGCTGACCGGTGACGAGGGCACCATCATCGCCCCGGCCAACCAGTGGCTTCAGTACGACGCCGACGGCGACGTCTTCGTCATCCAGATGCTCAAGAACGAGCTGACCGGCGAGCTGCTCGAGACCGCCCCCGGCGACTTCGACCTCGACGGCGACGTCGACGCGTTCGACCTGGGCACCTGGCAGACCGGCTTCGGGATCACCGAGGGCGCGGCCATCGCCGACGGCGACGCCGACGGCGACGGCGACGTCGACGCGTTCGACCTCGGCCTCTGGCAGACCAACTTCGGCAACACCGAGGGCGGCGGCGTCTTCGTCGACCAGCAGGGCCTCGAGACCGTCCTGGCCGACGGCGCCTTCTCCTTCGCCTTCATCCCCTTCGACGCCAACGGCTCCTCGGCCATCCCCGAGCCGGCGTCCCTCGGCCTGATCCTGATCGGCGGCGCCGCCCTGGCCCGCCGGTCCCCGCGGCACGCCCGCGCCTCCTGACGCGCGCCCCGGCCCGCTCACCGGCGGGCCCGGGCCTTGACACCCGACGGACCACCCTCGAACCGCGTTCCACACAACCACGAAACAGGAGAGGACTTTTTCAAAGAGGACCGAACCATGCGACCCACGAACGGATTCACCCTGATCGAACTGCTCGTCGTGATCTCCATCATCGCCCTGCTCATCGGCATCCTGCTGCCCGCGCTCGGCAAGGCGCGCGAATCGGCGCACATCGCCTCCTGCCTCAACAACCAGCGACAGATCACCATCGGCATGAACGCCTACTCGATCGAGAACGAGGGCGGCTGGTACACCTCGACCAGCGCCTACACCGCCGACCAGCTCACCCCCGTCATCCCCGAATACATCGAGGACGTCAACGTCGCCCGCTGTGCCGGCACCGAGAACGTCATCGATCCCATCCCCACGAGAAAACCCCGACGCGACCCCAAGACCGGTCAGATCGTCTACTCCTACGAGATAAGCGACCTGCTCCGGCACGCCGCCGACCGCTTCGACGACTCCGGCGGCCACAGCTACGAAATCTTCAGTTGGTATGGGCCCGCCGAGTACCCCGACGGCACCAGGATCGAGGGCAGCCTCACCGACAACAACGCCACCGACAGCCTGCTCATGACCACCTACAACGTCAAGCAGCCGTCGAAGATCTGGCTCATCCTCGACGCCGACGCCGGCGGCAAGGGCACGCGCAACAACTGGCCCGACTGGAACAACAACCACGGCGAGGCCGGGCTCAACCTCGGCTACGCCGACGGCCACGCCCGCTTCGTCAACCCCTACGATTACGTCATCGCCGGCCTCGAGAGCTTCCACCCCTGGGCCGACGTCGAGATGGCCCTCAAGACCGTCCCCAACCTGCGCAACAGCGGCGGCTGGCACGGCCGCTGGTGGTTCGAGGAGTGAGCCAAACCCCAGCCCCGCCGGATCCTCAACCGACGCCGCCTCGCGCGATCGCCTTGAATGACATCGCCCCACACGCAAGGATCACGACCATGCCCTCGTCACTGCTGACCGCCTTCACCACCGCCTGCCTGATCCTCGCGAGCTCCGCCGCCCAGGCCCACCCCGGCGTCAGCGTCCGCTACCTCGAGATCGAGGACGGCTGGACCAGGAGCACCGGCGTCGAACGCCTGCTCGCCAACCGCCGCTTTCACGCCGCGCCCCTCGGCTTCGACCACGCGCCCGACCTCGACGGCGTGGACCTGCTGATCGTCGGCAGCTTCGCCAGCGAGCACCCCGACTACCACGCCTACATGAAACGCCACGCTCGGACGCTGCGCGACTTCGTCGCCCGCGGCGGCGTCCTGCTCCAGTTCACCCAGGCCGATCAGACCGAGGCCTCGCCCGCCTTCCTGCCCGACGAGCTCACCGCCCGTCGGTGCGACCTCGACCCCACGGCGATCACCGTCGCCGACCGCGCCCACCCGCTGACGCGCGGCCTGGAAGTCAAGCCCGACGGCTCGAGCCCGCTGCACGAGACGCTGCACGGCCGACGCGGCGCCTGGGAAGTCTTCGACACGCAGGAGGGCTTCCGCGTGCTGCTCGCCGCGGGCGATCGCGGCCGATACCCGGTCCTCATGGAGGCCGAGCACGGCAACGGCCGCATCATCCTCTCGGCGATGTACCTCGATAAGCTGATGGGCCCGGGCGCCGAGCCGCCGGCGTCGGTGCTCGCCATGACCGATCGCTTCGCCTCCAACCTGGCAAGCTACGTCGCGATGGTCGGCACGGGCCGCGCGCCGCGCGTCGTCGCCACCCCGCCGGTCAAGGACCCCGACCCGTTCGAGTTCGTCGAGGGGTCCTGGACCCTCGCGGTCCTCCCCGACACGCAGGTGTACAGCCAGAGCTATCCGCACCACTTCGAGGCCCAGACGCGCTGGATCGCCGACAACCACGAACGACTGAACATCAAGTACGTCGTGCACCTGGGCGACATCGTCAACCACAACACCCCCGAGCAGTGGGAGAACGCCAAGGCCGCGATGAAGCGGCTCGACGGCGTCGTCCCCTACGCCATGGCCCCCGGCAACCACGACTACGGCCCCGGCGGCAACGCCTCCAACCGCGACACCCACTTCAACGAGTTCTTCAAGGTCGCCGACTACCGGAAGTGGGCCACCTTCGGCGGGACCATGGAGCCCGGCCAGCTCGACAACAGCTACCACACCTTCACCGTCGGCGACGAGAAGTTCCTCATCCTCGCCCTCGAGTGGGGGCCCCGCGACCCCGTCGTCGATTGGGCCAACCGCATCGTCGAACGCCACCGCGACCATCAGGTGTTCCTGATCACCCACGCCTACATGTACTTCGACGAGACCCGCTACGACTGGCACACCAAGGGCAAGGCCCAGTCCTGGAACCCCCACGCCTACGGCTCGGCCAACCTGCCCGGCGGGACCAACGACGGCCAGGAGCTCTGGGACAAGCTCGTCAAGCGACACCCCAACTTCCTCATGACCCTCAACGGCCACGTGCTCAACGACGGCCAGGCCCGCCTGACCTCCCTCAACGACCACGGCAAGCCCGTCCATCAGATCCTCTGCAACTACCAGATGCGACCCGAGGGCGGCGAGGGCTACCTGCGCCTCTTCGAGTTCCTGCCCGACGGCAAGACCATCCAGGCCCGCTCCTACTCGCCCGTGCTCGACCGCTACCTGACCGACTCCCAGAACCAGTACCGCCTCGAGCGGCCGTCGCCCTCCGCCGACCCCGCCAGCGCCCAGGCCCGCTGAGCGTGGCGACGATGGTGCGGTCGATGCAACGCAACCCCGTGAGTCGTGCGCTTGATTCGGGACGCCGCCATACCTAACATATTGCGAACTACTGTCGGTGGCTCAGGTACTGGGTCCGCCGGTGGGCGCGTCGTGGTTTTCCGGCTCGTGTTCCTGACCCCTGACCCCTGACCCGTGACCCCCTTTCCCTGCCCCGCCCCGTGCTCCCCGTGTCCCCCGTGGTTCGTACCGCTTCGCGGCCTTCGCCCTCTTCGCCCCTTCGTGGTCAGGACTTTCCCCAGGGGGTGACGTCACCCTGACACGGGGGTGACAAGACGTAAGTCCTTTTCTCATTGTGACTTGTGCTTCTGCGTGGATCGAGGGGGGTGGGGGGTGACATTGGTGAGGAGGTAGGAGGTAGAAGGTAGGAGCGGAGGAGGCAGAAGGCGGGAAGCACGGAAACGACGCCGTGCGATCGCCCAATCACCCAATCGCCGAATCACCCAATCACCCAATCACCCCATGACTGGGTCTGATCCGGTGGATCCGGCCGATCCGGTGATCCGGTCAGAACCCAGCGCGGGGGGCCATCCCGGCAGAGATCGTCCGTCGGGGGTGGCGGGGATCACCGGCGCGGGGCAGCGGCGGGCAGGCCCGCCGGCTAAACGTCGCCGCTGTCACCGGGCGGCCGTGGAGCGTGCCGGGTGCTCGCCGGGGCCGGCGTTCATGGCGGGGCGTCGGCGGGGGCGGGTCGTATGATGCGGGCGATGGCGTTTCCGGATCGAGAGAGCCTGTGCGAGCGCTGCGGTTACTCGCTGCAGGGGTTGTCGGCCGAGGGTTCGTGCCCGGAGTGCGGGCAGGCGGTGGCGGCGTCGTCGCCGGTGCATCGCGACGGGCCGAGCTGGGAGCGTCGGGCGAGCGTGGGGAGCTGGCTGGCGACGTCGTGGGGGGTGCTGCTGCGGCCGGGGCGGACGTTCCGGGCGATGCGGACGCAGGGGTCGAACGTGGCGTCGCGTCTGTACCTGCTGTCGATCGCGGTGCTGGTGGGTCTGGGCTGGGGGGCGTTGAGCCACTGGTCGCTGGGCCGGCCTGGGGTGGTGGCGTGGGGTCAGGGATGCTGGCGTTCAACGCGGTGTGGGTGCTGACGTACGTGGAGGTGGCGGGGGTGGTGTACTTCAGCGGGCGGAAGGGCTGGCGGGTGCCGTGGCGTGTGGCCGAGCGTCTGGGCTGCTACGCGGCGGTGGGCTGGCTGCCGGCGTCGGGGGTGCTGGCCAAGGGTGTATT
>CAYSIX010000270.1:0-4968 GCA_964431205.1 uncultured Phycisphaeraceae bacterium
CCGCCTCACGGAGCAGCGGCTTCGCGTTGTCTCGTTTGATCACCGGCATCGATTGGTTTCCAGGTTTAGGCTGAAGCGACGCGGCTCCGCCGCGTGCAAGGCGAGTTTCGCGGCGGAGCCGCGTCGCTTGCTTCGATCGCTAGACGATCATCTCCGCCGCGCCACCGCGGCCCTCGATCATGATCTCGCCCGCCTCTTCCAGCCGACGGACCACGTCCACGATCCGCTGCTGCGCCGTCTCCACGTCGCTGACGCGCACCGGGCCCATGTACTCCATGTCTTCCTTGATCATCGTCGCCGCACGCTCGGACATGTTCCGGAAGACCTTCTCCTTCAACTCATCGCTGGCCGTCTTGAGCGCCAGCGCCAGCTCGTCGTTCTCGATCTCCTTAAGCACGGCCTGGATGCCCTTGTCGTTGACCAGCAGGATGTCCTCGAAGACGAACATCAGCCGACGGATCTCCTCAACCAAATCCGGGTCCTCGGCTTCGAGGCCCTCCATGATGCCCTTCTCGGTGGTGCGATCGACGAGGTTGAGCATCTCGGCGACCGTCTCGACGCCGCCGATCTTCTCGAACGACTGCATGAGCATGTTCGACAGCCGCGCCTCGAGCCCGCGTTCGACCTCGCTGATGACCTCGGGGTTGGTCTGATCCATGTTGGCGACGCGCTTGACGACCTCGACCTGCTTGGGCTGGGGCAGCCCGGCGAGGATCTCGGAGGCTTTGTAGTACGGCAGGTGACTGACAATCAGCGCGATCGTCTGGGGGTGCTCGTCCTGGATGAACGTGAGCAGGTTGGTGGACTCGGCCTTCTGGAGGAAGGCGAAGGGCGTCTTGCGGACCTGCGTGCGGATCTGGGCGAGGATGCGCTCGGCGTCCTTCGGGTCGAGCGTCTTCATCAGCAGCGAGCGCGCGTAATCGAGCCCGCCGTCACGGGCCCAGGTCTGGGCGACGGCCAGGTCGTAGAACTCCTTGAGCACGCCGTCGCGGGTCTCCTTGGGCACGTCGTGGAGGCTGGCGATCTCGCGTGTGACCTCCTCCATCGCCTTGCCGCGCAGGCCGCGCAGCAGCGTCGTCGCCGCGTCCTGATCGAGCGCCAGCAGCAGGATCGCCGCCTTGCGCACGCCCGACAGCTCTTCCCGCGTCTCGCCCTTGTTCGCCTCGCTCTTGGCCATCTCGTTTCACGTTTCGTCGGGTTCTCAGTCTTCCGTCTGCACCCATCGGCCGAGGATCGTGCCGGCTTCGGTCGGGTTCGACTTGATCAGCTCGCTGATCTGCTCGGCGATCTTGCGGCTCTGCAGCTCGCCCTCGTCCAGCTCGACGCCGGCGAGGCTCGGCTCGGTCTCTTCGACCTCGCCGACCAGGTCCTCATCCGTCGGCAGGCTCGGCGGCACACCCGCCAGCTCCTCGATGCTCGGCAGCGACTCAGGCTGCGTCGCCTTGCGCACCATGTAGAGCATCAACGCCAACGCCAGCAGCCCGATCCCCGCGACCCCGATCGTCGGCGCCCACTGCGAATCCAGAACCGCTACGATCCCGCCGCTCGGCGCCGGCAGCGGCGCCCCGGCCAGCACCGTCTCGTCCGGCACCATGTACGCCTGCACCACGCCGGGGCTGTCCATCAGCGCCACGACCGGCTGGATCTGCCGCTCGATGCTCGCCAACTGCTCCTGCACGATCGGCTGCAGCGCCGCGTCGTCCGGCTCGCCCTCGGCGTCGGGGTTCCTCGACTTGTACAGCTTCACGAAGTACCGCCGCGGCACGTTCACCGTCACGTTGATCTGACGCGGCAGGTGCCCCG
This sequence comes from uncultured Phycisphaeraceae bacterium, assembly GCA_964431205.1. GTDB lineage: Bacteria > Planctomycetota > Phycisphaerae > Phycisphaerales > Phycisphaeraceae > CAYSIX01. Next base: position 1,804 of record CAYSIX010000270.1, read on the forward strand.
CCATCGTCATCTCGCTCTGCGAGATCAGCGGCTTCTCGTCGAACTCCGTGAGCTGCGTGGTGCGGGTTTCCTCGCTGCCCGTCTGCCCGGCGCCCGGGATCTCCAGGCCCGTGTTCGGCCGGGCGCCCGGCTCGCCCTGCCGCATCACGTCCCGTCGGGTGTATTCGGTCTTCTCCTCGCTCGCCAGCAGTTGATTCTTTTCGTACTCGAACTCCCGCCGCGAGAGCCGGTGCGTCGGATCGATCTGGATGTGGACCGCGACGCGCAGACCGTCGATGTAGTCGAGCAGGTCGAGGATCTCCTGCTTCTTCATGCGCTGCTGGGCCTGGATGAGTTCGAGCGTCTCGCCGGGCAGCGCATCCGCCTCGTCGTTGACGCGGTGCCGCTGGCCGTGGACGGCGTCGATGACCTGCACGTCGGTGACGTCCATCTCGGCGACGCCGCCGGCCACCAGCGCCGCGATCGCCTCGACCAGCCGATCGTCGACGCGCCGCCCGCCCTGCATCGTGACCGTGACCGCCGCCGTCGGGCGGTGGTACGTGGGCCCGAACCCGCCCTGCTCGGGCCGCGAGACGATCACGTTGGCGTTCTTGACCCCGTCCATGGAGCGGATCACCTGGGCGGCGTAGGTCATCACGGCGACGCGCTCGGCCTCGCGGCCCTGCCGCGCGTTCTGCCACGGGCTCTGCTGCGTCAGCAGGTCCCGCCACACCGCCGCCGGGTCCTCCACCGTCAGGTCGCTCTGGTACAGCAGCGCGATCGCGTCGAAGTGACGGTCCCGAGGCACCGTGACCCGCCCGTTCTCGACCGTCGTCTGGATCCCCCGCTCGGCCAGGCGGGCACGCACCTTGTCGATCTGATCCGCGGGCACGGCGCTGAGCGTCACGCGCTCGGGCGCCCCGGCGTACTGCAGCAGCCACGCCAGGAACAGCAGCATCAGCACCAGCCCCAGCGCGATGATCGCCTTGCGCTCCCACGACAGCCCCTCGAGCTGCGACTTGATCTGAAGCCAGGAGCGCTTCACGAAATCCATCGACCGGCCTCCATGCCGTAGGGAATTGCGAGTTTCGAGTTACGAGTGACGACCCTCAACTCGTAAATCGAAGCTACACCCTGATCTGCTTCACTTCCTCGTACGCGTCCATCATCTTGTTGCGGACCTGCAGCAGCATCTGAAACGCGACGTCGGCCTTCTGCTTGGCCATGAGCACCGCGTCCATGTCGTCGCGCCGGCCGCTGGCCAGGTCCTCGATCGCCACCTCCGCGTCCTGCTGGAGGCGGTTGACCTGCTCGATGTTCTTCATCAGAACATCCTTGAAGCTGGCGTGGGGCTCCGCGCCCGGGCCGCGCGGCGGCTGAGGCGTCGCCGGCCGCGCCGGGTTCACTCCGCCCGCCGCGCCGCCTGGAATCAGTCCGAGTGGGTCCGCCATCATCGTCTTCTACCTCACGGTCGCCTAGACCAGCAACCTCAGGCTCGACTGCATCATCGACTTGGTCGCCTCGGCCGTGGTGATGTTCGCCTCGTACGCCCGGCTGGCCTCCAGCGCGTTGACCAGCTCCACCGTCGGATCGATGTTCGGGAACTCGACATAGCCGTCCGCATCCGCTTCCGGGTGGCCCGGGTCGTAGACCTTTCGGAACGGCGCATCGTCGAGCATGATCTGCGACACGTGCACGCCCTCGGCCTTGCCCGTGGACGGGTCGCCCGGCGCAAACACCGCGAAGCGACGGCGGTACGGCGCGTAGTTGCCGTCGGCGTCGTAGATCGAGTTCGAGTTCGCCACGTTCGCGGCGATCGTCTCCAGCCGCGTCCGCTGCGCGACCAGCCCCGAGGTCGATACGTCCAGTGATCCGAACATGCATCCGTTCCCGTCAATCGCGGCGCGTGCCCCGCCGACCCGTCACCGCGGCTAGGTGATCCGCTCGCGGATCGCCATCTTGAGCATCTCAAACTGATTGCGCAGCATCTCGACGCCTGCGTTGTGCGCCAGAGTGTTCTCCGCCACGTCCTGCATCAGCCGCTCCAGGTCGCGGTTGTTGCGGTCGTGAAACAGGATGTTCTGGTCCCGGAAGCCCGGACGCGTCTCGACGCCGTCCTCGCTAAATCGAAGCTGGCGGGTGTCGTCCAGGTCGAGCGGCCCGTCCAGGGGCATCGGCCGCTTGCGCCGCTCGTCGATCGCCTCCCGCAACGTCTCCTGGAACGCCTTGGGGTTCAGGTCGACCGGCCGAAAGAACGGCGTGTCCATGTTCGCGACGTTGTGCGTCAGCACACGGTGCCGCTGGCCCGTGAACTGGACGAACCGCTCGAGCGTGGGCAGCGCGCCGTGATGGAACAGACCTTCAATCATGCCGGCTCACGTCCTTCACCGTTCGATGCGCCTTGATCATCGCAGCAAAACCGGTACCCGCGACGCGTCGAACGCCGCCACGGCCCGGCGTGTCGCGCCCGCCGGGTTGCCCTCTCGTTTCGGTCACGACCGGCGCAGGTCCTGCGCGACGTCCGCGCAAGGATTGCGCGGTCCGGTTCGGGTCTCGCCTAGATCGACTGGGCAACGAGGTTCGCCTCCTTCCACTTCTTGAGCTTGAGCCCGAGCGTCCGCACGCCGATGCCCAACGCCTCGGCCGTGCGCTGACGGTTGCCTCCGAACTGGTCGAGGGTTCGCAGGATCTGATCGCGTTCGACGTCTTCGAGCCGCCGCACCGTCGGCATGGGCGCGACGGTGGATGACCCGTTGGAGCGCGAACGGGCGAACGGGTGACCCGACGGTGGGGCCGCGGTCGTCGGGCTGACGACCGGCGCGGCGGTCAGCCACGGCTGGATCAACGCGGCGTCGATCACCGGCGTCCGGCTGAGCACGCTTGCGCGCTCGCAGATGTTCTGCAGCTCCCGCACGTTGCCCGACCAGTGGTACTCGCTCAGCAGCGCCAGCGCCTCGTCGCTGAAGCGGCGCGGCTCGCGACCTTCGCGCTGCGCGACGTTCTGCAGGAAGTGAGCCGCCAGCAGCGGGATGTCCTCTCGCCGCTCGCGCAGCGGTGGCAGCTGCAGCGGCAGCACGTTCAGGCGGTAGTACAGGTCCTGGCGGAACTCGCCGGCGGCGACGCTGCGCGTCAGGTCCCGGTTCGTCGTCGCGATCACGCGCACGTCCACCTGCATGGTCAGGCTCG
>CAYSIX010000271.1:0-4947 GCA_964431205.1 uncultured Phycisphaeraceae bacterium
ACCGGCATCACCACGTACAGAAAGTTCGTCCCGCCCCGCAGCACCCCCGGCTTGTTCGGCGCCTTGAGGTCCAACTGAACCTCGTTCTGATCCACCACCTTCAAGGCGTCGAGCAGATACCCCGGGTTGAACCCGATCGTGATCGGCTCCCCGCTGTATTCGCTCACTTCCAGCCGAATCTCCGCCTCGCCCATCTCCGGCGCCCGGCTGCTCAGCGTCAGGCTCTTGTCCTCGAACGCCAGCCGCACCCCCTTGGACTCCTCGTTGGTCAGAAGCGCCGCCCGTCTCACCGCGCTGATGAACGTGTCCGTTGTCAGCGACGCCTTGATGTCGCAGTCCCGCGGGATCACGTCCTTGTACGGCGGGAAGTTGCCCTCCACCAGGTGCGAGACCAGCATCGCCTCGTCGGTCGCGAACAGGATCTGGCTCGGCTCGACCTTGACCTTTACCGTCTGCTCCGCGTCGTCGAACAGCCGCAGCAGCAGGTTCAACGCCTTGGTCGGCACGATCGCCGTCCGCGCGTCCTCCTGCTTGGCCTTGCACGTGCCCTTGGCCAGTGCCAGGCGGTGCCCGTCCGTCGCGACCACCACCAGCTTGTTCTTCTCCCGCTCGAACAGCACGCCGTTGATCGCGTAGCGGCTGTTCTCCCGCGCGGTGGCGAAGATCGTCGTGGCGATCAGCCGGTGCAGGTCCGCCGCCGAGACGGTGAAGTCCGCGTCGCCCTCGAACGCCGGCACCGGCGGGAAGTCCGCCACCGGGTGCCCGTACACCTTGAACTTGCTGTCCTGACCGGTGATGTGCGCCACGTCCTGCTCGGTGTGCAGCGTCAGCGTCGGGTCCGTCGACTCGCGCACGATCTGCGTCAGCTTGTCGGCCGGGATCAGCGCCTCGCCCGCCTCCTGCACCTCGACCCGCGGCGTGGTGAGCTGGATCCCCACCTCCGCGTCCGTCGCCGCCAGCGTCAACGCCGCCTCCCCCGCCGTCAGCTTCACGCACGTCAGCGCCGGCTTGGGCGTCCGCGCCGCCACCACGCCCCCGACCACACCCAGGGCCTCGACCAACGCGCCTCGATCGCAGATCACCTTCATCGCCAGCACCTTCCCGGCGGCCGCCCCTGAGCGGCCAAGCCGGCCAGAAGGTAACGCGTCCGCCCCCGCCCGTCCACTGAACCGTCACCGCTCGACCGACCCCCTTGACCCCCGCCGACGCCGCCTTATCGTGGCTTGCCCGGGCCGCGCGACCGCCCCGCGCCAACCCGGCCGGACGACCCTCTGGAGACTCGACATGAAGACCCGACCCTTCGGCAACACCGGCCAGCACGTCTCCGAGATCGGCTTCGGCGCCTGGGCCATTGGCGGGTCCTGGGGCCCTCAGTCCGAGGACGACTCAGTCAAGGCCCTGCACCGCGCGCTCGACATGGGCGTCAACTTCATCGACACCGCCGCCGGCTACGGCAACGGCCGCAGCGAGCAGATCATCGGCCGCGTCCTCAAGGAACGCGGCGACGCCGAACGCGTCCTCGTCGCCACCAAGACCCCGCCCGACGCCGGGCCCTGGCCCCCCTCGCCCTACTGCAAGGCCGACCAACGCTACTCGCCCGAGTACCTGCGCCGAAACGTCGACGAACGCCTCTCCATGCTCGGCGTCGACCGCCTCGACCTGCTCCAGCTCCACACCTGGACCCGCGCCTGGAACCACGACCCCACCCCCCTCCAGGTCCTCCGCGACCTCCGCGACGAGGGCAAGCTCCGCTACATCGGCATCTCCACCCCCGAGCACGACCAGAACGCCCTGATCGACCTGATGCGCAACGGCTGGCTCGACGCCGTCCAGGTCATCTACAACATCTTCGAGCAGGAGCCCGCCGCCGAGTTCCTCCCCGTCGCCCAGAAGCACGGCGTGGGCGTGATCGTCCGCGTCGCCTTCGACGAGGGCTCGCTCACCGGCAAGTTCACCAAGGACACCACCTTCCCCGAGGGGGACTTCCGCCGCAGGTACTTCTCGGGCAACCGTCTGGAAAAAACCGTCGAACGCGTCGAGGCCGTGCGTCGCGACCTCGAGGGCACCGGCTACACCCTGCCGCAGGCGGCGCTGAAGTTCGTGCTCGCGCACCCGGCGGTCAGCACCGTCATCCCCGGCATGCGCAACGTCCAGCAGGCCGAGGCCAACGTCCCCGTCTCCGACATGCCGGACATGCCCGACGAACTGGTCCAGAAGCTGCGCGGGCACATCTGGCGCCGCGCGTTCTGGTACGCGGGGTGAGCTTCCACTGCGCCCGACCGCACCGCTCTGCCTTGGAGAGCTTGTTGGACAGCACGAAGCCGAACTCTGAGCCCGGGCGAAGGGTCGGATCCGGCCCTTCGCTCACGCTCAGGGCACGGCTTGCACAGCAACCGCGCCGCCGGTGTGCTCGCCTGGGTCGTGCGCCTCGTCACACGCCGCGCCCACGACGAAGCATGAGCGGCACCCCCGCCGCCCACAGCGCCGCGACGCCCGGCTCCGGGATCACCGCCTGGATCACGCCCTCGGCCGGTGTGCCCTGCGTGAAGCTCACCGTGTAGTCGAGGTTCAGCTCCGTCTCGTCGATCGTGCCCGTGAACCCCGTCTCGGTGATGAACGCGTCGGGGATGCTCGTCGCGGCGCCACTGATCGCGCCGCCGGCGCCGACGTTCAGCGACACGTCGCCGTACGTCGGGTGCCCGGCCGCGCTGAGCATCGTCCCCTCCTCGTCCAGCACGCCGGTCAGCACCAGCGGATCGGGGTCGGCCCCGCCGAACACGTTGCCGTTCAGGTCCACCGTCACGGTCAGGTCCGACCCGTCGAGCTGGACGAGGAAGCTCGCGTCGCCCGTCGAGCCGAACGTCGTGTTCTGCCACCCGCCGCTGTACAGGCCCTGCGAAAACGGCTGCGCCGCCGCGGACGAGGCGAACACCAGCGCCAGCGTGACCGAGACGATCCCCGTCATCAGCCGCCGCAGACGCGTGAACCCACATCGAGTCATGGTCTTTCTCCTTTCCTCGCGAACGATGAACACTCGTTACCATTGTCCAGCTCTGTTTGGCCTCGTCAAGACCCGTTGTAAGACGCGATAAAGGTTGTTAGCACGCTAAAAGCCAGCAATCGCCCGAAGCCTGAGATGCTTGAGAGCGACAATATTCTGTCATACGTCGAGATGTGCCGTCGTGAAGGAGCGAGCCTTCAACAGGGCATGAACTTCGGCCTCGGTCGAGGCCATTCCGTCGTCTTGATGTCGATTCGACCGAATGCCCCGTATCGTGACCGGATCGAGGACGATGGCACGACGCTCATCTACGAGGGACACGATCAACCGCGCAGCCCTGCCTGCCCGGAGCCGAAACGGGTAGACCAGCCGGAGCGCCTGCCCTCGGGCCGACTTACGCAGAACGGAAAGTTCCACCGGGCGGCGCAGCAGTTCCGACGCGGTGAGCAACCCCCGGAACGAGTTCGCGTGTATGAGAAGATTCGCACAGGGATCTGGGCGTATAACGGTGTATTCCACCTCACAGATTCATGGCAGGAGCGGGACGATCATCGATTGGTGTTCAAGTTTCGATTGGTCGCCGTACCGGACGAAGAGCATGCCATGTCGTCGGACCGACCGGAGATTGAGCGTCGGCGGATCATCCCCTCGGCCGTGAAGCTTGAGGTGTGGAAGCGTGACGGTGGCCGGTGCGCGATCTGTGGCGCGACGGACGAGCTTCACTTCGACCACATCGTGCCGTACTCCAAGGGTGGGACATCGTTGACCGCCTCGAACGTACAGTTGTTATGCGCGCGGCACAATCTGGCCAAGCACGCGCGAATCGAGTAGCTGATGTTCCCGACCTACGCAGCGAGGACGATGACCTTGACGTGTTCTCTGCAAGTGCCAGGTCTGCCGATTTGACAACGCAACTCATCCGAGCGCTGTACCGGCGAGATGGGGAGAAGCAAGCCTGGGGTTCGTCCTGAGTTCGTGCGCGCGCCGGCGATGGTGGATCGCGCACGCGATGAGGATGCGCGCAAGCACGCGTGTCTGTGCTCGTGCGGCGCTGCGGCGCGGCTTGAGGCGGACATGTGTCGTCGGCGTGCGGCCTCGTGCGCACCGGGGCGGCCGAACGGGCAAGGGTGAAGGGGCAGGAGGGAAGGAGTCAGGAGGGGAGGAGGCAGGAGATAGAAGCTGGACATGAAGACGACTCGGTCACTTGAACTCTGGCCCCTCGGCCGCTGGCCGCGTCTGCCCAACTGGTCTGGTTTGGACGAGCGCGCGGCGGAAAGCGGACCAGTTTGCAGACCAGTTCGTGACCAGTTGGCGGGCCGGTGGGGAGGATGCCCCCGCGCGGGCGGCTCGCGGACTCGCCGCCGGCGCGGGGCGTTCGGGGTCTGCGGGCGGGCGCGGGCGGCGGATCCCGGCGAAGATCGCTCATCGTGCAGCGGCGGGCAGGCCCGCCGGCTAAACGTCGCGGTCATCGCCGGGCGTCGTGCGGCCGGGGTGCGCGGCGAACGGTGGGGATCGGGGGTGGGCGGCATGGGATGGGGTGCGATTGTTAGCATGGCCGGCCGGGGGCGGCGCCGGGCCGGGCAGCGGGAAAGGAGCGACGTTCATGCTGGACATCACCGCACCGCCGAGGCGTCCGCTGGTGGCCGCGTCGATCCTGTCGGCGGACTTTGGGCGCATGGCGGAGGACTGCCGGGACGTGCTGGAGCGTGGGGCGGACCTGCTGCACGTGGACGTGATGGACGGGCACTTCGTGCCGAACCTGACGATGGGGGCGGACATGATCCGTGGGCTGCGTCGGCACCTGCCGGACGTGTTCGTGGATGTGCACCTGATGGTGGAGCGGCCGGGGGATTACGTGGAGTCCTTCGCGGAGGCGGGGGCGAACCTGTTTTCGTTTCACGCGGAGGTGTGCGCGCCGCTGCGGGGCAAGGGGGAGGGTGGCGTGG
>CAYSIX010000272.1:0-4907 GCA_964431205.1 uncultured Phycisphaeraceae bacterium
ATCGTCAAAATGCCCATGAAATCGCCTGTAAAATCAACTTTGCAAAAGTTCAGTTTTAACTGCCCGACACTCATTTGCGTGTAACCGATACGATTGGCTGGCACCTGAAACATGTACTCGAAGAGAGCCACGCCCCAACTCACAAAAGCCGCCAGCAACCATGGCTTGTGATTGAGCTCCTTGAGATGCGCATACCAGGCAAACGTCATGAACACGTTCGAGACAGTCAAGAGCAATACGGTTTGAGCGACCACCGGCATCCGTGAACTCCACAGCACCAGGTGCTTACCTGTCTAACCTGTCTAACGAAAAAGGTTCAGTTGCCGACCGCTCGCGGAGGCGGGCATCGAACCGACGACTCAATTATCCATCGCGCGCGTCGCCGGTCAACCGGCAAAAGAACTGCCCACCGGCTGTCAGATCGCCGTTTCCGAGACACGAGGAGCGCCGAACGTTTCAAATCCAGTCGCCCCCCGCATTTCCGGCCATCGGGGCTGCGTCAGGCCGGCCATGCTCAAATGCGTGACTCGCTTTGTTATAAAGCGATAGACCCTCCGGCGCGAACCGAAGGGCCTTGCATCGACTAAAGTCGGGGTGACAGGATTTGAACCTGCGACCTCTTCGTCCCGAACGAAGCGCTCTAGCCAAGCTGAGCTACACCCCGAGGCCGTGGGCGGCCGGGCCCGTGGGGGCGAGCGGCCGCCGTGTCTGGATGGATCGTAGCACATCGCGGGGCGTGGGCAACCGTGAGGCGCGGGCGGCCGGGTCGTCGGGGGGAGCGAGCCGAGGGCGTCGGGCGTTGTGCGGCGGGGAGGTTCGGTTGGCGGCGGGCCGGTCGGGTCGGGCAGCGGTCGGGCGTGAGGCCGGGCCGGTGTGGGGCCGGTCGAGCGTGGGGGCGGAGGCGTGTCTCGGGAGTCGGCCGGCATCGCGCGAGGTGAGGCGCGGGGTCGGGGCCGGTGCCGGCGAGGTGGGGCGATGGGGCGGCTCATGCGGGGGCGATCCAGGGCCGGGAACGCGGGCATTCTGCGGTGTTGGGCGGACGGGGCGGATCGGCGCGCGGGTGGTCGGGACGGGGCCGGGAGCGGGTCCGGCGGGGGGGCCGCGGGCGAGCGGGGGGCGAGTGGCGGGCGAGCCGGGTCGGCCGAGCGTTTGCGCGGTTGTCGGGTCGCAGTTGCAGGGGGCCCGGCGGCTGATACAATGACCTGTCGCGTCGAAGGTTGGCGCGGCGATCGGTTTGCGCCGGGTGGGGAGGCGGCCGACGCTCTTTTTATTTCGGGTCGGGCCGCACCGGTTCATTGGGCCGGTTCAAGAGGACCTGTGACGACGTGAGCCAGCGCGTCGGCGGGCGCGGCGGGACCCATTATTCGCGCTGGGTGACAGGTACGGATTGCGGGGCTTCGGAACGGAAAAGCCCCGACCAGGAGCCGGGTTCATGGCGTCGCTTGCGAAAGACCTTGTAGAGGCGGGGATTCACTTCGGGCACCGGTCCAACAACTGGAACCCGAAGATGTCGCCGTACATCTACGCCAAGAAAAACAAGATCCACATCATCGACATCAAGGAAACGATCAAGGGGCTGCTCCTGGCCCGAAAGTTTCTGACCAAGACCGTGGCCGACGGCAAGGACGTGCTGTTCGTGGGGACCAAGCGGCAGGCCCGCGGGATCCTGGAGCGCTACGTCGGCGAGGTGGAGATGCACTACGTGACCGAGCGGTGGCTCGGGGGGACGCTGACCAACTTCCGCACCATTCGAGAGCGGCTGAAGCGGCTGGAAGAGCTCGAGGCGCTGGACGAGTCGGGTCAGATCGACTCGTACTCGAAGAAGATGGAGTCGCAGCTGCGGCGTGAGAAGACCAAGATCCTTCGCAACCTCGAGGGCATCCGTCGGATGACCAAGCTGCCGGGGGCGATGGTGATCATCGACGTGAGCACCGAGCACAACGCGGTCAAGGAAGCGAGGAAGCTGGGGATCCCGACGGTGTGTCTGATCGACACGGACTCGGACCCGGACCTGGCGGACATCGCGATTCCGGGCAACGACGACGCGATGCGTGCGATCGAGGTGGTGGTGTCGAACCTGTGCGCGGCGATCCAGGAGGGCAAGCGGACGCGTGCGACGCGGGAGCAGCAGGCGAAGGAGCAGGCGCCGGCGGAGGGCGAGGAGTCGCCGCGGCGTCGCAGCCGACGGGCGATGTTCCGCGCCGCCGACCAGGAGGCCGAGGCCGAGCCCGGCGCCGAGCCGACCGGCGCCGCCGAGGCGACCTCCGCCGAGCCTTCGACCGAGCCGACCAAGATGGGCCCCGCCTCGGCCGAGGGCGACACCGACAAGGAAGTGACCTCCGCTGTCGGGCAGGACGACACGACCGCCGCCGACCGCACCAGCCCGCCGCAGGAGATCGAGTCCACCGCACGCCACTGACCCGACAGGCACGCCCCCCGCTCACGTCGGCGCTGAGGCAAGGCGGCGCCGAGAGATGAAATAACCGAACCCACCGGACCGTTCACAGTGACGGAGGCGGGGTTGCCGTCTGCGCCGAGCGGCAGCGCGTCGTACGCGACAGCGCTTCCCACGAGGCTGCGCCGGTGCCCGCGCCAATGCCGCCGGGCCGTGCCGCCAGGCTCAGCCGAAGAACCGTCAGGAGCAGAATCATGATCCGAACCTCACCGAATCTATGGGATCACACTTGGGGCTGGATGCTGACGGGAGCGACCGTGTGGTGGATGCTTGGTCTGACCGGAGCGGTGTGGGCGGGCGAGGGTGCAACCGACGGCGGCGCGCCCGTGCCGGTGGCGCAGGTGCTCGAGCGTTTGCGTGAGCACCGGTTTCACCCGGTGGACGAGCGCAGCTTCACGATCGACCGCGAGCTGAAGCAGCACGGCATCGCGGACCCGGACGATCCGGACTGGCGTGTGCGCCTGCTGGCGGTGCGGGACCTGGTGCGAGCGGGCGAGGCCGGCGTGCCGGCGATGGTCGAGGGGCTGCGCGATTCGGACGTGCAGGTGCGGTATCTGTGCGCGATGGCGCTGGGGATTCTCCGGGCCGAGTCGGTGGCGGAGGCGCTGCGGGGGGTGGTGCGAGAAGATCCGGACGCGCTGGCGCGTTCGCGGGCGGTCGTGGCGCTGGGACAGATGGAGTCGGCCGAGTCGCTGGAGCTGCTGCGGCAGACGGCGGCGCAGGACGCGTCGCGCGACGTGCAGCACCAGGCGGAGCTGGCGATCGATCAGATCGAGAAGCGTATGGGCGCGACGGATGCGCTGCGCGAGGCGTATCGGAAGCTCGACCCCGCGACGTTCGGCCGTGTGCGCGCGGGGGACGCGGCGCCCGACTTCGCCTTGCCGGACACCGAGGACAAGACGTGGCGGTTGTCCGATCACCGCGGCGAGTGGGTGATGCTGATCTGGGTCTTCGCCGACTGGTGCCCGGTCTGTCACGGCGAGTTCCGCGACCTGATCGAGATGCGCGATGAGTTCGAGCGGGCGAACGTGCGGGTGTTCACGCTCGAGTGCCACGATCGATACCGTGGGCGGGTGATGGTCGGCAAGGAGGTCGAGCCGACGTACTGGTTCGCGAAGCAGTCGTTTCAGGACCTGTACACGCAGAAGATCTGGTGGCCGCACCTGCTGGACCGCGCCGGGGCGGTGGGGGCGCGGTACGGCGTGGACCCGCTGGCGTACGCGGTACACGCCGAGTACATCAATCGGCCGACGACGGTCATTGTGGACCCGCGGGGCGTGGTCCGGTTCGCGTACTTCGGCACGTTCTGGGGCGACCGGCCGTCGATCGAACAGGCGCTGGAGATGATCCAGACCGGCGAGTTCGAGTTCGAGCACCCCAAGCGGCGGCACGCGGGGCGGTGAGGGCCGGTGCGGCCGTCGGCGGGGCCGGCTCGGGCGGGGTGTAGTCCAAAAGCAGGGCATCCCCGACGGCGAGCGCATTTGGCTTATTATCAGTAGGGCGGCCGTCTCGGCTGCCATCGCCGCGCAGCGGCGAATGACCCCAAACAGGCATGCAGCCTGTCGGCGGGCGAGACGCCCGCCCCACTTGTGGTCGACACCCCGCTCGGAGCTCGGGCGGGCCGGCACCGCCTCGCCACCCACGAGCGTACGGCTTGCGTTATCATGCCGGGCTCGCCGCCGCCCCGCCCGGCGCGGGCCGCGACGGCGCCGCTCGACCTGACTTCGACCACCCCGAACGGGAGAGGACCAATGGCGACGATTTCCGCCAAGGACGTGATGGACCTTCGCAAGGCGACGGGCCTGGGCATGATGGAGTGCAAGGAGGCGTTGACCGAGGCCGGCGGCGACTCGGACAAGGCGATGGCGCTGCTTCGCGAGCGCGGGCTGGCGAAGATGACCGGCCGCGAGGACCGCGAGTCGAAGGAGGGCAAGATCGCCGTCGCCGTCGCCCCGGACCGCTCCAAGGGCGCGATCGTAGAGCTGAACACGGAGACGGACTTCACGGCGAGCAACGAGGCGTTCGTGGAGATGGCCGGCCGCGTGGCCCAGCTCGCCCTGGAGCAGGGCCCCGGCGAGGTCGAGAAGAACGATGCGATCCAGGCGGCGATCGACGAGGTGCGTCTGACGACCAAGGAGAACGCACAGTTCGGCCGCGGCCGCGTGCTCGGCGGCAACGGGACGACCAAGGTCGGCTCGTACCTGCACTTCACCGGGAAGGTCGGAGTGCTGGTCGAGGTCGAGGGTGAGGTCTCCGAGGAGCTGCTCAAGGACCTGTGCATGCACGTCTCGGCGATCAGCCCGATCCCGCTGGGCGTGACCGAGGAGCAGGTGCCGGCCGAGATCGTCGAGGAGGAGCGGCGCGTGGCCAAGAAGCAGGCGATGGACTCGGGCAAGCCGGAGCAGATCGCCGAGAAGATGGTCGAGGGCAAGCTGCGCAAGTTCTACGACAG
>CAYSIX010000273.1:0-4903 GCA_964431205.1 uncultured Phycisphaeraceae bacterium
CCGTGCAGCTCACCCCCGTCACCCGCAAATTCGTCCTGCACTGGGGCGAGATGGGCTCGCGCTGGGGCGTCAACCGTACCGTCGCCCAGATCCACGCCCTGCTCTACGTCTCACCCCAGCCGCTGAACGCCGAGCAGATCACCGAGGCCCTCGGCGTCGCCCGGTCCAACGTCAGCACCAGCCTCCGCGAGCTTCAGGGCTGGGGCATCGTCCGCGTCGTGCACGTGCTCGGCGACCGACGGGACCACTTCGAGTGCATGCGGGACGTCTGGGAGATGTTTCAGATCATCCTCGACGAACGCAAGAAACGCGAGGTCGACCCGACGATCGCGCTGCTGCGCCAGTGCCTGGCCGAGGCCGACAGGAGCCCCAAGGCCGAGCGAATCACGCGGCAGCGCCTCGGCGAGCTGCTGAGCTTCTTCGAGACCATGACGGCCTGGTACATCCAGATCCGCAACCTGCCCCGGGGGGCGATGATCCGCTTCGTCAAGATGGGCGGGAAGGTGCGGAAGCTGCTGGGCGTGGGATGAGCGTTTGTGCATTACGGGACGACGAAAAGCGATGCGAGATAGCACCAAGACCAATCTCTGGAGTCCCGCAGGGATCATCCATCGCAAGCAGTACCTTATGGCTGGAGTCCTGCTCGTGGTGCTCAAGTGGACGGTGGACGCGGTCGTGGCGAGGGTCTTGTTTGATCGCGTGTGGGAGCCGTGGCGTTACCTGATGCCGTACGAGTATGCCGCCTTTACGACGCTGACGTTTGATGACCGCCTGTTCTTTGGCACGCTGCTTCTATTCTCGCTTCCGTTTGCGTGGATCGGTGTCATGCTGACGGTCCGACGGTTGCGCGCTGCCGGGTTTCCGGCTTGGCTCGCTGCTTTGTTCTTCGTCCCCGTCGTGAATGTCGTGCTGTTCAGTTTGCTGGTCGTACTGCCGACCGTTCACGAGAAGAGCAAGATCGAAGAACGAAAGAACTCGCGCGGGAGCGGGCGGTTCGCCGCCGTCATACCGACGGACCGGCTGCCGGCAGCCGTGCTCGCGATATCGCTCACGGCGACGCTCGGGGTCGCGATCACGTTCATCGGAACCGAAGTGCTGGCGGGATACGGGTGGGGGGTGTTCGTCGGCCTGCCATTCTGTCTCGGCCTGACTTCCACGTTGATCTACAGCTGTCACCGACGCCGGTCATTGAGCGAGTGCCTGGGCGTCGCCGCAGTGGCGATCGCTCTTCTCGCCGGTCTGATACTCGTCTTCGCGATCGAGGGATTCCTCTGCATTCTCATGGCCGCTCCGGTGTGGGTGCCATGCGCACTGTTTGGTGCCGGTGTCGGCTACGCACTGCAGTCCACACGCGGGATGGAGGTCGCGCGGGCGCACGTCTCGGTCATCGTCCTGCTCGGGGCACCGGTGATGGTCTGGATTGAGTTCATTCAAGAGGCACACGCGCCGCTGCGCAGGGTCACAACCTCCCTCATGATCGATGCAAATGCCGACACGGTGTGGGACAAGGTTGTGGCGTTTCCAGCGATCCGCGAACCGGACGAGTTCTTCTTTCGCGCTGGGATTGCCTATCCGCTGCGTGCGACCATTGAGGGGCGAGGAGTAGGCGCGGTCCGCTACTGTACGTTCACAACCGGAGAGTTCGTTGAGCCGATCGAAGTGTGGGATGAGCCGCGGCTCTTGCGATTCGCCGTGACCCATAATCCACCAACCATGCAGGAATGGACGTTTCACGACGATGTGCATCCGCCTCACCTCGTTGGATTCCTTGTGTCGCAACGCGGTCAGTTCCGCTTGACCCAATTGTCGCCAAACAAGACGATGCTCGAGGGGACGACTTGGTACCAGAACAGCATGTGGCCCCAAGCCTATTGGGGATTGTGGAGCGATATGATCATTCACGCGATTCATCGTCGGGTTCTGGCGCACATTCGGACGGTGGCGGAAGCCCAGGTGCAAGAGAGTTCGCCGAGCATCGTACGAATCAGCCACAACGGTCGGACAATGGACAGATAGACGTATCCGTCGGCGTGCTGCCGTTCTGTTGGGCGGTCAATCCGATAGCGCTTCGTCACCGCACACCTTCACGATCACGAACGTCACGTCGTCGTCGGGCGCGACGTCGCCGCGGAACGACGCCAGCTCACGCCGCAGGATCGTGCTGATGTCCTCGGCCGAGCGATCGTGGTGGTCGCGCAGCAGGGCGCGCACGCGGTCCTTGCCGAACATCTCGCCGGCGTGGGCGCCGCCGCCCTTCATCTCCCAGACGCCGTCGGTGGCGGCGAAGAGGATCAGGCCCGGCCGGGCGTCATCGTAGTGGTATTCTTCGTAGGTCTCGTCCTCGCGGACGCCCAGCGGCAGCCCGCCGCCGTCGAGCTGGACCTGCTCGTCGCGGGCCGGGTCGTAGATGAACGGCGCGTCGTGCCCGGCCGAGGCCCAGCGGAGGCTGTGGGTTCTGGCATCGAGGACGAGCAGGAGCATGGTCATGAAACGGGTCCCGCCGGTGTCCTTGACCAGCAGGCGGTTGAGGTGGGTGAGCAGCTCGGCGAGGCTGCCGGGGGCGGTACATCGGCTCTTGAGGATGCCGCGGGCGGTGGCCATGAGCATCGCCGCCGCCACCCCGTGGCCCATCACGTCCCCGACGACGACGGCGACGCCGCGGTCGTCCAGCCCGATCAGGTCGAGGTAGTCGTAGTAGTCCCCGCCGGTCTGATCGCAGTAGGTGCTGTGTCCGGCGACGTCGAGGCCGGGGACGGACGGCGTCTGGGAAGGCAGCAGGTTCTGCTGCACGTCCATGGCCACGGCCAGGGCGTGCTTGATGTGCTCGCGTTCGCGCAGGTGCGGGCCGACCTCGTTGAACACCCGCCCGAGCCGGGCCAGCTCGTCGCGACCGCGCACGTCGACGCGCGCGTCGAAGTCGCCATCGGCCAGACGCTGCGCCGCCGCCGCGAGCTGCCGCGCCGGCCGCGTCACCACCCGCGACGCACGCAGCGCGATCAGCGTCACCGCCACCACCACCACCAACAGCGTCACCAGCGACACGACCTGCCGCCGACGCGTCTCGCTCAAGACCCGCTGCCGCGCCTGCTCCACGTCATCGAGCAGCGCCGGCTCGTAGATCCGCACCACCGGGAACACCACCCCGGCCCCGTACGCCACCAGGTACGACTCGCCCTCCAACGTCAGCCGCCTCACCCCCGCGTTTCCCGCCGCCGCCTCCGCCATCACCCGCTCGACCTGCGCCGGGTCGTCCGCCCGCAGCAGCTCCAGCTCCGGCGGGCGACGCCAGTCCAGCTCCTCGTCCCCCGGCGCGTAGTCCTGTCGCGCGATCACCACCGCCGTCCCCGGCTCCGCACCCATCTGCTCGCCCGGGGCGATCAGCATCGCGTCCGCCTCCCGCGACCACCGCGGCGGCAGCTCCAGCGCCGCGAACAGCGACGTCAGCGGCACGTCGATCGCCGTCACCCCCGCGAACTCGCCCCCCGGCCGGTGCACCGGCGTCGCCACCGTCAGCGACAGCGTCCGCGTCGAGACCTCCGGCAGCAGGATCCAGCTCACGTCGCCACGCTCCCGCGCCTTGCGATACCACGGCCGAACACGTGGATCGTACTCCGCCGGGTAACCCCCGTGCCCCGGGTACGACGTGTGAAACCCCGACTCCAGGCTCGTGTATTGCCAGTACATCTGGTCCGGGTTCAACGCACGCACGTACCGGTACACTTGCGGCATCGTCGACAACGCCCGCAGGTCCTCCCGGATCGCCTGCTCCTGCACCCCCCGCACCACGAAGTACACCTGCTGCTCGTACGTCACCGGCAGCGGCACCCGCTCGCCCCGCTCGTTCAGCCGCGTGTGGATCGGCGACGCGATCATCCCCGGCACGTCCGGCGACTCGCCCTCGTAGTCCGCGTTGCGGTAGATCGGCCCGTCCATCGCCGCCCGCCCCGCCAATCGACGCTCCACCTCCCGCGCCTGCAGCCGCACCGCGTGCTCGAGCATCCGACGGTCCCGCTCCAGCAGCCGACCGTACGACTCGACCAGCGAACGCATCAGCTCGAACGCGTTGTCGGTCAGGATCCGGCGCCGGTCCTCGGCCAGGTTCCGGCCCAGCTCCCTCGCCGTCATCAGGTCGAACAGCGACACCGCCACCAGCGGCAGCACCGCGATCAGCAGCAGCAGAATCAGCAGCTTGGTGCGAATGGACAAGACGCGTCCCCGCGCGGATCGGATCGGCAGGCCCCAGGCGAACCCCCGTCAGAATACCCGTCGACGCGGCCGCGTGCGCACCGGCTCGGCCTCAGGGCGCCGACCACGCCCGCGCCGGCGGCGTCGCCAGCAGCGCCAGGAACATCAGCGGCAACGGCAGCAACGCGAACAGCAGCAGCGCCGCGTCGTAGCCCCCCGTCCAGTCCACGCACAGGCCCAGCACGAACGGCCCGACGCTCGACGAGCCGACCAGCACCGTCGCGATCGTCCCGCGGATCCGCCCCAGGTGCGCCGTGCCGTAGTACCGCGGCCACAGCGGCCCCGCCGACGCCGTCAGCAGCCCCTGCGAAATCCCCAGCACCGCCGCCAGCGGCAGCACCATCGCCGGCGTGCCGATCGACCGCAGCATCCACATCCCCACCGCCATCGCCCCCACCGCCATCGCCAGCAGCCGGTTCAGCGACACCCGGTCCGCCAGCACCCCCCCGGCGAACTGCATCGTCGCCAGGCTCACCGCGAAACCCGTAAACAGACGCGCCGCGTCCGCCTCGCTCAGCCCGCGATCCAGAAACAGCGGCACGATGTTGAACAGCACCGCCGTGATCAGCATCGCCCACAACGCCGTGATCGCGCACACGATCCAGAACGCTCGCGTCCGCCTCGCCTCCGCGAACGTCAGCGACCCGGCCCCCGCCGC
>CAYSIX010000274.1:0-4897 GCA_964431205.1 uncultured Phycisphaeraceae bacterium
GGGGGTGACACAATGTAAAACATTGTCAATTTTTGATTTACGATTTCTGATTTGATGGGGGGGTGGGGGGTGACATGGGTGAGGAGGTAGGAGATAGAAGGTAGGAGGGGAGGAGTCGGGAGGGAAGGAGTCAGGAGGGGAGGGCGGGCCCGCCGGCTAAACGTCGGCGGCAGCGGCGGGCAGGCCCGGCGGCGAAACGTCGGCGCCGAGACGGGTCCTGCGATGATGGGTTGGTCATCGGTAGAGTGGTGATGCGATGAAGATCGGGCGTGTTCAACTGAAGTCGAACCTGTTGCTGGCGCCGATCGCCGGGTACTGCGATCTGCCGTTTCGTCGGCTCGTGCGGGAGGTGCCGGGCTACGCGGGTCACCCGACGCTGGGGCTGGCGTGCACGGACCTGCTGTGCCCGCACGCGGTGCTGCGGCAGACGCAGAAGACGCTGTGGCTGGCGGCGACGTGCGCCGAGGACCAGCCGTTGTGCATGCAGCTCTACGGTCGGCACCCGGAGGTGCTGGCCGAGGCGGCGCGGTGGGCCGAGGCGCACGGGGCGACGACGATCGACCTGAACATGGGTTGTCCCGTGGACAAGGTGACCAAGAAGAACGGCGGGTCGAAGCTGCTGACCGAGCCGTGCCTGGCGGTGGAGATCATCGGGCGGCTGGTGCGAGCGGTGGGGGTGCCGGTGACGGCGAAGATCCGGCTGGGCTGGGAAGAGGGTCGGTGGATCACGCGGACGCTGCCGGTGCGGCTGGCGGAGGCGGGGGCGGCGGCGATCACGGTGCACGGGCGGACGGCGGCGCAGAAGTTCCGTGGCGAGGTGTCGCTGCGGGGGATCGCGGAGGTGGTCGAGGCGGTCAAGCGGGCGCACCCGCAGGTGGCGGTGATCGGCAACGGGGACGTCAGGACGCCGGCGGACGCGCGGCGGATGCTGGCGGTGACAGGATGCGACGGGGTGATGATCGGTCGCGGGGCGCTGGGTCGGCCGTGGATCTTCCGGGACGTGGCGTACGAGCTGGCGACGGGGGAGGCGGCGCCGGCGTTGGGGCGGATCGAGCGGGCGCGGCTGGTGATGCGGCACTTCGAGCTGGTGCGACGGTATCGCGGGGATGAGGTGGCGCTTCGGACGATGCGTCAGCGGATGAGCTGGTACTCGGCGGCGTTGCAGCCTTGGCCGGGGCTGCGGCGGGAGGTGCGGGAGCTGGCGTCGGTCGGGGCGTTCGAGGACTACATGGCGGCGGGGATGGAGAAGATGGTCGAGCGGGAGGGGCAGGAGGTGGAGCCGGCGGAGGCCGAGCCGGCGGCGGTCGCGGCGTGAGGCGTGACGGGGAAGCGTGTCGCGCGGCACGATGAGCGACTTCGTCCGGAGCAATCAGTCGGTGGAGACGGAGGCCTCGATGCGGCGGATGATGTTGGTGGTGCTGCGGCCCTGGATGAGCGGGACGAGGGCGACGCGGCCGCCGTAGGCCTCGACGAGCTCGTGGCCGACGACCCGCTCGCGGGTGTAGTCGGCGCCCTTGACCAGCACGTCGGGGCGGACGGCTTCGATGAGCCGGCTGGGCGTGTCGTCATCGAACAGGACGATGTAATCGACGCTTTGCAGTTCGGAGAGGACCATGACGCGGTCGGCCTCGTGGTTGACGGGGCGGTTCGGTCCCTTGATGCGGCGGATGGAGGCGTCGCTGTTGAGGGCGACGATGAGCAGGTCGCCCTGTCGGCGTGCCTCGCGGAGGAAGGCGACGTGTCCGGCGTGGAGGATGTCGAAGCAGCCGTTGGTGAAGGCGAGGCGTTTGCCCTGGGCGCGGTGGGCGGCGAGCTCGGTGAGCAGCAGCTCGAGGGGGCGGAGCTTGCCGAGCTGTTCGGCGTCGCGTTGGAGGACGGCGAGCAGGACCTGGTCGACGGAGATGGGCACGACGCCGAAGCGTTCGACCTCGAGGCCGGCGGCGACGTTGGCCAGCTCGAGGGCGGCGGGCCAGTCGATGCCGTTGGCGCGGGCGGCGGCGAGCATGGCCAGGATCATGTCGCCGGCGCCGGTGACGTCGTAGACCTCGCGGGCGCGGGTGGGCAGGAGTTGGGCGCGTCGGCCCTTGCGGACGAGCAGGGCGCCCTGCTTGTCGAGGGTGAGCACGACGGTCTGGAGCTGCAGCTCGCGGAGCAGGCGTCGGGCCAGGTCGGTCAGTTCGGCGGTGTCGGTGGGCGGGGCGGGGTGGTCGGTGGCGAGCGCCGCCTCGGTGCGGTTGGGGGTGATGCAGGTGGCGTGGCGGTATTTGGCGTAGTCGCGGATCGCCGCGGGGTCGACGAGCACGGGCACGCCACGCCGCTCGGCCGCGGCGATGACGGCCTGGCACAGCGGCTCGGTCAGCACGCCCTTGTTGTAATCCTCGAGGCAGACGATGTCGGTGTCGGGCAGGAGGCGGTTGATGACCGCGAGCAGTTGGTCGGCGGTGGCGTGGTCGATGGGCGTGGATCGCTCATCATCGACGCGGAACATCTTCTGCGGGTGGCGGTGCTGGGCGAGGCCGACGAAGTTGTGCTTGACGGTGGTGGGGCGATCGGGGCAGGCGATGAGGCCGGCGACGTCGCAGCCGTGCTGGCGCAGGCCGTCGCGGAGATGGTCCGCGGCGTCGTCCCGGCCGACGATGCCGACGCAGCACACCTCGGCCCGCAGCGCCCGCAGTTGCATGCACACGTTGGCCGCGCCGCCGGGCGTGTGGGTCTGCCGCTCGGCGGTCAGCACGGGCACCGGGGCGTCGGGCGAGAGGCGTTCGGCGTTGCCGTAGACGTATCGGTCGAGCATGAAGTCGCCGACGACGAGGACCCGCGTCGTCCGCCAGCGGTCCAGGAGGGAGATCAGGTCGTGGCTTGGATCGGCCATCGGTTCAGGATAGGGCAAGCGGAAGACAGAAGCTGCCTGTCAGTGCGCCGAGTTGGCAAGCGCCCGGTCGAGCAGGGCGTTGAGCTCGGCGTCGCCCTGGGTGATCTCGACGGCGACGATCGGGCGGATCACCGGCAGCGACACCCGGCGTTTGCCCAGCACCCGCTGCCACTTGACCCAGTCTTTCTCGGTGGTCACGACGGCGTCGGCGCCGGCGCGGCGGGCAAGGGCCAGCAGCGTTTCGACCTCGCCGGCGGTGTACGCGTGATGGTCGCGGAACGAATGACACCGCAGAACCGTGTCGGCCGCCCGGGCCAGGCGATCGATGAACGGTTGCGGGTTGCCGACGCCGCAGACGCCGACGACCTTGAGGAACCGCAGGTCGCTGATGGGTCGGACCTTGTCGCCCTCGCGCAGCTCGTGCCAGCGGTGGGCCGCGTGTGCCAGCGGGCGCCGGCCGGTCAGCGCCTCGATCCGCTGCTCGATGCGTTCGAGGTGCTCGGCGTGGACCTGATCGGCACGGGTGATGATCACGGCGTCGGCCCGGCGGAGGTTGCAGGGCGGTTCGCGCAGCAGGCCGCGTGGCAGCAGCCGCCCGTATCCGAACGGTCGGGTGGCGTCGATCAGGACCAGGTCCAGGTCGCGGACGAGGCGGCGGTGCTGGAAGCCGTCGTCGAGGACGAAGACGTCGGTGTCGGGCTTGCGCTGCTGGGCGAGCCGGGCGCCGTGCACGCGGTCGGGGTGGGCGATGACCGGGGCCAGCTCGCCGAGGGCGTGTCGGAGGACGTCGGCCTCGTCGCTGGAACGTTGATGCGGGTCGTCGGGGTCCCAGGTGCCGCCGTAGCCGCGGAGCAGGACGGCGGGGCGGCGGCCACGCGCGATCAGGCGCTGGACCAGGGCGATGACCATCGGGGTCTTGCCCGTCCCGCCGGTGGTGATGTTGCCGACGCTGACCACCGGCGCCGCGAGGCGCACGGCCCGGCGCAATCCGCTGTTGAACAGGGCGTTGCGCAGGATGACCGCGACACGATAGCCCGGCTCGCCGGCGCTCATCGCCGCCCGCGCCAGGGCGGCGCGAGGGCTGCGGTCTTCACCGCTCCAGACTCGATCCAGCGCACCCGCCTTGGTGTTCATGGTCTGATTCCGTCTCGCGACGCGGTCGCACGCCCCGCAAGGCCAGAGCCGATCTCAGCCGACGCATCGGCAGGCCCACGACGGTGGTCGGATCGCCTTCGACTCGGATCGGCCAACCGTCGTCCTGCCGATCAAACAGGTTATACCCGCCGGCCTTGCCCCGCCATTGCCCGGAGTCGAGGTAGTGGTTCATCGCCGCCTCGCCGGGGTGCTCCAGCCGCACGCGGGCGGTGTCGGCGAAGCCGGTCGGCTCGGCGTCTCCGTCACCCAGCAGAGCGACCGCCGTGACCACCTCGTGCCAGACGCCCAGGAAGCCGCGCAGCATCGCCGCCGCGTCGGCCCGCGTCGCGGGCTGGCCGATCAGCTCGTCCCGGGGACCCACGCAGATGGTGTCCGCCGCGAGAATCACGCCGCCCGGCGGTCGGGCCCCGGCCAGGCTGGCGGCCTTGCAGCGGGCCAGCTCAAGCGCGAGCGCGGCCGGATCGCGGTGCGTCGCCTCGGGCTGCGGCGGGTCGTCGAAGGGCGGGTCGGCCTGATCGAACGCGTAGCCGGCCTCACGCAGCAGAAGGGCGCGGCGGGGCGAGCGGCTGGCCAGAATCAACCGGGGCGCGGGCGAGTCGGGAGGCATGCCGCCGCATCGTAGCCGACCGAACGCGCCGCCGAGCCCCCGCTGCCAGTGCTGATATTCAAGGTTCACCGAAGCAACTCCCGATAACGCCCAACAGTCGCGCGGCGGTTTCGCCCACCGGCCGCGCCCGGGCCGCTCGTCGCGGTCGGGCGCGTGGGCTGCCGGGCCGGAACGGCTCGGTCCCTTCGACCGTCGCCCCGCGCACCAGAGGGTCGTGCCGTGAGAACCATCGCCATCATCAATCAGAAGGGCGGCTGCGGGAA
>CAYSIX010000275.1:0-3681 GCA_964431205.1 uncultured Phycisphaeraceae bacterium
GAGGCCGAGAAGAAAGGCAAGAAGGGCTACTGCCTGTTCAAGTCCCGGCCCGACGAGGTGCTCAGCGCCGAGGACATGATCGGGATCTGGAAGCAGTGGTGTGAAAAGTATCCGATCAGATCGATCGAGGACGGGCTGGCCGAGAACGACTGGGACGGCTGGGCCAAGCTCACCGACGCGATCGGCGAGAAGGTGCAGCTCGTCGGTGACGATTTGTTCGTGACCAACCCCAAGTTCCTCGCCCGCGGCATCGAGCAGGGCTGCGCCAACGCGATCCTCGTGAAGGTCAACCAGATCGGCACGCTCAGCGAGACGTTCGATGCGGTGAACCTGGCGATGCGCCACGGCTTCGCCGCCGTGCTCAGCCACCGCTCGGGCGAAACCGAAGACGCGACCATCGCCGACATCGCCGTGGCCACCAACTGCGGCCAGATCAAGACCGGCGCCCCCTGCCGCTCGGACCGAAACGCCAAGTACAACCAGCTCATCCGCATCGCCGAGGAGCTGGCCGACAACGCGGTGTACGGCGGCGTGACGTGGAACCGCGGCTGATCAATGGCAGAACGCCTCCGACGCGAATCGCGATGTCCAGAGAATCGTTGAGCGTCCGGCGGCGATTCGCCCGATTCAACTCAGACGGCTGACCCGCGATCCCGGATCAGGAGATTGACCATCGCCAACCGCTCGCCCGCACACGACAAGCCCCTGACGCTCGCCCACGTGACCCACGAGGCCGTCGAGCAGCTCGGCGGCATCGGCACCGTCCTCGAGGGGCTCATGGCCTCGCCCGTCTATCAGAAAGCCGTGGGCCGCTCCATCCTCATCGGCCCCACCGCCACGCACATCAGCGCCGACCCGTCCCGCCGCCTCGGCGAGCACGGCGAGGTGCTCTACTCCTCCGTCGATCAGATCGACAAGCTCGGCCTGGGCGCCAAGTTCCGCCCCGTCGAGTGGGCCTTCAACGTCGCGATCGTCTACGGCAAGCGCACGTTCAACCCGCCCGACCAGGGCCGCACCGGCGAGGCCGAGGTCATCCTCATCGACGTCTTCCGCGCCAACCCCGACCGGCTCAACGTCTTCAAGCTCCGCTTGTGGGACACGTTCGGGCTCGACAGCACGCGCTACGAGGGCTCGTGGGATTACGAGGAGTACGTCCGCCTCGCCGAACCTGCGTTCTACGCCCTGCGCGCCCTGCTGTCCGACGACGACCTGCCCTGCGTGCTGTTCAGCCACGAGTTCATGGGCATGCCCGCGGCGCTTCAGGCGATCCTCGACGGCGGCGACGAGTTCCGCACCGTCTTCCACGCTCACGAGTGCGCCACCGCGCGCCGGCTCGTCGAGGACCACCCCGGCCACGACACGATGTTCTACAACGTCCTCCGCCAGGCGCGCGAGCAGGGCCAGACCGTCGAGGACGTGTTCGGCCCGCTGGACCACTTCCTCCGCCACGCGCTGATCAGCCGGGCGCACCTGTGCGACGGGATCATCGCCGTGGGCGACCACACCCGCGACGAGCTGCACTTTCTCAACCACGCCTTCGCCGAGCGCGAGATCGACGTGGTGTACAACGGGCTGCCGGCGATGCCGGTGACGCTGGAGCAGAAGCTGGCCAGCCGCGCGATGCTCCTCGAGTACGCGGCGAAGCTGGTCGGCCACGAGCCGGACGTGCTGCTGACGCACGTGACCCGCCCGGTGGTCAGCAAGGGCCTGTGGCGGGACGTGAAGCTGTGCGCGGAGCTGGAGCCGCGGCTGGCGGCGCAGGGCCGCCGGGCCGTGCTGTTCATCCTCACCAGCGCCGGGGGCGTGCGTCGGCCCCAGGACGTCCAGCAGATGGAACGCAGCTACGGCTGGCCTCGCTACCACCGCGACGGGTTCCCCGACCTGGTCGGCCCGGAGGTGGACATCCACCGCATGATCGAGCCGTTCAACCGCGAGCACCCGCACGTGCAGATCGTGCTGGTGAACCAGTTCGGCTGGTCGCGGGCGCGCGTGGGCCGGCGGGTGCCCGAGGCGATGACCATCGCCGACTTCCGCCGCGCGACCGACGTGGAGGTGGGCATGGCGACGTACGAGCCGTTCGGGATCAGCCCGCTCGAGCCGCTGGGCGCCGGGGCGATCTGCGTGATCTCGAACGTCTGCGGCTGCGCGGGGTTCGTGAAGCGCGTGGCCGACGGCGACGACCCGGCGAATGTGCTGATCGCCGACTACACCCGCCTCGACGGCCCGCGGTCGATCGAGCAGCTCCGGGCGATGACGACCGACGAGCGTGACCGGATCGAGCGGATCGAGACGGCGCGCGTGGCCGACGAGCTGATGGCCCGCCTGGCGTTCGACGACGCGGGGCGAAAGCAACTGATCGAGTCGGGCCAGCGGCTGGTGCAGAAGATGGGCTGGGATCAGGTGGTCGAGCACCGGCTGGCGCCACTGCTGCGACGGGTCTGCGAGGGCCCGGTCCAGGCGGCGCGCGTCTCGGGGTGAGCGGCGAGCGGCGCGTGCCCAGCGGCATCTCGACCCGGCGGCTCAACCCGCTAGAATGCCTTGAACGCCTCCCAGACGAGGGTGCACCATGCTGCGCAAAATGCTCCGGGCCAAGATCCACCGCGCGACGATCACCGAGTGCGATCCGGACTACGTCGGGTCGATCACGATCGACGAGGATCTGCTGCGCGCCAGCGGGATCCGGCCGAACGAGGCCGTGCTCGTGCTGGACATCGACAACGCGGCGCGGTTCGAGACGTACGTGATCCGCGGGGAGTCGGGCAGCGGGGTGATCGGGATCAACGGGGCGGCGGCGAAGCTGGTCGAGCCGGGGCACAAGGTGATCATCGTGTGCTTCGGGCACCTGCAGCCGCACGAGCTGGACGAGCACATCGCGGAGGTGGTGGTCTGCGACGATCGGAACCGGGTGAGCCAGCGGCTGCGTTACGCCAGCACGCTGAGCGAGGCGGAACCGGCGACGGTGTGAGCGACCGGGGCAGGCCGACGGCCCGCCGCGCGGGTCGGTGTCGAGCGCCCGATAGAATGAGCCCATGCGTCTATCGCCGCGGTTGAGCCTGGCGAACAAGTGTCAGTTGCTGTTCGGGATCGCGGTGCTGCTGATCCTGGGGGTGACGCTGTCGGTGATGAACTGGCGGCTGGAGCAACTGGAGCATCAGCGGGTGCGGGCGCGGGCGGAGGACCTGGCGTCGGCGTGGCTGGGCGGCGACGTGAGCGTCGCGTCGGTGCTCACGCCGATCGAGCGGGCGATGGAGCCGCTGCCGGCCGACCAACGCGTCCGTGTCACGCTGATCCGGCCGGCGGACTTCGAGCTGGTCGAGCGGCAGGCCCCGTTCCTTCGCGAGGCGATCGAGCGGTTCGAGCGTCGGCCGGACCGGCGCGCGGTGTTCGAGGCGACGACGGACGAATCCGGGCTGGCGATCTACCACTACGCGCGGGCCTCGGGCCGGCCGGACGCGGCGGCGGCGGACGCCGACGCCCAGACGAGCGCGCCCGAGCTGCTGTATCTGCAGCTGCGCGACCCGGAGGGCGCGGCGGTCCGGGCGGTCAACCGCATCACGCTCGCCGCCGCCGCCTTCGCCGGCGCCCTGGTCGCGATCGCCACCTTCTGGTTCATCGCCGCCCGCGTGATCCTCCGCCCCGTCCGCCTGCTGCACGACTACGCCGAACGCGTCTCCGAGGGTC
>CAYSIX010000275.1:3691-4081 GCA_964431205.1 uncultured Phycisphaeraceae bacterium
AGGGTCAGGTCAACATCCGCGCCGACATCAACACCGGCGACGAGTTCGAGCAGCTCGCCCAGCTGCTGAACCGCATGCTCGAGCACCTCAACGCCAAGGAGGCGCAGCTCCGCTCGGTCAACAAGAGCCTGGACCTGAAGCTCGGCGAGCTGGCCGAGTCCAACGTCGCGCTCTACGAGGCCAACAAGATCAAGGGTGAGTTCCTGGCCAACGTCTCGCACGAGCTGCGCACGCCGCTGAACTCGATCATCGGGTTCGCCGAGGTGCTGGGCGAGACGCTCGGCGACGGGGCGCAGCCCGACCCGCGAGACGAGAAGCGTCGCCGGTACGCCCAGAACATCATCACCTCGAGCCGCCGCCTGCTGGACCTGATCAACGACCTGCTGGACC
>CAYSIX010000275.1:4091-4893 GCA_964431205.1 uncultured Phycisphaeraceae bacterium
CCTGGCGAAGATCGAGGCCGGGCGCATGGACGTCAACGTCAGCCCGGTGAGCATCGCGGACATGTGCGAGGGGTTGCTCAACCTGATGCGCCCGCAGGCGGAGAAGCGGCAGATCCGGTTGAACCTGAAGGTCGCGCCGAACCTGCCGGTGGTGCAGACCGACGCGGGCCGGCTTCAGCAGGTGCTGTTCAACTTCCTGGCCAACGCCGTCAAGTTCTCACCGCCCGGCGGGACCGTCACCCTCGCCGCCGCCCACCTGCCCGCGTCGCGCCCCGACGCGCCCGGCCGCGTCCGCATCAGCGTCAGCGACACCGGCCCGGGCATCGACCCCAAGGACCACGATCGCATCTTCGAAAAGTTCACCCAGCTCGACCCCAGCGTCACCAAGGAGCATGGCGGCACCGGCCTGGGCCTGACCATCAGCCGCGAGCTCGCCGAGCTGCTCAACGGCCGCATCGAGGTCGACAGCGAGCTCGGCCACGGCGCGACCTTCAGCCTCGTCATCCCCGAGGTCCTCGAGCCGCGAACCGTCCCGCTCATGCCCGCGTCCGACCGCTCGGCCGCCTCCACCACCACCGCCTGACCGGTTCATCGCAGCGGCGGGGTCGCGTCCAACCCGCCCGGCACCCGCGGCCGATCCTCCGGTGAAACCTGCACCAGCTCCGCCACCAGCCGCTCGACACGCGCCGAGCCCGGCCGCAACTGGTTCGCCCGCGCCGCCACGTCCATCGCCGCTTCCAGCTCGCCCGCGTCCCGCAGCGCCCGCGCCCGGTGCCAGGCCAGCAACGCCGTCGGCGTCCGG
>CAYSIX010000276.1:0-630 GCA_964431205.1 uncultured Phycisphaeraceae bacterium
GATGCTCGGCCCGGGCGACATCGCCGTGACCGCCAACCCCGCGTTTCAGATCCACACCGTCGCCGTCGTCCTGGCTGGCGCCAGCGTCGTGTCGGTTCCGCTCGGCAACGATCAGGCGTTTCTCGATCGCATCGCCAACGTGCTCGAGCACATGACGCCGCGGCCCAAGGTCGTGATCCTCAACTACCCGCACAACCCGACGACGATGACCGTCGACGTCTCTTTCTTCGACAAGGTCGTGCGCCTGGCCGACAAGTACCGGGTCATGATCATGCACGACTTCGCGTACGGCGAGACGTGCTTCGACGAATACAAGGCCCCCAGCTTCCTGCAGGCGGACGGCGCCAAGGAGTTCGGCGTCGAGTTCACGACGCTCAGCAAGCCGTACAACATGGCGGGCTGGCGCATCGGTTTCTGTGCCGGCCACGCCGAGATGATCGCCGCTCTGGCGCGCGTGAAGGGCTATTACGACTATGGCATCTTTCAGGCGGTCCAGATCGCCTCGATCATCGCGATGCGTCACGCCGACGAGCACATCGAGGGACAGAACCGCAAGTACGCCCAGCGTCGGGACGTGCTGTGCCGGGGGCTGCAGCGTCTGGGCTGGTCAGTTGAGCCGCCGCGGGCGAC
>CAYSIX010000276.1:640-4887 GCA_964431205.1 uncultured Phycisphaeraceae bacterium
CGACGATGTTCGTCTGGGCGCGCGTGGCGCCGGAGCACCTGGCGCGCTACGGGGGCAACATCCACGACTTCTGCATGGCGATGGTCGAGCAGGCGGACGTGGCCATGACGCCCGGCAGCGCGTTCGGCGACCTGGGCGAGGGCTGCGTGCGCCTCGCACTGGTCGAGAACGAGCACCGCATCCGCCAGGCGATGCGTCAGCTCGGCCGCGTGCTCAACCGCCCGCCGGTCTCACCCCGGGTCGCGGTGTGACGGCGTCGGCCGAGTCGCGGTTCAATGAGCGCGTGTCAGGCGGCAAGGCCGCGCGGCTCTACGTCGTCGTCATCGTCCGCGCGGTCCTCGTGGGGCGCGGTGTCGGGATCGGTCGTTGCGGGGCCGGTCTGCTCACGCAGCTCGTGGAGGATCTGGGTGTAGATCGGCTCGTCGTCGGGAGTGGCGTCGGTCGGGAGGTCGTCGGTCGGGGCGGCACGCGTCGGGACATCGGCCGGCGCCGGTGTCACCGGTTCAGCCGCGCAAGCAGGTGAAGTGGGCGGCGCCTGGGGCGTTTTGGCGTGTGAAACGGACGGAGCCTCGTCCGCCGCGCGGTCGGCTGGCGGCTTTGATTCGGCCTGCCGTTCGCTCCGCCGCGCCGTCATGAGTTGTCGCGCCTGGTCCAGCAGGGCCTCGGATCGGCGAACCATCGCCTCGAGCTGTCCCTGCGACGCCTGCCACTGCTGCTGCATCTCGTCCAGGCGTTGTTCGAGCTTTTGGAGCGAGCGGGTGAAGCCCTCGTCGATCCGACCGAGCCACTGATCGTACTGCTGCAGCGACTTGGCCACGTCCTCCTGCACGCGCTGTTGGAGCTGGGCCTGCTCGCGGCGGACCTGGTCGATCGCCTCGCGATGCGTGGAGACGTGGGCCTCGGCGGCCTTGAAAAGCTGCATGCCGAGCTTGACGCGTTGCTCGGCCTGAGCCTGGACCTTGCGGATCGCGTCGAGCTGCTCGCCCGGCGTCAGCGGACGCGAGGTTGCGCCGACGGCGGGACGCGCGGGCGTCGGGCGGTGCGGGACGGAGTCGGTGGGGGTGGCATCGGGCATCGCTGACCTCACGGACGAACGGGCGGCGCAAGGCCCACGCATCGACCAGCGCCGGGACCGACAGACAGACCGCCGTGTCCCTGCGTGTTATCGGCCAGGTTGGCGCGTGGCCTGCACATTCCGCCGACGCCCGATATCCTCGAACCATGCGATTGTCGAGCCTGTTGAGCGTGTTGAGACGGATCGCGCCCGAGGCGCTGGCCGAGAGTTGGGACCGCGTCGGACTGCACGTGGGCTTCGTCGACGCCGAGGTCCGCCGCGCGATGCTGTGCATCGATCTGACCGAGGCGGTCGTGACCGAGGCGATCGAGCAGAAGGTCGATCTGGTCGTGGCGTACCACCCGCCGATCTTTCAGCCGTTGGACCGGCTGACGGACGGGGAGTCGAAGCAGCGGGTGGTGCTGCGGGCGGCGCGGGCGGGGGTGGCGGTGTACAGCCCGCACACGGCGCTGGACGCGGCGGAGGGCGGCGTGAACGACTGGCTGGCCGACGGTGTGCGAGGCGATGACCGCCGGGCGACGGTTCGGCCGATCGTGCCGCACACCCCGCCGCCGCAGTTCAAGCTGGTGACGTTCGTACCCCCGGCGTCGGCGGACGCGTTACGCAGCGCCCTGTCGCGGGCGGGCGCGGGGGTGATCGGTCACTACAGCGAGTGTTCGTTCGGCGTGGTCGGCCAAGGCACGTTCAAGGGCGATGAGACGACGTCGCCGACGATCGGCGAAGCGGGGCGGTTCGAGCGTGTCGAGGAACTGCGGATGGAGATGGTCGTGCCGCGGGATCGACTGGAGCCGACGCTGGCGACGTTGCATCGCGTGCACCCGTACGAGACGCCGGCGTTCGACGTGTACCGGCTGGAGCCGACCGGCGAGGAAGGCCGACCCGTCGGCGCGGGCCGGGTCGTGGAGCTGTCAAAATCGGTGCCGTTTTCGAGGGTCGTGTCCCGCGTGCGCAAGCGGCTGGGGCTGCGGCAGGTGCGGGTGGCGGGTGAGCGTCGCGGCGGCGTGCGGAAGATCGGCGTGTGCGTCGGCGCCGGCGGGTCGTTGCTGAAAGCGGCCGGCGACGTGGACCTGTTCATCACCGGTGAGATGCGGCATCACGACCTGCTGGGCGCGACCGAGCGGGGCACGCGCATCCTGCTCGCCGGCCATACGGAGACGGAGCGGCCGTACCTCAAGACGTACCTGCGACGGATCACACGGGAGCTGGGTGACGGCGACGGGGTCACCTGGCGCATCAGCCAGCGCGACCGCGCGCCGCTGAAGTCGTTGCCGTAGCGTGCGATGGCGAGCAACTGCCGACTCACTTGACCGGCCTGATCGATTTGCCGAGCGATCAAAGCACCGGTAGGCTCGCTTTTCGCGGTACGAACGGCCCGCGTGGTGTTGGCCCAGCGGCCGCACCCCGCCCGGGGGCGAGACGTCCGATTGCCAGTCCCGGTGGAACGTGAGTATGCGGCTGACTGAGATTCTCCAGCCCGATTGTGTCAAGGTGCCGCTCGAGGCCACGGAGAAGCAAGCCGCGATCTTCGAGCTCGCTGGGCTCCTGGCCGCACGCACCGACATCGCCGACGTCGAGCGGCTCAAGCAGGCGGTCTGGCAACGCGAGCAGACGCGGACCACCGGCATCGGTCACGGCATCGCCATCCCCCACGGCAAGTGCGCCGGCTGCGATCGCCTGCGGATGGCGATCGGTCGAGCCGCCCAGCCCATCGAGTTCGGTGCCGTCGATCGCAAGCCCGTGGACCTGATCATCCTGCTGGCTTCGCCGCTCGATCAGACGGGCCCTCACATCCAGGCCTTGGCCCGCATCAGCCGCATGCTCACCGAGGAGTCGCTCCGCACCGCGCTCAAACAGGCGCCCTCGGCCGAGGAGCTGTACGACCTGATCGTCCAGCACGAGGCCCAGGCGGCGGCATAACGCGCCGTTGCGGCCCCACCGCACCGAACGCGCCGGCCGGCGCGGGGACGGTCCGTCAGGCGTCAGACGCCGTCGCGTTGTACACGCTCATGGCCTTTTCGATCCCATCGCGCACCCACGCCTCGGCGGCGTCGCACGCCCGGTCGATCGCCGGGTCCACCAGGGCCCACTGATCCGCCGTGAACTTTCCGAGCACGTAATCGACCTGAGGGACGCGGCCGGGCGGGTCGATGCCGATGCGAAGCCGCGGGTAGTCGCTGGTGCCCAGGGCGCGTTGGATGTCGGCCAGGCCGTTGTGCCCGCCGGCGCTGCCCGCGGCGCGCAGGCGGACCCGGCCGCACGGCAAAGCCACGTCGTCCACGATGATCAGTACGTCGCACGGGTCGAGCTTGTAGAAACGCACCGCCTCACCGACGGCCAGGCCCGAGCGGTTCATGTACGTGATCGGCTGCATGAGCAGGCACTTGTCGTCGGCGACGCGGCCCTCGAGCACGCCGGCGCGGAAGCGCGTGCGGGCCCCGCTGAGCCCGTGACGCCGGGCCAGGCGTTCGACGGCCATGAAACCGACGTTGTGCCGGGTCTTGGCGTACTCGGCGCCGGGGTTGCCCAGCCCCACGATGAGCTTCATCCGCCCGATCCCTTCGCGGCGAATCGAATGACCGCCACCGAGATCCGGGTTCGGCAGGACCGAGCCCGTGTCCCCGGCGTCAGTCCTTCTCGTCGGCCTCTTGCTCTTCGTCCTTCTCGGCCTTGCCGATCACCTCCGGCTCGGCGGCGCCCTCGGGCTCCAGCTCTTCCGGCTCGGGCAGCTCCTCGACCACCGAGATCTGCACCACCGCCGTCTCCGGGTCGTCCACCGCCTCGACGCCCTCGGGCAGCTTCAGGTCCCCGACGGTCACCATCTCGCCGACGCCCAGCTCCGAGACGTCGTGCGTGATCCGCTCGGGGATCGAGTCCGCCCGGCAGCGAACCGTCAGCTCCGTCAGCGTCTGATCGAGGATCGCCCCGGTCTCCTTCAGGCCCACCGCCTCGCCCAGCAGCTCGATCTCGACCTCGACCTCGACCTCCTCGGTCAGGTCCACACGCGTCAGGTCGAGGTGGATCACCTCCGAGCTGAGGTGGTTCCACTGCACCGCCTTGATCAGGCACGCCTCGGTCTGCTGACCCAGGTCCACCTCGACCAGGTGCGCGTGACGGTGCAGCAGGTCTACTACCTACTTGGCGTCCACCGTGACGTGCACCGGGTCCTGCTTGT
>CAYSIX010000277.1:0-4874 GCA_964431205.1 uncultured Phycisphaeraceae bacterium
GTCGGCGGCGCCGCGTTCGCCGGCGACCGTCGAGAAGCGCAGGAAGCAGTCGGTCTTCTTGCCGACCTTGTTCAGGAAAGCGGCCCTGGTGTAGCGGGTCACGTCGTCGGTGACGGTGAACGTGCCGTAGGCGGCCGAGCCCTTGGCGTGGACGACGCGCTCGGGGATGCGCTCGCGGTTGAAGTGCTGCATGGCCTCGAGCAGTTGCACGTCCTGCATGAGCAGGGGCCCGCGTGGCCCGGCGGTCACGCTGTTCTGGAAGTCGCCGATCGGTCGGCCGTCGGCGGTGGTCAGGCGGGGTTGGTCGGCCATGGCGTCGCTCCTTCGGAGAGTGCGTGCGAGTCGTTCGGTCAACGATCCTGAGGTAGTGTCGGCGATGGGCGCGGCCGGTCAAGGGCGCGAGGCTTGTCGTTAGCGATAGAGCGCGTCTATCGTACGGCGATGAACCTGCGGGAGCTGGAATACCTGGTGGCGGTGGCGGAGCTGGGGACGATGCACGCGGCGGCGGCGCGGTGCGGGGTGTCGCAGCCGACGCTCAGCGCGCAGTTGGCGCGGCTGGAGGCGGAGCTGGACTGCCTGCTGCTGGAGCGATGGCGTCGGGGGGTGCGGCTGACGCAGGCGGGGCGCGAGGCGGTCGAGCACGCGCGGCGGGTGCTGGACGCGGCGGCGGGCTTGCGGCGGGCCTGCCGCGCGACGGCGCAGCCCCTGGCCGGGCCGTTCCGCCTGGGCCTGATCCCGACGGTCGGGCCCTACCTGACCGGCGAGCTGCTGCCGGGCATCCGCCGGGGGTACCCGAACACGGAGCTGTACCTGCGCGAGGAGATCACCGCCTCGCTGCTGAGCCGACTGATCAACACGCAGCTCGACGCGGCGATCGTCTCCCCGCCGATCGACCAGCCGGCGCTGCACCTCGAGCCGATCGGGCGCGAGCCGTTCTACGTGATCGCCCCGGCGGAGCACCCGCTGGCGTCGCGGCGGCGGGTGCGCGTCGAGGAGCTGGCCGACCAGCGCCTGCTGCTGCTCGAGGACGGGCACTGCCTGCGGGAGCAGACGGTCGCGCTGTGCCGGCTGAACCCGGACCGCTCGCGGTACCAGGCGTCGAGCGTCGAGAGCCTGCGGCAGATGGTGGCGGCGGGGCTGGGCGTATCGATTCTGCCGCAGATGGCGGTGCGCGGGCGGTACGCGCGGTTCGCGGGAGTGAAGGTCGTGCCCATCGCCGCGCCCACGCCGGCCCGGTCGCTGGCGCTGGCGTTCCGCAAGACGCACCCGGAGTTCGGCGCGATCCGCCAGCTCGCCGGCCAGATGCGCCAGTGGCTGGCGGGGACCCGCTAGCCCGGGTCATTCACCACCGAGAACGCAGAGGCCACAGAGGTTGCGAAGAGATAAAAACTCGGAATGATTCGGACAGGCCATGGCACAAAACAGCCTGTTTTCTTGCTTTGACCAGATCGCGCCTTTCTCTGCGTATTTGCTCCGTGTTCTCCGTGGGCTCTGTGGTTGATCAGTGATTCGGGCCAGCGGTCAGCCCTCACGCCTCGCTCAGGTACGCCGCCAGCAGGTCGCGGCACGCCTCCATGTCCTTGCGGTGGATCATCTCGATCACCGTGTGGATGTAACGCGTGCCGCAGGAGAGCGTGAACGTCCGCGTCCCCGCGCCGGCGCGCTGCATCGTGCCCGAGTCCGTGCCCCCGCGCGGCAGGATCGACCGCTGGTGCGGGATCTTGCGCTTCTTCGCGATCGCCTCCATCTGGTTGAACAGGTCCAGGTCCGCGATCGACGCGCTGTCCATCACCGTCAACGCCGCGCCCTTGCCCTGCTCGGTCACCGAAAGCTCCTTGCCCACGCCCGGCGTGTCCACGCACAGCGTCGTGTCCACCGCGATGCCCACGTCCGGCTTGATGTCGTACGCCGCCGTCCCCGCGCCGCGAAGCCCCACCTCCTCCTGCACCGTGAACACGCAGTAGATGTCGCACGCGTGCCCCGAAGCCTTGGCCAGCTTCTGCATCGCACGGATCGCGATCCAGCACGCCACCCGGTTGTCCAGGCACTGCGACACCACCGTCTCGCCCACCTCCTGAAGACGCGACTGCAACACCACCATGTCCCCGATGTTCACCCGCTTCTTCACCTCCGCCTCCGGCAGGCCCAGGTCGATCACGAACTCGTCGATCGTCGGGATCTTGTTCTTGTCCTCGTCCGAGGCGATGTGCACCGGCTTGCCCGACGGGTTCATCACCCCCGGCAGGTCCTTGCCCGGGTCGTTCACGTCCGGGCACACCGTCACCAGCCGGGCGAACAGGTTCCGCGTGTCGAACCCGCCCACCGGGTTCACCCGCAGAAACCCCTTGTCGTCGATGTACCGCACGAAGAACCCGATCTGGTCCATGTGCGCCGCGAGCATCACGCGCTGGGCCGCCTTTTTCGAACGCGACCGGCCCTTGCCCCCGCCCCGCGGCTTCCGCCGGCAGATCAGCGAGCCCATCGCGTCCACGCGCACCTCGTCGAACAGCCCCTTGGTCTCCCGCCGGATCAGCTCCCGCACGCGGTGCTCCCGGCCGGAGACGCCCGCGGTCGTCACCAGCTTCTCGAGTAGTTTCATGCCGGGACTATACCGAAGTGGCGGCAGAGGCGACAGGGGACATCATTGCGGCAAATGTGAAAAAGACGCAGCGCCTTTAGGGCACGACTGTTGTCGGACATTGGTTGCGTCCACCTTGTAGCGAACACTTCCGATAAAAGCGAGTCGGCGCTAAAAGGCTCTTGACTTAACGGCTTTGCCCGGTTAGGTTCAGATCGGCGACCCGCACCGGGTGGGCCGCGGGCAAGCCCGCGCCGCAGCGCGGCTCGGGGCTACACTTCGATTCAGGGAGAGGCAACATGCGGCGTTTCACTTCTCGACGATCCGTGGAGGCGTATAGAGGATTTGTCCATAAGCGAAGGGGGGGGGGCGAGTTTATGCGCATCGGTGGTGTGTGCGGGTTTCGTCTCGTTCGATGAGCCGCACGCGCAGGTGCTGGAGGTTTCTGATCAGTTGGACGCGATTCCGCTCAGCGAGAGCAACACAGTCCTGAACGTCGCCAGGGATCTTTGGGGCGACGGCGTGGGGTCGATCTGGAACGCCACGCTGACCGGTGATGATCGCTCCGTGGGAACGTTCCGGGGCGGGCTCCATGCCGGCCTGCCGTTCGAGGGCGGGGTGTTTCTCAGTTCCGGCCTCGGCGACAATGCGGAGCCCAAGTCTGTGTTTCCCGGCGGCAATGAGAGTGACTCGACTGGCCAAAGTACCAACGGTGGCGCTGATGCTGAGATGGATGCCCTACTCGACGTATCCAATCCTCCACCAAACGGAACTGCTTCGACCTTTGATGTCGCGGCGTTGACGTTCCGCTTCACGTCGGACGTGAACGGCCCCCTGACGCTTGATCTGTCTTTCGCTTCCGAAGAGTATTTCGAGTTCGATGGCGTGGGAGACGACCTGTTCCGCGACGGCATCGGGGTATTCCTGGAGAAGCTGTCGTCCCCCGCGCAGGACTTCGATAATCAGGCCTGGGTTCCGACGACGCCGTCGAATAAACCGATATCATTGGAAAACATCAACATCGCTAACAAATCCTACTTGTTGGTCAACAATGATTATCACACATCCGATAACGACGTGCTAGACACAATTCTGCCCGGCATGCACATCCAGACGGATGCACACACCACACGGGTCAGAATGGTCAGCACCGTTGACCTTGAGGAGGGCGACACCTACGAAATCAAGATCGCCGTGGCGGACGCCTTCGACGAAGCATTGGATTCCTGGCTGTTCCTGGAGAAGGGGTCCCTCCGAGTCGAAGAAGCGCCTTCCGAGCCTTCTACCGGCGGAGCGATCGCCGACCTGCGCAAGTGGTCTCGCTTTCAGAGGCCTGACGATGAGGAGAACAATGGCCCCACCATCGACGTCGGCTCGACACAGACGGTGTCCAAGTCGTCAAGCACAGAGGTCGTCGAGACGGTCAACATCGATGGCACATTCAACCACAACGTGAACCACAAGCTCGTCGCGCTGCACACGGTCGTCGCCAAGCCCACCTCCGGGACGGCCGCCTACAACCTCTCTACCGGCTTTCTTTACAGCGGGACGCTCCAGATCGGCGAGAGTGACGACGAAGGCGAGTTCAACTTGACCGGGGGCAAGCTGGCCGCCAACCGCGTGCTCGTCGGCTCTGGCGGTACGTTCGATTCCGATGTGGACTGGTCGCACGACGGCTCCCTCGACATCGACGGCGGGACGGTGGACTTCGGCCCCGCCACGAGTTCAGGTCAGTCGCTCACGATCGAGAGATTCGGCCGGCTCAACCTCGCCTCGGGCAGTCTTGTCACAGGCGATCTGACACTGGAGATCGGCAGCTACGGCCAGGTCCTCGGCATGACGAACGAGGGGTCCGCCACAGCGACCCTGGACGCCGACAGGATCGCCGTGCGCGGCCGGTTCCACCAACTGGCCGAGGTCACGGCCGATTTCCTCGAAAGCTCTGGCGGCAGCATTGACGCCGACACCCTCTCCGTTGCTAACAGCGGCGTTTCGTTCGGAGCGTATTTTCTCCAGACCGGCGGAACCGGCACCTACGACACACTGTATGTGGGCTACGATGCCGTCAGCGCCGAAGGCGACGGGCAACCCAGCACCTATGAGATCACGGATGGCGAACTGGATGTCACGAGCAATCTGAACCTTGGTTACAGCGCCACGCAAATGCATCATTTCAAGCAGACCGGCGGCGATGTCGATGTCAGCGGAACGCTCAGGATCGGATCGGGCTATTACGGCAAAGGGACTTATGAGCTATCCGGCGGCACGTTGACGGCCGAAGACGTTCTTGTCGGCT
>CAYSIX010000278.1:0-4873 GCA_964431205.1 uncultured Phycisphaeraceae bacterium
CGGAACTGAAGCCCTCGCCGCGCGGCGAGCTGGAGATCACCGACGTCAACCGGGTGTACCTCGAGCGCGGCAAGCTGCGCGTGCAGGTCTGGGGCCGGGGCACGGCCTGGCTCGACGCCGGCACCCACGAGTCGCTCCTGCAGGCCCAGGTCTTCGTCCAGGCGATCGAGCAGCGACAGGGCATGATGATCGCCTGCCCCGAGGAGATCGCCTACAGGATGGATTACATCGACGCCGACCAGCTCGAACGCCTGGCGCACGAGATGAAGCAGAACAGCTACGGCCAGTACCTGCTCGACCTGCTCAAGGACGAGCACGTTGAGCCGTGGGTCTGAAGGAGTGGGGATTGTTCATTTTTGATTTTTGATTTTTGATTTGCGATTGGGGAGTTGCGATTGGGGAGTTGCGATTGGGCATCGGGTGGTTCGGTGATCGGATGATCTGACACGTCGTGCCGGATGACCAGACGCGACGGTCGGGCTTCGACATTCGACATGGATGGGTCGCTATGAAAAGTATCCAGGGTCCCACGGTGATGCGCGGCGAGCTGACCGAGGCGTTCGAGCACGCCCGGGCGGAGAGCGAGCCGGTGTTCGTGCCGACGGCGGTGTTCGCCGACGATCGCGGCTGGTCGCTGATGAATCAGTACCAGGGCGTGCTCTCGCCGGGGGGGCAGGTGAACTACTCGGTGATGTACCCGGGGGTGATCAAGGCGTGGCACCGTCACCACAAGCAGACGGACTTCTGGCTGTGCCTGCACGGACACGTGAAGCTGGGCGTGCACCGCGAGGAGGACGGGGCGACGTGGCGGGCGGTGGTGGGCGAGAAGCGGCCGGGCGTGATGATCATCCCCCCGCCGCTGTGGCACGGCGCGGCGACGGTCGGGCCCGACCCGGCCGGGCTGCTGTACTACGTCACGCACCGGTACGACCCGCAGGCGCCGGACGAAGATCGACGGGCGCACGACTCGGTGCCGGGCTTCGCGTGGGAGGTCGAGCACAAGTGAGCGGCGTCGGGCGGATCGCGCTGCTCGGCCGCCGTGCGATAGAATGGGTCACAAATGTTCGATGACCTGCGACAACTGTTGCGCGCCGCGCCGTTTGAACCGTTCCGCATCCACCTGAACGAGGGCCAGCAGTTCGACGTGCACCATCCCGAGTTCATCAGCATCTCGAGGAGCGCGGTTCACCTCGCGGTACCGACGGACAGCGACCGCCCGCATCACCACGTCATTGTCCAGGTCCGCAACATCACGAGCGTCGAGAAACTCTCCGAGGCACAGCAGCAGTCGTGAGTGAATCGCACCGGCCGATCCTGCTGCTCGGAAGCCGTGGCATGCTCGGCCGCGCGTGGCACGAGCTGCTGGAGCGCCGCGGCGTCCCGTTTCGGGCGCTCGGGCGACCGGAGCTCGACCTGGCCGAACCGGCGACCGTCGAGAGGCTGGACGGCGACTATGCCGCGATCGTCAACTGCGCCGCGTGGACCGACGTCGACGGCGCCGAATCCCGGGAAGAGGCGGCGAGGCGGGTCAACGCCGTGGGCGTCGCGGCGCTGGCGCAGCGCGCCCGCGCGCTGGGCGCGACGCTGTTGCACTACTCGACCGACTACGTCTTCAACGGCCGGGGGGAGACGCCCTACCGCGTCGATCACCCGCGCGACCCGGTCAACGCCTACGGACGAACCAAGGCCGAGGGCGAGGAGGCGATCGAGCGGAGCGGCTGCCGCTACCTGTTGATCCGCACGAGCTGGGTGTACGCGCCGTGGGGAAAGAACTTCGTGCTCACGATGCACCGGCTCACGGCGGAGCGGGACACGCTCCGCGTCGTGGACGATCAGCGGGGCCGGCCGACCAGCGCCGAGCACCTGGCCGCGGCGTCGCTGGCGCTGCTCGAGCGGGGCGCGACCGGGACGTACCACGTCACCGACGGCGGCGCGTGCACGTGGTGCGGGTTCACCCGTGAGATCGCCCGCCTGGCCGGTCACGCCTGCGACGTCCAGCCCTGCACCACCGCCGAGTTCCCCCGCCCCGCGCCCCGGCCGGCGTACAGCGTCCTGGACCTGTCGAAAACCGAGGCGATGATCGGGCCCATGCCCGACTGGCGCGACAACCTCCTCAAAACGATGGACAGGATAACAGGATGAGTCGGATCGACAGGATACAGGTCCATGGAACACGAGACACTGACCCACCAGATCATCGGCTGTGCCTATAAGGTGTACAACACACTGGGGGCGGGGTTCGTCGAATCGATCTATGAGCGCGCGCTGGCGATCGAGCTTGCGCGAGTTGGGCTCGACGCTCAGGTGCAGGCGCCGGTCAACGTCTTCTATCTGGGACAACTCATTGGTGAGTTTCGGGCCGACATCATCGTGGATGACCTGATCATCCTCGAACTGAAAGCCGTTGAGCAGATCGCGAAGGTTCATGAAGTGCAGCTCGTGAACTACCTACGCGCCACCGGCAAGCCCGTCGGTTTGCTGGTCAACTTTGGCCCCGAGCGTGTTGAAGTTCGACGCAAGGTCCGCGAACTGAAAGAGACCGGCCCGCCTTCCGATCCTGTCGATCCGGTTGATCCTGTTATCCTGTCGAGAACGACAGGCAAGAGGGCCCCATCATGATCATTCTGCTCACCGGCGGTTGCGGGTTCATCGGCTCCAACTTCGTCCGCTTCGTGCTCGAACACCGGCCCGACGACCGCGTCATCAACCTCGACGCCCTGACCTACTCCGGCAACCCGGAGAACCTGGCCGACGTCGAAGACGACCCGCGCTACCGCTTCGTGCACGGCGACATCCGCGACCTCGAACTCGCCACCGGGCTGATCCGCGAGGCCGACGCCGTCGTCCACATGGCCGCCGAGAGCCACGTCGATCGCTCGATCCTCGACGCCCGCCCGTTCGTCGAGTCCAACGTCCTGGGCACGCAGACCCTGCTCGACGCCCTCCGCCGCGCCGACCCCGACAACCGCAAGCGATTCGTCCACGTCTCGACCGACGAGGTCTTCGGCGACCTGCCCCTCGACCGCCCGGACGAGAAGTTCCACGAAGACCGACCGCTGCGCCCCAGCAGCCCCTACTCGGCGAGCAAGGCCGGCTCCGACCTGCTCGTCCAGGCCTGTCACCACACCTTCGGCGTCAACGCCTGCATCACCAACTGCTCCAACAACTTCGGGCCTTACCAGTTCCCCGAGAAGGTCATCCCGCTGTTCGTGACCAACCTGATCGAGGGCAGGAAGGTCCCGCTGTACGGCGACGGGCGCAACGTCCGCGACTGGCTGCACGTCGAGGATCACTGCGAGGCGGTCCTGGCCGTGCTCGACCGCGGCCGCGCCGGCGAGACCTACTGCATCGGCGGGAACAACGAGCGCAGCAACCTCGAGCTGACGCACACGATCCTCGAGATCATGGGCCGCGACGAGAGCTGGATCGAGCCGGTCCAGGATCGGCTGGGCCACGATCGGCGGTACGCGATCGACGCCTCGAAGATCCGCGACGAGCTGGGCTGGCAGCCCACGCGCAGCGCCTGGCCCGAGGCGCTGGAGCGCACCGTCCGCTGGTACGAGCAGAACCAGGACTGGTGGCGACGGGTCAAGAGCGGCGAATACCGCGCGTACTACCAGCAGCAGTACGGGGCGCGGTCCCAATCGGCGTAGAATGTTGACATGGTGGACCGGCAGACCATCCAGCAGATCGCCGACTGGGTCGCCCAGCGGTTCGACGTCGAGCGGATCATCCTCTTCGGCAGTTACGCCCGCGGCGACGCGGGCAAGCACAGCGACGTGGACCTGCTCGTGGTGATGCCGGGCGAGGTGCCCCCGCTTCGGGAGGGGAACCCGGTTCGGCTCGCGATCGCGGAACGGTTTGTTCTGCCGTGCGACGTGCTGCTCTGCACGAGCGAGAACGCCCGCCGCTATGCTGACGACCCATACTCCGTGATCCACTCCGCGCTCAAGGAGGGTGTTCTGCTCTATGACCGATCCACAGCAGGACGTCGAGGCCTGGCTCACCAAGGCGAGGCATGACCTGGAGGCGATTCGGCTGGTGGCACAGCACGGCCCACCCCTCGCGGATATCGCGTGCTTTCACGCTCAACAGGCGATCGAGAAGCTGCCTAAGGCGTTTCTGGTTTCGCGCAAGATCTCGTTCGAGTACGTGCATGACCTCGTCTATCTGTTGCAGCTTTGCAGCCGAGTTGACGGCAGCTTCCTTGACTACCTCGAAGATGTGGCGGTGTTGACACGGTACGCGGTCGTGGCACGGTATCCCACGGCGCCGGAGGATGAGCCGACGCCAGACGCGCTCTCTCGATCACCGAGCGCCTCTTCAGCGCCATTGAGCCGCGAGTCGTCCCGCCCCCTCACGCCTGAACGATCGTCGCCCCGCCGGGCCGCGACGCCAGGCCCGCGCGCCGCATCACGCCACGCGTGTCGACGATCAGCTTCGCGTGATTCGCGATCATGGCCCAGTCGTAGCTCGAATGGTGCGTGGCGATCAGCACCGCGTCGTATTGCCGCAGCGCCTCGGGCGACAGCGCCACGCTGCTCATCCGCAGGTCGTGCCGACGCATGCGGTGCGTGTGCGGGACGTGCGGGTCGTGGTAGTCCACCGCCGCGCCCAGCGCCCGGAGCTGCTCGATCAGCTCGAAGCTGGGGCTCTCGCGCACGTCGTCCACGTCCGGCTTGTACGCAAGGCCCAGCACCAGCACGCGCGCGCCGCGCACCGCCTGGCCGTGGTCGTTGAGCGCCAGCATCGTCCGCCGCACCACGTACGCCGGCATCTGGTGGTTCACCTGCCCGGCCAGCTCGATGAACCGCGTGGGCTGGCCCACCTCCCGCGCCTTCCACGTCAGGTAGAACGGGTCGATCGGGATGCA
>CAYSIX010000279.1:0-4872 GCA_964431205.1 uncultured Phycisphaeraceae bacterium
AGGACGTTGAGCGGCCGCGCCGCGTCGACCGCCGCGATGTGGGCGGCGGTCAGCTCCTCGGCGGTGAAGTCCTTGTTGGCGAGCCCATCGCGCGCCTGGGCGATGGTCAGCCGCGTGAGCTCGCTCATTCCACCACCTTGGGCACGGCGAAGAACGGCCCGACGGCGTCGGGTGCGCCCGCGACCACCTTCTCCGCCTGGCCGCCATCGGTGACCTCGTCGGGCCGCTGGGGCAGCGAAAGGTCGACGACCGCGGTCATCGGCTCGACCCCCTCGGTGTCGAGTTCGCCCAGCTGCTCGACCCAGCCCAGGATCTGCGAGAGCTCCTTTGCGTAGCCTTTGCACTCCGCGTCGTCCACGCGGATGCGCGCCAGGTGCGCGATCTGGGCGACCTTTTCCTTGTCCAGCGCCATGACGATTCGATTTTTCGGATGATCCGAGGTGGCGCGGACGCTATCACCCGCTCATGAGCGTCTGCAAGCCCGAGGACCTGCCCGAACTGCTGCCGCCGCGCGCGCGGCTGATAGGGTTCGACCTGGGCACCAAGACCATCGGCATCGCCCTGTCCGACACGACCCTCGCCGTCGCCTCGCCGCTCGAAACCATCAAGCGGACCAAGTTCAGCAGGGATGTCGAGCGCATCGAGGCGCTGATCGCCGAGCACGGCGTCGGCGGCCTGGTCGTCGGCCTGCCGGTCAACATGGACGGCACCGAGGGCCCGCGCTGCCAGTCCGCCCGCGCCTTCGCCAACAACCTGCTCAAGCGCCGCGAGATGCCGCTGGTGTTCTGGGACGAGCGCCTGTCCACGGCCGCCGTCGAGCGCATGATGACCGACGAAGCCGACCTCTCCCGCCGCCGCCGCGGCGAGCTGGTCGACAAGCTGGCAGCCGCGTGGATCCTCCAGGGCCTGCTGGACGCGCTCAGGGCGCGGCGGGAGACGTCACCTTCCCCCCGGAGGGGCGAGGGATAGGGAGAGGGTCGAACAAGAGTTGCGCGTTTTCGGCGCGACACACCCGCTCACCTTTCCTCCTACCACATCCTTCTTGTCGAAGGGGTCTGCCCCTACTCCAGCCGGTACTCGCGCAGGAACTCCCAGATCACCTCGGACGCCGCGATCTCCCGCGTCGCACGTCCACGCCCCAGCACCGAGGGCTTGTCGGGCCAGCCGTGGCCGCCGCCCTCGATCGTGACCAGCACCACGGCGCTGTCGCGCCGGCAGTCGGTGGCGCGCTCGATCACCACATTGGTCCCGTCGAAAGGCCGGTCGTCGACCACCTCGGTCGGCCCGCTCGGCACGGCACAACCGTTGATATCGCGCCACAGCGCGGCGCTCTCGGCCGCCGACAGCACCCGTCCGTACCGCCTGCCGAAGACAGTGACGTACCCGCCCTCATAGGGCACCGCCTCGTCGGCCGTCCCATTCATGATCAGGATCGGCACCGGGCGCGCGGGTCGGCAGCCCTCCTCGGCCAGCCGCGCAGGCATGTTGGCGATCACCGGCGCCGCCGCGGCGATGCGTTCGGCCAGCTCGCACGCCAAACGAAAGCTCATCATGCCGCCATTCGACGCGCCGGTGACGTAGACCCGCGCCGGGTCGCCCCGGGTCTCGGCCAGCGCCGCATCGATCAGCTTGTCGAAGAATCCGACGTCGTCGGCGTCCGCCTCGCCGCGGCGGTAGGCGTCGGGCTCCCGCCCGTCGTTCCACTGGCGCTCCGTCGCCTGTGGATACGCGACCGCGAAGCCATGCTCGTCCGCGAGCCGGTCGAAGCCCGCAATGCGCCTGATCCCGCGCCAGTTGCCGCCGCCGCCGTGCAGCACAATGACCAGCGGCGCGCCCGCCGGCAGCCCCTCGGGAAGGTAGAGCACCGCCTCGCGCGTGCGCCCGTCATGGATCAAGTTGAGCGTCACGTCGTCCGCAGCCGCCGGCCAGTGCGCCAGCGCGGCCGCCAGCATCGCCACCAGAGCCACGCCCAGGACGCCGTCTTGTCTCACCCGCCGCGCCCGCCTATAAGCCCGCCCCATGCCCGGCCCCCTTCACGGCATCCGCGTTTTCGATCTCACCCGCATCCTGGCCGGCCCCACGGCCACCCAGATGCTGGGCGACCTCGGCGCCGACGTGATCAAGATCGAGCGGCCCGGCGCCGGCGACGACACGCGCGGCTGGGGCCCGCCCTACCTCAAGGACGCGACGGGCGAGGATACCGCCGAAAGCGCCTATTTCATGGCGGCCAACCGCAACAAGCGCTCGGTGACGCTCGACCTCGAGAAGCCCGAGGGCCGCGAGCTCGCGCGTCGCCTGATCGCGCGCTCGGACGTGCTGTTCGAGAACTTCAAGGTCGGCGGCCTGGCCAAGTACGGCCTGTCCTGGGACCAGCTCCGCGGCGAGTTCCCGCACCTGGTCTACTGCTCGATCACCGGCTTCGGCCAGGACGGACCCTACGCGTCGCGCGCCGGATACGACATCCTGGCCCAGGCCATGGGCGGCATCATGTCG
Source organism: uncultured Phycisphaeraceae bacterium (assembly GCA_964431205.1). GTDB lineage: Bacteria > Planctomycetota > Phycisphaerae > Phycisphaerales > Phycisphaeraceae > CAYSIX01. Next base: position 2,494 of record CAYSIX010000279.1, read on the forward strand.
ATCACGGGCCCGGAGGACGGCGAGCCGGTCAAGGTCGGCGTCGCCATCGCGGACGTGATGACCGGCATGTACGCCGCCGTCGCGATCCTCGCCGCGCTGCGCCATCGCGACGCCACCGGCCGCGGCCAGCACATCGACCTCGCCCTGCTCGACAGCCAGGTCGCCTGGCTGGTCAACCAGGGCGTGAACCACCTGATCACCGGTGCGGTGCCGCGCCCTCAGGGCACGGCCCACCCCTCGATCGTGCCGTACCAGGCTTTTCCGGCCGCCGACGGCCACTTCATCCTGGCGGTAGGCAACGACGCCCAGTTCCGCCGCTTCTGCGAGGTCGCCGGTCTCGATGGCCTGGCCGACGATCCGCGTTTCGCCACCAACCGTGCCCGGGTGGAAAACCGAACCGAGCTGATCCCGCCGATCCGCGAGGCCACCGCCCGCCACTCCATCGACTGGTGGGTCGAGGCGCTCGGCCGCGCTGGCGTGCCCTGCGGCCCGGTCAACACGCTCGACCGCGTCTTCGCCGACCCGCAGGTGCGCCATCGCGGCATGCGCCTGGAGATGGCCCACCCGGCGACCGACGAGCCGGTGCCGTTCATCGCCTCCCCCATCCGCCTCTCGGAAACCCCGGTCGACTACCGCCGCCCGCCCCCGCTTCTGGGCCAGCACACCGACGAGGTGCTCGAGGAGTTGCTCGGGCTGGACGCGACCGAGCGCGCCCGGCTGCGGGAACAGGGCGTCTTGTAGGCAGCGCCGCAGGATCAGCCTACTGCGTCGGGCCGTCCAACGGGTCGACATGGAACACACGCACAGGCGCTGGCAGGTTCTTGAGCGGCCGCGGGCCCCAGTCGACATAGTTGAGGTCCACCGCCCGAACGGTCTCCTCGTGCACCGCCTCGGAGATGGCGATGCAACCGGGCTCGGCGATGCCCTCAAGCCGGGCGGCGAGGTTGACGCCGTCGCCGAACAGGTCGTCGGCGTCGGCGATGACGCTGCCGAAACTGATGCCGATGCGCAACCGCAGCCGGTTTAAGCGCGGCTGGGCGGCATTGCGCTGGGCCAGGGCGCGCTGCATCTCGACCGCGGCGCGCAGTGCCGCCGCGGCGACCGGGAAGTCGACCAGAAACCCGTCGCCGATGGTCTTGAACACCCGGCCGCCTTCGCGGTCGATCGCCGGCTGGATCGCGTCGGCCATCGCGGCGCGAAATCGCGCCAGCGTGCCTGCCTCGTCCTGCGCCATCATCCTGGAGTAATCCACAACGTCGGCGGCCAGCACCGCCGACATGCGCCGCATGGCGCCGGGCAACAGCTTGGCGGTGTTCGAGCGAACGCCCGAGTTCGCCTCCACGCCGTCGAGCAGCATGCGCACCGTAGTCTCGAAATCGCCCAGCAGAACCGGCTCGTCGGGGCCGACGAAGGCTTGGCGCACGGGTTCCCAGGCGCCGTCGCGCAGCACGAAGGTGCCGAGCCGGCTGCCGCAGTCGGTCAGGAAATAGCCGCCCTCGCCGTCCACCACGAGGTCGGCATGGCTGCGCGACACCGAACTGTCGGAGACCACGATGTCGGCATCACCCCGACGCCCGACGCGATAGCTGCGCTTCACCGTCTTGGCACTCCATCCCACTGCGCCCCATTCTGCTCCCGGGCCGCGCTCGCGCCGATTATCTCCGGCTCCGCCTTACGGTCAATTAACCCGCGGGGGCGTCGTGCGGCCGCACCGCCGTGGCCCCGCAGCCGGCATGCTTGTGGCGACTCGCCGCCACGCCTATAACGCCCCTTTGATGAACGCCTCCCGCACGCGCGACGAGCTCGCCTTCCCGCACCGGCACCTCCTCGGGATCGAGGGGCTGACGGCGGACCAGATATCTGCGCTGCTCGACCGGTCGGAGAGCTACGTCGAGAAGAACCGCGGCGCCGACAAGAAGCTCGACACGCTGCGCGGCCGCACCATCATCAACCTGTTCTTCGAAAGCTCGACCCGCACCCGCACCTCGTTCGAGCTCGCGGGCAAGCGCCTGAGCGCGGACGTGATCAACATGTCGGTCGCCACTTCGGCGATCAAGAAGGGCGAGACGCTGCTCGACACCGCCATCACCCTCAACGCCATGCACCCCGACGTGCTGGTGGTGCGGCATCCGGATTCGGGTGCGGTCCAGCTGCTGTCCGAGAAGGTCATGGGCTCGGTGATCAACGCTGGCGACGGCTCGCACGAGCACCCGACCCAGGCGCTGCTCGACGCGCTGACCATACGCCGCCACACGGGCACGCTGCGCGGCCTGCTGGTCGCCATCTGCGGCGACGTGCTGCACAGCCGGGTCGCGCGCTCCAACATCCACCTGCTGACCACCATGGGCGCCGAGGTGCGGTTGATCGGGCCCCGGACTC
>CAYSIX010000280.1:0-4860 GCA_964431205.1 uncultured Phycisphaeraceae bacterium
GATCAGCGCTCGGCGACGGGCTGGGCCAGGTCCCGCAGACGCTGGCGTTCGGCGTCGGTCAGCGTCACCTGACGGCGCGCCATCATGCGATGAATCGTCGCGATCAGCCGGTCGACGTCGTGCTCGGCGCGGCGGGGCGTGCCGTCGGGCGCGTCGGTGTAGAAGCCCAGCGGCGCGGCGTGCTTGGGCGCCAAGCCGGAGCAGGCGATCATGCAACCCAGGTCGAGGCACGAGCCGGTGAGCAGACGGGTGCCGATGGCGGTGCGCACGAAGTCGCCGATGATCGGGCCGTGAAACTGACGGCCGGTGTCTTCGGGCGGGGTGTCGGCTTCGAGCTGGACGCGCACCGGGCCGTAGGTGTTCTTGAGGTTCGAGACGTTGGTGTCGGCCCCGAGGTTGCACCAGGCGCCGACAAGGCTGTTGCCCAGGTACCCGAGGTGAGCCTTGTTGGTGCAGCCGTGCAGGATCGCGCCGCTGACCTCGCCGCCGACCTTGCACCGCGGGCCGACCACGGTCCATGGCCGGATCGACGTGTGGGCGGCCAGGACGGTCTGCTCGCCGATGTAGCACGGCCCCTCCAACGCGGTGAAGGGATGCAGCGTGGCGCCCTCGTCAACGGCGACGGCTCCGGCGGTCGCGTTGATCGTGCACGGCGGGATGACGCGCACGTCGTGGGCCATCTTGACCGGGTGCTCGCCGACGACCGTCACGCCCGGCGGCGCGTGGCGGTGAACGATCGGCAGGCCCAGCGCGTCGAGGTCGTCGCGCAGCGTCCGATCGAGCTGATCGAGCACGTGCCAGGGGCGTTCGATCAGCGGGACGCCCTCGACGATCCGCGTGGTGATGTGATCCGGCAGGTCGCGCCAACCGCCGGCGGCGAGGGCCTGCGCGTCGTTGCGATGCACGTGAGCGGCGATCAGCGTGCCCTTGGCGTCCACGAGCGCCTCACCCGCCCGCAACGCGCCCACGGCCTCGGCGCCATCCACGCCGAGCCACCGCCCGTTGATCAACAGCCAGTGTTCGTCCTCGGGCAAGACCTGCACCGCGAGGTTCCGATGCCGCTGACGGACCACTTCGACCAGGGGCTCAGCGACGTAAAGGGCCGCGACCGCACGATGCAACCGCCGCTCGATGCGTCGCCAGGTCGTGTGCGCGCCGCTGCGCAGCGAGAAAACCGGGCGCCACCGGCACAGCGGGCCCCACCGCCCGCGCGCGTCGTCGAACAGCATCAGGCTGGCGTGGTTTTTCCTCACGTCGAGAAAATCATCTAATCGGACGCACGCCACGGGTTTACAGCGAACTTCACACCCTATCGGCCAAGCGAGAGCGTTGACACGAGCGGCCGCGCGGCGGTAGGTTGCCCGGTTGGGAGTGTGAAAGTGGTGGAACCGCCCTAGCTCACCGCATGTCCCGGGGGGGCGACGTGCCGGGATCTGCGCCGCGGCCAGACCCGGCGGGCTGTTGCCGTCCCGTTTTTGAGGAAACGTACCCGTCATGGCGACGTTGGATCAGGCGTTGTGGCGCGACATCCTGGGCTACCTCAGGCAGCGATACAGCGCCATCTGTCGCCAATGGTTTGACGACCTGGAGCCGATCGGGCTCAACTCCGGCCTGCTGACGGTGCAGGCGGACAAGCGCGTCCATCAGAACTACCTGCAGAAGAAGTGCCTCTCGCAGTTCACCGAGGCGGCCCAGGCCGTCACCGGCAAGCTCATCGCCGTGCGATTCGTGACCGACGAAGACCTGGCCTCCGGCGGGGTGACCAGCCCGTGGGACGAGCTGGACCGCGCCGGCGCCAATGGTCGCCAGGCTCGACCGGCGACCGAGTTGGAGTCCGAAGAGCTGGTCGACCTCGACGCCGACCAGATCGTCATCAGCCCCGATCACAGCTTCGAGAACTTCATCAGCGGCCCGGCCAACCAGCTCGCCTACGCCGCCGCCGTCGCCGTCGCACGCCAGCCCGGCACCGCCTACAACCCGCTGTTCATCCACGGCGGCGTCGGCCTGGGCAAGACCCACCTGCTCCAGGCCATCTGCCAGACGGTCATGGAAGAGCGGCCACGCACCCGCATCCTCTACGTCTCCTGCGACACCTTCACCAACCAGTTCATCACCTGCGTCCAGGCCCGGCAGATGCACCGCTTCCGCCAGCGATACCGCCACGCCGACATGCTCGTGATCGACGACATCCACTTCCTCGGCCGCGGCCACCGCGAGCAATCCCAGGAAGAGTTCTTCCACACCTTCAACGAGTTGTACCAGTCCAACCGCCAGATCGTCATGTCCAGCGACGCGCCGCCCGCCGAGATCCCCCACCTCGAAGAGCGCCTGGTCAGCCGGTTCCAGTGCGGCCTGGTCGCCACCGTCACCCGCCCGCACTTCGAGACGCGGGTCGCCATCCTGCGCGCCAAGGCTCGTCTGCGCGGCCTGAAGGTGCCCGATGCGGTGTACGAGTACCTGGCCAACCGCATCGATTCCAACGCCCGCGATCTTGAGGGCACCATCAACACCCTCGCCGCGAGGGCTCAGCTCCAGGGCGACGAGATCGACCTTCGCCTGGCCCAACAGGTGCTCAACGACCGCTCCTCTGAGACCGCGGCCAGCCCCAACACCCTCCAGGCGATCATCAAGGTCGTCACCGACCACTACAACGTCCGCTTGAGCGACCTTCAGTCGCGCCGCCGACACAAGTCCGTCACCGAGCCGCGACAGGTCTGCATGTACTTGGCCCGCAAGCGAACCCGGTTCAGCCTCGAAGAGATCGGCGGGTACTTCGGCGGCCGCGACCACACGACCGTCATGCACTCGATCCGAACCGTCGGCGACCGCCTGAGCACCGAGCAGGACTTCGCCCGCCAGATCCATCACCTCGAAGAGAAGCTGCACAGCAACGGCAGCGGGTGACGATCCCGCTTGTCCCGCGCCGCTTCCTGACCACCCCTTCAGCCATGTTTGCGCACGTGTTCGGTACCGGCATGCGCAATCAGCAGGGTTGTTCGCGGCCCTGTGGAAAACCTGTGCGTAAGCGCCGGGCCGATGCCGGCTCACGCCCCGGTCTCGTCGCCGTGATGCGAGGCGTGCCCGCCCCCCACGAGCCGAGGCGACAGGAACAGCGTTCAAGCGCGCCGTTTCCCCATCGCCCGCTACAGCAACGCGACACCTTTTCCACAAGGGTGTAATGCTCATAAGATTAGTTTTGGTTGAATTTTACGTCGTAATCGGGGCGTTTGGCGCCAGACACGGACCCGCATACGGAGAGGAAGATGAATCTTTCTATCTATTCCCTCATGGAATCGCCCCGGCCGGCCGCGACCCGATCCGTGGCACGCCCCACACCTCCCAACCGCGCCGCCCATCCGCCCGAGACCCCTCTCTGGCATTGTGGACAGAACACCGTCGTCCGCCCCGAAACAATCAGCCGGCCCAGCACCGCCCGACACCGCAGGCACGGCTGATCGGCCCGCTGATACACGCGGTGTCGGCCCTGGAACGAGCCGGCGCGGCCCCGCCCGTCGCGGTAATCGCGCAGGGTCGAGCCGCCCATCCCGATCGCACGCCGCAGGATCCGCCGCATCACGCGAACGAGATTCACCACGTCCGCCCGGCTGAGCGACCCCGCCGGGCTCAGCGGGTGCAGCCCCGCCGCGTGCAACGCCTCGTCCACGTAGATGTTGCCCAGCCCCGCGATAACCGCCTGGTCCAGCAGCGCCGCCTTCAGCGGCCGACGGCTGCCCCTCAGCTTCGCGTGCAGCCGACCGGGCCGGATCGTCAGCGCGTCCTCGCCCAGCGCCGCCCACCGGGTCGCGGTCAGATCGTCGACGCCACGGACCGTCCAGAGCCCGCCGAAGCGCCGCGGGTCACGGAACGTCATCACGCCGCCGTCGTGCAGCCGCCAGGCGACGTGCGTGTGGTTGGCCGCGAGCATCGCGCGGACGGTCACCGCGTCCCGGGCGTGCGTGAGCGTGCCGGTCATGCCCAGGTGGATGCAGACGCAGCGGCCGCCGGCGCCGCCCGCTCCGTTCGCGGCCGCGATCAGGGCGAGCTGCTTGCCGTGGCGGTCGATCCGATCGATGACCGAGCCGCGCAGCAGGGCGTGGGGTGTGCGCGTGCCGTGGACCACGTCCGAGCGGCGCAGCGCAACCGACACGACCCGCCGGCCGCACACCAGCGGTTCGAGCGTGCGGCGGACGGTCTCGACCTCAGGCAACTCGGGCATCGGCGGCATTGTAGATCCGGGCCGATCGCCGATGACGGCTATACTGACCCCAGTCTTTTCCGATCAGGAGACCGCATGACTTCGCACGAGCCCACGCCCCCCGCCCAGGCCCCGGACGGCCAGGCGCTCGAGTCCCTGATCGGCGAGATCCGCGACGCGTCCCAGCAGCTCAGCGACCAGGTCGCCAAGGTCGTCGTCGGCCAGCGCGAGGTGATCGATCAGGTGTTCATCTGCCTGTTCACCCAGAGCCACGCGCTGCTGGTCGGCGTGCCCGGCCTGGCCAAGACGCTGCTGGTCTCGACGATCGCTCAGGCCCTGAGCCTCGAGTTCTCGCGGATCCAGTTCACGCCGGACCTGATGCCCAGTGACATCACCGGCACGGAGGTGATCGAGGAGAACCGCACGACCGGGCAGCGCGAGCTGCGGTTCGTCAAGGGCCCGGTGTTCGCCAACGTGCTGCTGGCCGACGAGATCAACCGCACGCCGCCCAAGACCCAGGCGGCGCTGCTCGAGGCGATGCAGGAGCACCACGTGACCGCCGGCGGGGCGCGGCACGCGCTGCCCCAGCCGTTCTTCGTGCTCGCGACGCAGAACCCGATCGAGCAGGAGGGCACGTACCCGCTGCCCGAGGCGCAGCTCGACCG
>CAYSIX010000281.1:0-4706 GCA_964431205.1 uncultured Phycisphaeraceae bacterium
GGTCGGTGTTCAGGTCGTACAGCTCGGTCGCCTCGTTGTTCCGATCGACGACGAGGACCCAGTCGCCCTCGCGGATGGCGCCGTCGTAGGCGAAGCCGGCCTGGTAGAGGACGAAGTCGTGGACGGGCTGATCGGGCGGGTGGTAGCCGAAGAAGACGGGCAGGAGCGTTGTGCCGTCGAGGCACTGGTCCTCGGGCATGTCGCGGCCAACGAGGTCGTACATGGAGGCGACCCAGTCGTGTGCCATGATGGTCTGTTCGAAGACGGAGCCCGGCTTGATCCTGGAGCCGGCGTCGGTGCCGTCGCCCCACTTGGCGATGAAGGGGACGCGGTGGCCGCCCTCATATACGTCGGCCTTGTAGCCGCGGAAGGGGCCGTTGTTGTCGTGCTCCGGGTCGCCGTAATCGACGACGTTCGGCCAGAGCGCCCCGTTGTCGCTGGTGACGATGATCAGCGTGTCGTCGAGCAAGCCCATGTCTTCGAGCTTCCGGAGCAGCTTGCCGACCTGGAGGTCGAGCTCTCGGACCATGTCGGAGGTAGCGCCGCCGGTGGTGCTGGCGACGGGTTCGTCGAGGGTTTCGGGGTCGCCGTCGAAGTCGATCGGTGGGGTGTGGGGCACGTGGATGGCCTGGGAGGCGAAGTAGAGGAGGAAGGGGCGTCGGGTTCGCTCGGCCTGGTTGGCGGCGTGATGGCGGTCGAGGAAGTCGAGGGCCTTTTCGGTCAGGACGATGCCGACCTGGCTGGAGTCGTAGTCGACGTCGCCGACACCGGGGTTGTCCGGCGGGTGTTCGACGATCTCGGAGGTGCCGTTGTCGCCGACCGCGTAGCGCCCGTTGAACCACTGGCGTGTGCTGCGGTTGTCGGGCGGGTTGTCGGGGTTGATGGGATCGAAGCGGGTGTTCTGGAAGTAGGCGAAGGGGGCGTGCTGGATGCCGCTGGCCATGCTCAAGACGTAATCGAAGCCGTGGTCGTTGAGCTCGCGTGTGATGCCGCGGGCGAAGTCCATCCTGTAGATGTCGGGTTCGCGGCGGATGAGGTTGCCGTCGGTGTCGTAGATGTCGCCGCCAAGATGGCTCTTGCCGAAGAAGGCGGTGCGGTAGCCGGCGTCGCGGAGAACGTCGGCGACGGTGAGGTGCTTGCCGGCGTCGGTGTGATCGGCGTTGACCGCAAAGGCGTTGCTGTTGTTGACGTTCCAGGTCCCGCCGGGTCGGCCGTTGCGGTAGGGGTAGCTGCCGGTGAGCATGCTGTATCGGGAGGGGGCACAGAGGGCGGAGGCGGAATGCGCATCGGTGAAGCGCATGCCTTCACGGGCGAGGCGGTCGAGGTGGGGGGTGGGGATGCGCCCGCCGTAGCAACTGAGGTCGCCGTAGCCGATGTCATCGGCAAGAACGACCAGCACGTTGGGCAGGGGGTCGTCTGCCGGCGTCTTGGCGGGCAGGGGCGACGTGGCGGTGGCGATGGCGATCGCGGGCAGGGAAGCGAGCAGGGCGGCGGCGGATCGCATGGGGTTCGACTCCGAGGCAGGGAAGCAAAGGAACAGGCGGACGAATGGAACGGCAATGTAACCGATTACACGGCTCGGTCAAGACGTTCGCCAGCTCGGCCTCGTCGCGGGTGTGGTCCACCTAAGAAAGTGCCAAATGCGCTCACCGTCGGGATGCCCTGCTTTTTGGGCTACACCCCTCGTCGCGGGGGCTCCGTCGAGCTCGTTGCGGCGCGCTCAGCCCTTGATGGCGCCGGCGGCGATGCCTTTGACGAACAGGCGCATGGTGAAGACGAACAGGAGCACGAGCGGAATCGAAGCGATGGCGTAGCCGGCCATCAGCGGGCCCCACTCCTTGACGATGTCGCCCTCGAGGTGCATGAGCTTGACGGGGATGGTGTAGAGCTCCTCGTCACGGAACGCGATCAGGGGAAGCATGAGGTTGTTCCAGGTCCCGAGGAACTTGAGGATCGCCAGCGTGCCCAGGATCGAGCCGCTGAGGGGGATGATGATGTGCATGATCTGATGCAGGTGTCCGGCCCCGTCGATCTGCGCGGACTCGAACAGCTCGCGCGGGATGTCCTCGATGAACTGCTTGAGGATGAAGACGGAGACGACCTGCCCGCCCACGGCGCCGGTGATGACCAGGGCCCAGAGGGAGTTGAAGAGGTTGAGGTTGCGGATGAGGTTGAAGGTCGTGACGAGGGTGGCGGCGGTCCCGGGCAGGAACATGGAGCCGATGATGCCGTAGTAGATGATTCCGCGGCCGGGGAACCGGTACCGCGCCAGTGCGTAGCTGGTGAGGATGGCCATGACCATGGCGCCGACGACGGCGCCGACGGAGGTGACGACGGAGTTGGCGATAGCGTTCTTGACGGTGTTCCAGCCGCGGGCCCAGTTCTCGAACCGCCACTCGGTGGGCCAGTCGAACATGTAGGGGTTGACGTAGAACTGGTCCTGGTCCTTGAAGCTGATCGCGAGCATGATGACCAGCGGGAAGAAGGCGAAGAACAGCACGAACAGCAGCAGGCTGTGCTTGAAGACCTCGGCGCGTCGTGTTCCTTTGATGGCCATGGATGGAACCCGTTATTTTTCGATCTTGACGTAGCGTTGGTAGATGATGGTCAACAGCAGAATCATGACGAACATGACCATGCCCAGCGCGCAGGCGTAGCCGAACTTACTCTCGTAGAAGGACTGCTGGTAGATGTAGAGGCCCGGGACCATGGCGGCGTTGCCGGTGCCGCCCTCGGGGCCGAAGAGGATGAGGTTCATCTCGTATCCGGTGAGGACGCCGATGGTCATGAAGATGAGGTTGATGCGGACCTGAGTGAGGATGAGAGGCAGTTCGATGCGGAACATCATGCCGAGCGGCCCGACGCCGTCCAGCTCGGCGGCCTCGTAGACGTCTTTGGAGATCTGCTGCAGGCCGGCGAGGTAGATGAGCACACCGACGGTGCCGACCCATGGGAAGCCCCAGAGGATCAGGGTGGGGACGATGAGCCGGGAGTGGCCGAGCCAGCTGGGCTGGCCCTGGGCGAAGGCGTTGATCGGCTCGGTCCAGATCATGGCGGTGGCCACCAGCAGGCCGCCGAGCCCGATCGCGGTCATCCCGGTCCATCGGGCCTTGTCCTGCCCGGTGACCGGGTCCTCGCCGCGCAGCACGCGCGCGATGATCGTGGCGGCGAGAAACGCGGCCGGCGCCCAGAGGTACCCGGTGGCCGGTGCCCACCATCCGGGCGTGCTCGCGCCCCAGGGGTACGGCACGTCCCACCACGCCCAGAGAGAAAACAGGGCGATCACCGTCCAGACCAGCCAGCGGCGTCCGATCGTGTGCAGCCCCGGCGCGACGGCCAGGAGCATGCCGCCAAAGGCCATCAGCCCCCACACGCTGCCGGACACCGGCCGCACCACCGCGTCGATCAGCGTCTGAACGTGCTGAGCGAGCCAGGGCAACCCGCCGCTGGATACCAGGCTCCCGGTCTCGACGTCGATCCGGGGCGACCCGTCCAGCCAGTGCAGCACGTTCATGATTCCCGTGACGTTCAGGAAGCGGTTGACGATCCCGCCGTCGGCCTCAAAGAAGCTCTTCCAGATCAGCAGCCAGACCATCCCGGGGATGACCATCGGGATCACGAACAGGACCTGATAGATGTACCGCCAGCGGTCGGAGCGCAGGCGGTGCAGGGCGATGGCGGCGAAGATGCTGGGCCACATCTTGATCAGGTTGGCCACGAGCAAAATGACCACGAGCTTGAAGCTCTGCCAGAACAGTGGGTCCTGAGTGAAGGCGTTGTAGAAGTTGCGCCAGCCGATGAATCGCTCGACGGCCTCTGGCTCCCACTCGTAGAAGGCGTACTTGACCACGTCGATCTTGGGGATGTAGCTGAAGATGATCATCCCGACGATCGTGAAGCTCATCATGGCGTAGAGCGCCAGCCAGAGCCGGGCGCGGGAGGCCGCCTTGCCCAGGCGGCGCGAGCGCGTCGTCGCCCGCGAAGGTGTTCGATTGCGCAGGGCGGCGATCTTGCGGGGCAGGATGGTGGTGCTCGGCTGTTCCATAGGCTCGGCCGGGATCGGGGCTCGGTGAGGTCGGGCGCCGCGTTACTCGACGGGCAAGGGTTCTCCAATGACGCGTTCGTACAGCGCTCTTTCGCTTTCGCCGGCGTTGCGTGGCACCTGGTCGGCCAAGGTTCGGATGTATTTTGGCGAGACGGGTCGATCGTCGATCAGGGCCACCGTGCTCATCGAAGCCAACGTGCGATCGACGACGCGGTCGCGTCGCTTCTGGTCGATGTAAGACTCAGCGATGTAATAGGTCAGGCCGAACCGTCCGTCAGAGAACGCCTGCTCGCGCAGGCGGTTGGCCAGCTCGTCGTAGTCGATCTCGCCTCGTACAAAGGCCTTCAGCTGTCCCTGAAAGTAGGCCGTGAACTGCCCGCCGCCGTGCTGCGGGATGATGCCGCCGCCGGTGGAGCCCTTGAGGACCGGCTTGAACGGCTCCATCCGCGGCAAGACCTCGGCGCCACGGATCACGGGCACCCAGCTCACCGCCTTGTTGAAACGCTGGTTGATCCGTTGGCTGGTGAAGTAGTGCAGGAAGTCGAGCGGCCAGTTGTGCTCTTCCGTGATGTTGCGCGAATACTTGTAAATCGCGAAGTCGACGTTACCCTGGGCGCCGGCCTCCGCCGCCGGCATCCCGACCAGACCCGCCCAGCGGCCT
>CAYSIX010000282.1:0-4704 GCA_964431205.1 uncultured Phycisphaeraceae bacterium
AGCCCCCGGCCGCCACCGATTTCACGCTTTGCGGGCACGCGTGAGCGATCTCACCACAGCCGATACTGGCCACCGACTTCCGGCGGGCGAAATCGTTTCCGGGACAGCGGCCGAACGTCCCGATTCAGGCCGTACTTGCGGCTGAACGTTTCGAACACCTTGGCGATCTGCTCGGCGTGGGCGCCGCGCCCGCATCTTCGTACGGCCCGCCGCGCGTCGTAGAGCTTGCCGCCGTGCGTCTGCCGCAGCAACGACTCGACGTGCTTGGCCCGGTCCGGGTGGACCGATCGCTGCAACCAGTCCAGAAACAGTTCCTTCAACTGCCAGGGCAGGCGGAGCAGGACCCACGCCGCCCGTCGCGCCCCGGCGTCCGCCGCCGCTCGAAGCAGCGCCGGGACTTCCTGGTCGGTCAGCCCCGGGATCACCGGCGCGATGTTCACCGACACCGTCACGCCCGCGCGGGTCAGCTCGCGGATCACCGCCAGACGCCGCGCAGGCGACGCCGCCCGCGGCTCCAGCTTCGCCGCCAGCGTGTGGTCCAGCGTCACCAGCGTCACCGTCACTCGACCGGTCTGCTCGGCCGACTTCTTCGCCCACAGGTCCGCGTCCCGCAGCACCAGCGCGCCCTTGGTCATCGTCGAGACCGGCTGCCCGCAGCCCGCCATCACCTCCAGGCACCGCCGCACCAGGCCCAGCTCCCGCTCCAGCGGCTGATAAACGTCCGTGATCGCCGACATCACGATCGGCTCGCCCCGCCAGGTCGGCGAGGCCAGTTCCCGCCTCAGCAGCTCCGGAGCGTCGTGCTTGGCCACCAGCTTCGTCTCGAAGTCCAGCCCGCACGAGAAGCCCAGGTGCTCGTGGTACGGCCGGGCGTAGCAATAGATGCAGCCGTGCTCGCACCCGCGGTAGAGATTCACGGTCCACTCGAAGGGCACGTCCGACGTCGGCGCGACGCGGTTGATCAGCCTCTGCGTCCGGTCGGGAAAGACCCGCAGCGGCACGCGGACCGGCTCGTCGGGGTCCTGGCCCTCGGCGGCGCGCTCGGCGCGGCGGGCGTCGATCGCCTCGCCCAGCACGTGCAGCCGCCGGGCCTCGAACCGGTTGCCCGGGTTCAGCCCCGCCGCGCGCCGCCGCGCCGGGCCGTCCACCAGCCCGTCGCAGAATTCGTCCACCTCAAATTCGTTGCGCTGTCGCGGTGAATTTCTCACGCTGTGAGCGTACCAAACAAAATCCGATCACACAAGCGCGGCGGGCGCGCGAAAATGGACGGTTACCGTTGCTGGTCGTTCGACGGCGCGCGGCGGTACCTGTAGCCGCCAGACAAAACACTTGACCGTGCCCGGATGCGACTGGGCATAGAGAAATAGGTGTCTTGGGGCCTTGGCGTCTGGGTATTCTTCTTCCTGCAGCAGGTCGTGCTGTTTGCCTGGTCCGTCGTCCTCGGCGTGATCGTCGCCCGCCGGTCGCTGAGATGACCAAGCGCGTCGTCGGGTCACGGCACCTCGATGAGAACGTTCAATGGGCCCGGCAGGATTCGAACCTGCGACCGAGCGATTATGAGTCGCCTGCTCTAACCACTGAGCTACGGGCCCGACGTGCCGCACGGGGCAGCGATGTCGGATCATACCCCGATGCGATGGTCGTTTGAGCGGGTGCTGCGCGGTTCGCTCTCACGTTGCCTCGCCGCGGCTTGAAGCCGCGGCGGAGCGAGGCACGAGCTCACCCCGGGGTCGCCCGGGGCTCCGTCTCGCAACGTCCCGGCTTGCACGGCACGCATCGGGCGAGGGCCCGCGGTTGCTGGGCGAACGGGCGGGGCTACAATGCCGCTCGTGCGTCCCGGATGGGGCGCCGAGCCGTCCCCATCGTCTAGCCAGGTCCAGGACGCCAGGTTTTCATCCTGGAAACACGGGTTCGAATCCCGTTGGGGACGCTTCGACGGCGGTTACCGGCCGCAACTCGTGGCTGTTGATCGACTTGCCGCGGGCGTGGCCGGCACCGCGGCATCGCCAACGGGCCCCATCCCCAGTCAACCCCCACCTTCGGTTAGCCGAGTCAACGATAGCGCCGGACCGACGGTCGCGGGCGGTCGGGTGGACCGGTCGCGACGGCGTCGTCCGGAGATCGGCTTCGGGAGGCGACATGAGCGAGACAGGACAAGACGGTGCGGAGCGGTCGCGGCGTCGATGGCGATGGCGGCTGCTGGTCGCGAGCGGCGTGGCGATGGTCCTGCTGGGGGCGGGTGGCTGGTGGCTGCTGCGTTCGACGCCGCCGGCGTGGCGCGACCACGAGGTGTTTCTGCGGACCCACAGCCCGGAGCAGATCGAGACGATCGCGAAGGACGTCGAGACGCGTTTCGAGGGCCTGATACGCCGGGGGCTCAACGGCGCGGAGTCGAGCAACGTTATGGGCGGGATCGCCGGTGAGGCCGAGACGGTGGCCGAGACTTCCGGGACACCGGGTGTGCGGCCGCCGGACGTGCGGATCGACGCGACCGAGCGGCTGCGCCTGACCAATGCCGAGCTGGCGGCGATGGTGACCGCGCGGTTGGATGAGTGGATGGAGCAACGCGGCTACGTTCGCCCCGCCGAGATCACCGACCCGATGGTCGTGGTCGAGGACGGTCGATGGGTGCTCGGGTTCCGTTACACGTCGCGGCACGTCACGCAGGTGTTCACGGCCGACGCGGATCTGCGGTTTCATCGGGACGGGACGGCATCGCTGGCCGTTTCGAGTCTGACGGCGGGTCGGGTGCCGGTGCCGACCGGCGCGGTGGGCGAGTACCTGCAGCGACGCGGCGGCCAGGAGGATCGGGCGGCGCGGATCGGTGCGTGGCTGAGTCAGCTCGAAGACGTGAGGTTCAAGCCCGTGCTGAAGGTGGAGCACCGCCGTCGCGTGCGTGTGACCGGCTGTGACATGCTCGACGACGGCGTGGAGCTGACGGTCCGGGTGCAGGATCACCGCACGTATCGAGAAACGAACGAACGGCTCGCGGGTGTGCCGACGCCGCGGTGATCCGCGACGCCCACACCCATCGAGCCGTTCGTCGAAGGTCTAAGTGGATGGCGTCCGGGCGGTTCAGTTCGCCGCGGCCATGGCCTTGGGCGGGTGCTCCTTCAGGGCCTTCTCGAACGCCTCATCCATGCTCATCGGGTGGCCGCGCCAAAGCACCTCACCTTCGGGCGAGAGGATGAACACCGTCGGGATGCCGCTGACGCCCCACTTCTTGCTCATCTCACGCGACTTGTCGTAGTGGTGCAGCCAGGCGAGCTCGTGCTCGGCGATGGTGTTCCTGAGCGTCTCCATGTCACGATCGAGGCTGATGCCCAGCACCTCGACGCCCTGGTCCTTGTACTCGGCGTAGAGCTCCTTCATGTGCGGCATCGCGGCCATGCACGGGCCGCACCAGGTCGCCCAGAAGTCCACGATCACCAGCTTGCCGCGCAGCGACTCGTCGGTGATGCGCCCGCCATCGACGGCCTCGAGGTCAAAGTCGGGCTTGCTGCCGACGCGGACCTCGATCGCGGCCTGACGCTCGGCCTCGGCCTTGGCGCGAGCGGCCTCCTGCTCGGCCTTGCGCCGCTGCTGCTCGCCGATCGCCGCCTGCGCCTCGGCCGAGTCGTACAGGTCCGGGCGGTGCTTCTCAATCGCCTGCCACAGCGCCGCGTCCAGGTCGTTCGGGTGGCCCGACCACGCGATCACGCCCTGCGGATCCAGGATCATGATCCGCGGCAGCATGCCCACGCCGAACGTGTGCAGCGTCTGCCGCTCGGGGTCGAACACCTGCGGCCAGGTGACTTCCAAGTCCTCGAGGCCTCGGTCCAGGTCTTCCCGGGTCTTGTCGTAGCTGATGCCGACGAACTCGATGCCCTTCGGGCCGAAGCGCTCGTACAGCGCCTTGGTGTGGGGCATGGCCGCGACGCAGGGCGGGCACCAGGTCGCCCAGAACTCCAATACGGTCAGCTTGCCCTGCTGCGTCTCGTGGGTGAACGGCTTGCCTTCCAGCGTCTGGAGCTCGAACTGGGGCGCATCGCCGGCCGCCATGAACTTGAAGGCCTTGACGGCCTCGGCCTTCTTCTCGCCGGCGTCCTCCGCCTCCTGCGCGCTGACCCCGGCGCCCGTCCAGATCAATCCCGCACACGCCATCGTCGTCAGCATCCGAGGCCACTTGCTCATGCGCCATCTCCTCATTTCAAAATCTCGTGTGAATGTCGATCCACTGTTGGACCCGCGCGAACCCGCGAGTATTCCCTCGATTGTACCCCCCGTCGGCCCGATCCGTTCGAAACGAACTGTGATTTATCACAAAAACTTATTCTGCGCCTTTCCGGACCAGCCGAGGTCGGGTGGCGGTGAGCGTCGGATCGGCCGTAACGTCACGAGCGCGGCGATTCAGTCGGAAATCGGGCTCGTGGTCGCGTCGTCCGACCCTTCGGATCGGTTGGGGCCCCGGACCACGAGCACGATCGCGAAGGCGACCACGGACAGAGCTGAGACGGCCGCACAGACCCGGAACATGAACGGGTAGCCGAAGTGCTCGGCCAGGTAGCCGGACCAGAAGGCGCCGGCGAAGAGCCCGATGACGTGGGCGCCGTGGTACATGCCCATGGCCGTGGCCCGGTTGCCCGGCCGGGCCGTCTGGGTCACGAAGAGGATGCCGGCGATCTCCAGGCACGCACAGGTGAAAATGTGGAACAGTTGGCCGAC
>CAYSIX010000283.1:0-4658 GCA_964431205.1 uncultured Phycisphaeraceae bacterium
CGCCAAGGGCGGTGCCGAGGGCGTCCACGTCGCCGTCCTCCCCGACCGCGCCCTCGCCCGCCTGATCACGCTATAAGCCGGAGCCCGACCCCGCATGGCCCTGAGCACGCCCGCCAGCCTCAGCTTCGACCGCCACGGCGAGGAGCCTCGCACGGTCATCGGCGTCGCGCCGCTCGTGGACATCGTGCTCCTGCTCATCTCGTTCTACCTGATCGTCAGCAACTCGATCCGCAGCTACGAGGACCCGGCGGTCGAGCTGCCGCGGATGAGCAGCGAGCTGGTCGGGGACGAGGTGCCCGCCGAGCTGGTGATCAACCTGCGTGCCGACGACACGCTCACGGTCAACCGCGTGGCCGTCCCGCTGGACGGATTGACGGAGCTGCTGAGCAGCGAACGGGAACGGGGCACGGCGCGGGGCGAGTCGCTGCGTGTCGTGATCCGCGCCGACCGCCGCCAGCGGTTTGAGCGGTTGAATCGCGTGCTGGAAGCCTGCCGCGACGCGGGCATCACCAGCACGCTGCTGCGCGCGATCGAGGAGCGTGGGCCATGAGGTTTGCGCCCCCGCCACACGAAGCCGGCGACGACCACCTGAACGTGACGGCGATGGTGGACGTGGTGTTCATCCTGCTGGCGTTCTTCGTGCTCAGCGCGACGTTCGTCGGCGTGGAGCGCGACCTGGCGGTCGAGGACGCGCGGCGGGCGGCGGCGGGCCAGGCGTCCGGCCGGGACCTGCCCGAGTCGATCGAGGTCCGCGCGGCCAGCACCACGGACGGAGCGGTGCGCCTCGTGGTCGGGCGTGCGGAGCTGGGCGTCAACGCGTTCGACGGGCTGACGGCGATGCTGGGGACGATCAACGCGCCGCGCGTGCCGGTGGTGGTCGCGGCCGATCCCGCCCTGACCGTCGATCAGGTCGCGCGTGTGCTCGACGCCGTGGCCGCCAGCCCGATGAAAGACGTCTCGTTGATCGCGCTCGAGTGACGCCATACGTGTTGGACCGGAACGCAATCCATGCGCGGCCAAGCCCGACCCATGCACGAGCCCGCCGACACGCCCCGTGAAGCGGTGACGTGGCGAGACAGCGTGCCGGCGTGGCTGGGGTCGGTGCTGTTCCACGCGGCCGTCCTGTTGCTGCTGGCGTTGGTCACGCTGGCCGCGAGGCAGATGCCCGAGCGCGACGTCGTGCTCGAGATCGGGCGGCTGACGCCCAGCGGGGACGCGTCGGGCGCCGGGGGTCAGCTCGGCGACGACGCGGCCGATCCCGAGCAGGGCGTGGCCGACGCCGCCCGGCTGAGCAGCCCGGCCGAGGCCCAGCAGGTCGCGCCCACGCCGGCGCCCCTGGCCACGCCCGCCATCCCCACGCCCGAGGCCGACGCCCTCGACGCCCCCACCGCCGATCCCGCGCTCGCCCTGGTCACCGACCTGGCCGAGACGCTCTCGCCCGGGGCCGCCGGCGCCGGCAGCGGCGGGCTGCTCGAGGGCACCAGCCCCGGGTTCCAACGCATGATCGGCGGGCTCCGCGGCCACGGCCTCGACGTCGCCTTCGTCATCGACGCCACCGGCAGCATGGGGCCTTACATCGAGCAGGCCAAGGCACGGCTGCGACAGATCGTCGGCGTCATCACCGGCATCCTCGAGCTCGGCGGCGCCGCCGGCCCACGCGCCGACGTCCGCTTCGGCGTCGTCGCCTTCAAGGACTACGGCGACGGCTACGGCATGGACGCCACCATCGACCTGCCCCTGACCCGCGACCTCGACTCCCTGATCGAATTCGTCGACCGCATCCATGCCGGCGGCGGCGGCGACGAGCCCGAGCCGATCGACATGGCTTTGAGCGTCGCCACCGACCCCGACCGCATGGGCTGGCAACGACGCCGACGCGGCGTGATCATCCTCATCGGCGACGCCCCCGTCCACCCCGGCGGACGCGACGACGCCGTCACCCTCGCCGCTCGTTTCCACCGTCGGTTCCGCGGCACCGTCAACGCCCTGGACGTCGGCCGCGCCGACACCGCCGGCCGGTCCCGCCGCGCCGTCCTCCGCGACTTCGAGCAGATCGCCTCCGCCGGCCACGGCTCGGCCATGCTCCTGTCCGACCCCCGGCAGGTTCGGGCGTTCTGGCGTTACCTGATCGTCTCGGTCTTCGGAAGGCAATACGAGCATGACGTTCAACTCATCGTGGATCGATACGCCGATCGACTCGACACACCATCGGACTGACCCGCTCGGGCGCCGGCGCGTCCTGATCGGCCGCCTGGTCATCCCGTTGATCGCGTGGGCGGTGATGCTGGCGGGTTGCGGCGACGGCGCAGACGATGGCGGCGATGCCCGCCGGGAGGTGGTCGTCTTCGTCGCCCTCGACCGCGTCTACTCCGAGCCGATCCTCTCGACGTTTGAGCGGGAAACCGGCATCACGGTCCGACCGGTTTACGACACCGAGGCGGCCAAGACCACGGGCCTGATCAATCGCCTGCTGGCGCGGCGGGATCGCCCCGAGGCCGACGTGCTCTGGAACAACGAGGCCGTCCAGACCCAGACCCTCGCCCAGCAGGGCCTGCTCGAACCCTACGTCAGCCCCCAGGCCGAACGCATCCGCGCCGAGTACCGCGACCCCGACGGCTACTGGACCGGCTTCGCCGCGCGACTCCGCGTGATGATCATCAACACCGACCTGGTCGACCCCGCCGAGGCGCCCGCGTCGCTCGCCGATTTCATCGACCCCGCCCAGCGCGGACGCGGCGCCTTCGCCCTGCCGTTCTACGGCACCACCTTCACCCATGTCAGCATCCTCTACCACACGTGGTCGCCCCGGCGGCTGGCCGACTGGCTCGCCGCCATCCAGCGCAACGACACCGCCATCGCCCCGGGCAACGGGCCGGTGCGCGACCTGGTCGCGTCCGGCGAGTACGCCTTCGGCCTGACGGACACCGACGACGCCTACGCCGCCATCCTCGACGGCCGACCCGTGGACGTGCTCGTCCCCGACGCCGACGACGGCGCCGTGCTGATCCCCAACACCGTCGCGCTGGTCGCCGGCGGGCCGAACCCGGACGCGGGTCGGCGGCTGATCGACTTTCTGCTTTCGCCGCAGGTCGAACGCCGCCTCGCCGAGGGCCGCAGCGCCCAGATCCCGCTCGGCCGCGACCTGGCCGACGTGGAAACCCCGTGGTCGGACCTGCTCGCCTCGGCCGAGATGATGCCGCTGAACGTGGACCGCATCGCCGCATCGCGTGATCGGGTCATCGCCCTGCTGCGGGAGGCCGGCCTTGACCGGTAAGGCGCCGAAACCCGGATGAGCGCGGCCAGGCCCCTGGCAGCGAGAGCCGGCGCACTCATGCGCGACGCGCTGGCCGAGACGGCGGCTCTGCTGCTGCTGACGCCGTGGTTCGTGCTGGGCGTGTGGTTCCTCGCCGATCCTTCGCGACGAGCGACGGCGCTGGACGTCTGGGCGGACGATCCGCGGGCGTGGACGAGCCTCTGGCGGACGCTGCTGCTCAGCGCCGGCGCCGCCTCCGCCGCGCTGCTGCTCGGCCTCCTGCTCGTCCACGCCGCACAACGCCTGCCGCGATCGCTCCGCGCCGGCCTGATCGTCGCCTCCGCCATGCCCCTGGTCCTGCCCGCCTCCCTGCTCGGCGTCGCCTGGATCATGGCCCTCGGCCGCGACGGCGCCCTGACCCGCTGGCTCCGGCCCCTGCTCGGCGACGCCACGCCCGTCATCTACGACCCTCCCCTCGCCGCCATCGCCATCGGCGCCCGATTCCCCGCGATCTTCCTGCTTGCCCTGCTCCCGGCGGCCACCCGCGCCGCGCAGCAACACGCCCTCGCCCGCGCCTTCGCCCTGCCCCGCCCCGCCACCCGGTGGCACCTCCGGCTCAAGCCATTGATCGGCCCCGCCGCCCTCGCCTGGAACGCCGTCGTCTTCCTCGTCGCCTCCGACCCCATCATGCCCGACATGTTCCTGATCCCCACGCTCGGCACCCGCTCGCTCATCGCCTGGAACGCCATGCTCGACCCCGCCGCCGCCATCGCCCACGCCCTGCCCATGCTGGCGATCGGCCTCGTGCTGCTCGCCGCTATCGCCGTCGCACGCCCACGCGTCATCGGCGCCCACGCCGACACCCCGACGCCGCCGCCCACACCACGTCCGACCGCCTGCGCCGCGGCCACGCTCCTCGCGATCGCCACGCTCACCCCGATCCTCATCCTCCCCGTGATCGCCCTCGCCGCCCGCGTCGGCTCCGTCGAAACCCTAATCAGCTCGCTCCGCCACGCCACGCCCGAGCTCCGACGCTCCGTCACCCTCGCCACGGTCGGCGGGCTGCTCACTCTCGCCGTCGCCTCGCTGCTCACCGCCCGCTGGCGCCCCGGCGACCGACGAGACGCCGCGATCTCGCTCTCGCTCGTCCCCCTCACCGCGCTCGTCCTGTTTATCCCGCCGACGCTGCTCGCCCTCGCCTGGCTGCATCTGTTCGAGCACGACCCGCTGCACCGCCTCCGCGACAGCGACGCCCCCCTGCTCGCCGCCTACCTCTGCCGGTTCGTCCCCATCGCCGCGGGCCTGCTCCTGCTCGCCCGCGCCCATGAGCCGCCGCACGCACTCGAAACCGCACGCGTCCACGGCCTCGGGCCCTGGCACCGCTGGCGTCACGTCGCCTGGCCCC
>CAYSIX010000284.1:0-4609 GCA_964431205.1 uncultured Phycisphaeraceae bacterium
AGGCCCGCATCCGCGCGATGCAGAACAACGAGTGGCGCTCCGTCGGCATCCAGGCCCGTCCCACTGGCGAGCCCGACGAAGACTCGACGGATGAAGACACAGAAGTCGAGTTCGATCTGGAGCAGATCGCCCGCGACCAGATCGCCCGGACGATCTACGCCCAGTACAAGGGCCACGGCCTGGAGTCGCTGGTTGAGGCGATCCCCAAGGCCCAGGGCTTCACCACGCATCACAGCGACAAGGGCACCGACGGCGGGATCGACCTGCTCGCCGCGCCCGACACGCTCGGCTTCGGACACCCGCGCATCTGCGTGCAGGTCAAGAGCCAGGACACGCCGATCGAGCGCGTGGTGCTCGACCAGCTCGTCGGCACGATGCAGCATGTTGGGGCCGATCAGGGCCTGCTCGTCTGCTGGGGCGGGTTCAAGAAGACCGTCACGGCCGAGCTGCCGCGGCTGTTCTTCAAGGTCCGGCTCTGGGACCAGAACGACTTGATCGACCAGTTCCTGGCACACTACGACAAGCTGGACGAGGACCTGCGAGCCGAGATCCCGCTCAAGCGCGTTTGGGCCGTGGCGTCGCAGGATTCCGACTTAGACCAATAAGGCCTTGACATTGCGGTCACGTTTGTGCGCACGCGGGTGACCCTGCGCCCATAGGTAGAGGCGTGATGCAGCCCGAGGTTCACGGCGCTCCGCCCAAGGTCGTCCAGCCATGAGACCCCAACTCGAAACCCGGAACTCGAAACGCGGCCTGGCGGTTCGGGCTCCTTCGCGGCCTTTGCCGCTTCGCGCGACCTCAGGGGATTCCCCAGGGGGTGACGTCACCCTGACACGGGGGTGACATGGGGGTGACACGATGCAACACAATGCCGAATCAACATTTACACCATCTATGTGGCCCGGGAGGGGGTGGGGGGTGACATCGGCCATGCATCATGAGCGATGCACCATGCAGACGGCGGCACGCCCCGACTCCGGGTCAGGCGGGCGAACCCGGGTTCAGGGGTCGGGGAGCGGGGATCGGCAGGCCCTCGCCGGAAGGCCCGCGAAAGACATCACCGCAGACGCCGATCCGTGGCGGCGTCACGACGCGGGGCGCGCACACGGCGGCGCCTCGGCCAAACAAATCTACCGCGGTTCAGTAGGGGATCTCGTCGTCGTCCCAGGGCGGGACGTCGCGGGGGGGCGGGCTGAACAGGTCGTCGCCGGCCGGCTCGTCCATGGCCAGCCCGCCGCTGATCGAGTCGTCGGGGCTGTCGGAGTCGGTGTACGGGCCGCTGAGCAGCTCGTCGGGGTCGAAGTCGTCGTCTTCGTCGTCCCAGAGCTCGTCGTCCTCCTCGTCGTCGTCGTAGCAGAAGCCCATCTCGCGGCCGTCGGGGTCGATGTAGTCGGGGTCGACGGGCCAGATGTCGAACCCGAAGCCGCGGCCGTCGCAGCCGGGCATGGGGCAGCACCAGAAGCCGTGGGGCTTGCCCTTGGCGTCGGTCTCGACGCGCCACTCGATGCGGAAGCTGTCGTACTCCTCGCCGCAGTGCAGGCAGTGGACGAGGGTGGGGATGCTGGGGGGCTTGAAGCAGTCGTGGTCGGGGTCGAGGGGGTCGGCGTCGGGGCCGGGGTTGGGCGAGTCGCCGGCGGCGTCTTCGAGCGTGTCGAAGGGCAGGTCGTCGAAGTCGTCGGGGTGGAACGCCGGGCGGATCATGTCTTCACGATGGGCGCGTCGGCGGCGTCTGTCAACCGTTGGAGGCAGAAAATCGGGAGGGGCCGCTTCGCGGGCGGCACGAAGTGTTCCGAGCAGGAGGGGTGGGGGGTCAGGGATCGGGGGTCAGGGATAGAAGACGGAAGACCGCAATCACCCATGACGCATGTGCACGTCGCACATGGTTGGATCCGGGCGAAGGTGGCTCGCCGGCGTTCGCGGCCATCACCGGGCGTCCCCGGGAGTTGCGGATGAGCGGGGGTGGCCGATGATACGCCCATGCAGGCACGGGCCCGACGGACGCCGACGCTGGGGGAGGTGGTGGCCATGGCCGAGGCGTTGCGGGCGGACGCCGACGCCGACGCGGAGCGATCAGCGGTGCGGCTGCGGGACCGTCGGATCGGGCGTGAGCTGGCGGGCCTGGCGGATCGGCCGACGGCGCAGGCGCTGGGGTGGCTGGCGTCGTGCGAGTCGGCGGGGGTGCACGTGGAGGCGGCGGCGCGGGGCCGGCGTGCGTCGGCGGCGCAGCAACTGGCGATCACGGCCCTGGCGGTGGTGGGGCTGCTGGTGGGCGTGGGGGCGTCGGCGGCGGTGTTCTATTACGACGGGACACGGCCGGTGAACGTGGTGCAGGTGCTGGCGTGGTTCGTGTTCGTGCCGGTGGGGCTGCTGGTGCTGACGGGGGTGGGGATGCTGCCGCCGGCGTGGCTGGCGCGGGTGCCGGGGGCGCGGGCGGTGCAGGGTTGGCTGTCGCTGCTGAGCCCGGGGCGTTGGCCGGCGGCGGTGGTGGCGATGCTGCCGCAGGGGGCGCGGCAGGCGGGCGAGGCGTGGCTGGGGCGCGGCCGGGCGCACGCGTGGGTGTTCGGTCGGCTGCAGCGGTGGGTGGTGCTGCTGGCGGCGCAGTGGTTCGCGGTGGCGTTCTACGCCGGGGCGATCGGGTGGTTCGGGTATCTGATCGTGTTCAGCGACCTGGCGTTCGCGTGGAGCACGACGCTGCGGGTGGAGCCGGGCCAGATGCACCGGCTGACCGAGGCGCTGTCGTGGCCGTGGGCGTCGTGGTGGCCGGCGGCGGCGCCGAGCGAGGAGCTGGTGCGGGCGACGCGTTATTTTCGGATCGATGCGGGGGTTCTGCCGGAGGCGGGCGGCTTCGGCGATGCGCCGCAGCGGTTGGGCGACTGGTGGCCGTTCCTGATGGCGGCGATGACGGCGTACGGGTTGGTCCCGCGGGTGGTGACGCTGGTGGTGGCGTGGCAGCGTTACCGCGCGGCGTTGCGTTGGACGGCGGTGCACCTGCCGGGGATGACCGAGCTGCGCGACCGTCTGAACCACGAGCTGGTGGAGACGGGTGCGACGACGGCGGAAATCGGCGATGAGGCGACGGGGCCGGTGACGGCGGTGGGGCAGGCGACGGCGGTGGGGCGGTGTGTGGTGGTGAACTGGTCGGGTGTGCCGCTGTCGGACGAGGCGTTGGCGCAGCGGGTCCGTGCGGCGTTGGGCAGCGAGGTGGAGGCGGTGCGTCACGCGGGGGGCGCGCGGAGCGTGGAGCAGGACGCGGCGGTGGTGGAGGCGGTGGGGGGCGCTGCCGAGAAGGGCGGCGGCGAGCGGGGCGCGGGTTCGATCGTGGTGGCGGTCAAGGGGTGGGAGCCGCCGATCCTGGAGCTGGTCGACTTCGTGGAGCAGTTGCGTGGCGCGGTGGGGCGTGGCGTGCCGATCGTGGTGGCGCCGCTGATGAGCGGGGACGGGATGGACGCGGAGCGGGGGTTGTCGGCGTGGCGGAAGAAGCTGGCGGCGGTGGGCGATCCGTGGCTGTCGGTGCGGCCGTTGCGTGGGGAGGCCGAGCGTGTCTGAGCTGCCTCGATCGGCTGAGCATGCGTCGACACAGCCGGCGCGCGACGAGGCGGGCGTGGCCTCGGGTTCTGCCGATGCGCCGGTGTTCGCGGTGGTGGGGCACCCGAACAAGGGCAAGTCGAGCATCGTGGCGACGCTGGCGCAGGACGACACGGTGCGGATCGCGCCCGAGCCGGGGACGACGACGCGTTGCCGTGCGTACCCGATGCGTGTGGACGGCCAGGTGCTGTACACGCTGGTGGACACGCCGGGGTTCCAGCGGGCGCGTCGTGCGCTGCACTGGATGAAGCAGCACGAGACGACGGCGGACAAGCACGCGGAGGTGGTTCGCCGGTTTGTGCAGGAGCACCGCGACACGGGGCGGTTCACCGACGAGTGCGAGCTGCTGACGCCGATCCTGGACGGCGCGGGGATCCTGTACGTGGTGGACGGGTCGGTGCCGTTTGGCGAGGAGTACGAGCCGGAGATGGAGATCCTGCGTTGGACGGGTCAGCCGAGCCTGGCGTTGATCAACCCGATCGGCCGGGCGGACCACGTGGGCGAGTGGGAGGCGGCGTTGGGGCAGTACTTCCGGGTGGTGCGGGTGTTCAACGCGTGGACGGCGGAGCCGGAGAAGCGGCTGGAGTTGCTGCGGGCGTTCGGTCAGTTGCGCGAGTCGTGGCGTGGGCCGCTGGAGCGGGCGGTGCAGAGTCTGGCGGCGGAGCGTGAGCACCGGCGGCGTCGCGCGGCGCGGCGGATCGCGCGGCTGATCGTCGAGGTGATGACGGCGACGGCGACGAAGCTGATCACACGGGACGACAACCCCAGCCGCCACCGTGAGGAGCTGCAGCGGCGGTACCGCGATCGGCTGCGGGAGCTGGAGCGACGGGCGCGACGGGACGTCGAGGAGGTATACGGCCTGCACGAGGTGGAGCGTCGCGAGGGGGAGCTGGAGGTGATCGAGACGGACCTGTTGTCGAAGGAGTCGTGGTACCTGTTTGGGTTGACCCGTTGGCAGTTGACGGGGGCGGGGGCGGCGGGCGGCGCGTTGGCCGGGGGTTGGGTGGACGCGGCGCTGGGCGGG
>CAYSIX010000285.1:0-4598 GCA_964431205.1 uncultured Phycisphaeraceae bacterium
GTCAAAATGCCCATGAAATCGCCTGTAAAATCAACTTTGCAAAAGTTCAGTTACAATAGGTATGGAGCTGATTTCCTGTGAAAAACAATATCGACTGGTGGGATACGGAGTTCTGTTGTCGGTGTGTGTTTTCTTGATTGTGCTTGCTTTTCTCTGATCCTCGTTTGAACAGACAAAGCCCTTGGCCTGCCTGAAAACTATGTACCAGCCTCAATGAGAGTCGGTTGGTGGGTGGCTGATTCTATCGCTGGGCGGGCCGCAGCGCAGGCGAGGGGCGCAGCCCCGAGCCGGAGCGGAGGCCCGCCCAGTGATGCGGCGAATCGAGCCGGGGGTTGATAGTCCAGTGACGAATGCGGCCGACGGTGGTTGTAATGATTCTTCCACCATCCGCTGACCTGCCTCGCCTCGGCCAGGTCGGCAAACGATTCCTGATTCAGCAGTTCATCGCGGAAGCGGCTGTTGAAGCTCTCCGCGTAGGCGTTCTGCCAGGGCGCCCCGGGTTCGATGTACAACGTGTCCACGCCGGTGTGCTCGAGGAACGCGCGGATCGCCTGCGCGATGAACTCCAGCCCGTTGTCGCTGCGGATGTGCCTCGGCACGCCGCGGATCAGCATCAGCTCGCTGAGCACGTCCAGCACATCCCCGGCCAACCGTCGCGCGGCTACACCGCCACGCTCATCGCCTGCTCTGCCTCCCGCTCACGCTCCAACTCGTACAGCCGATCCATGTCCAGGTATCGCCGTGCTCGGTGGCAGCGGGAGACTATGCGATAACATCGGAGTTGTAATGTCTGAGCTCTGCCAGGTCGCCATCAACCAGGACCCGCAGAACGCGGACAGCGGCGTCAACCTCGAAAACAACTGCGAACGCTTCTACTGGGCCCTGCACGACGCCATTCCGGGCCCCCGATCGCCGTCTTGTGCGATCGGGAGTGCCGAAAACGTCCTCGGCATCGTCACCCAGTCCGGCCGGCTGGTCGAACGCTACGAGTACACGCCCTACGGCCGCCGACAGGTCTATGCGCAACCCCGGTACCGCGCCGACTTCGACCGCGGTGTAGTCCAAGAGGGTGGTGTGGCTGACGGGGCATGGGTGTTTACAATGACGGCCCATGCTCGCGATCATCTCTTTACTGACCGTCGTCATCGTTTCGCTGTTGGTGGTCCGCGTGGCGGCGGTGGCCCTGACGTTGACCGGGCTGTCCCAGCAACTGGCGCGCTTCCAGGCGAGATCGGCATTCACGGGCGCCGGCTTCACGACCGCCGAATCTGAAAAAGTCGTCCACCATCCGGTGCGGCGGCGGATCATCATGCTGCTGATGCTCATGGGTAACGCCGGGATCGTCACGGCGATCTCTTCACTGATCCTGTCGTTCGTCGGCGCAGAGCAGGCAGACGAATGGTACGAAGCGACATGGTTTCGCATGACGGTTCTGATCGTCGGTCTGACGGCGCTGTGGTACGCCGCCCACAGCCAGTGGATCGATCGGTGGCTGCAGCGAGTGATCCGGGCGAGTCTGCGCCGATGGACGGATCTGGACGTGCGGGACTATGCGCGTCTGCTTCACCTGGGCGGCGGGTACACCGTTGTGGAGCTTCGGGTGCAGGAGAAGGACTGGATGGCCGGACGCGACCTGGCGGAGCTGCGATTGTCCGACGAGGGCGTGCTCGTGTTGGGCATCCAGCACACCGACGGGACCTACAACGGTGCGCCGCGCGGGGGCACGAAGGTGACAGCGGGCGATCAGGTCCTGCTGTACGGCCCGCAGGACGTGCTGGTCGACCTGGACGAACGCCGCGCGGGCGCGCACGGCGAGTCGGCGCACAGACGAGCGGTTGCGGAGCAGACCAGGGTCGAGTCCGAGGCGGGTCTTCAAGCCGATCCAGACCGCGAGCGGGCAGAGACTGACGAGAAATCGTCCTGATTCGCTCTGGTGGATGTCCGGGTTCTCGGAGGATGAACCAGCGTCGGTTACGAGCGCCATTGAGTCAGGCCATAAGTCCTCGCCACGGCGCAGGCGATGGCGACCGGCGCACGCAGTGGCCTCCTGCGATGACGCCGTCGCCCACGAGACCAGCCGGGCTGGCCGCGAACGGCCGGCAACCCTCGACCGTCGCGCGGTTCAAGGCTCAGCCCCACGCGTTTCTGACCGACCGGCGGATTCTCGATGCCGGCGCGGCGAACCGTTTGCGCGGTCGGCCGAATCGTCGCTTGACCCGGTGCGAACATAAGGCTAACATACGGCGCCGTCGCCGGTCGCGGGGACGGTGCGCTCTTTGACAAGTCAAGCCGGGGGGGGAACCACGGGGAACCACGGGGGACACGGGGAGATTCTGATCCCCGATCCCCGATCCCTGACCCCTGACTTGCCTCTGTGACCTCGGTGGTTCTTTTTGGCGCGCCTGGCGTCTTGGCGTTCCGCTTCGCGGCCTTCGCCGCTTCGCGCGAGACTCAGGGTTCTCCCCAGGGGGTGACGTCACCCTGACACGGGGGTGACATGGGGGTGACACACTTTAAAACATTGTCAATTTTAGATTTATGATTTCTGATTTGATGGGGGGGGTGGGGGGTGACATTGGTGAGGAGGTAGGAGGTGGCAGGTAGGAGTGAAGAAGTCGGGAGTCAGGAGGGAAGGAGGCAGAAGGGGGAAAGCTGGAAACGCGGGAAGCACAGATGCAGAGGTCGTCCATTGGATTCCGGTGGCTCCGGGCGACCGGGGTCAGGGTCAGGGGGATCAGGGGCTCGATCCTCTGTACCCGGGGCTGAGAACTCGCGCCTGCGGGCTCAAGCCTCACGGCTCAATGTGGCTCGTCGAGGCCGAACTGCTTGATCTTCTTGTACAGGGTGGTGCGGTTGATGTTGAGCTGGCGAGCGGTTTTCTGTCGGTTCCAGCCGTTGGCTTCGAGGGCGGCGAGGATGATCTGTCGTTCGGGCTCGCGGAGGGCGGTGTCGAGTGGGGTGGGGGTCCAGCCGTCGGCGAGTGCGGGGATGTGGATGCGGGCGGAATGGTTGGGATCGATGCGGTCGGCGTGGCGGGCGTGGTCGGGGCTGAGGGGGCGTGGTGCCTGGCCGAGGACGGCCTCGGGCAGGTCGTCGGGGCCGATCATGGGCCCGCGGCTGAGCAGGACGGCGCGTTCGATGGCGTTTTCGAGCTCGCGGACGTTGCCGGGCCAGGTGTGGGCGCGGAGGGCGGCGACGGCGTCGTCGGAGAGTCGTCGGTCGCGGTTCATCTCCTTGCAGTATTTGGCCAGGAAGTGCTCGGCGAGCAGGGGGACGTCGCCGGGCCGGTCGCGGAGTGGGGGCACCTGGAGGTTGACGACGTTGATGCGGTAGTAGAGGTCCTCGCGGAAGTCGCCGGACTCGACGAGCTCGGCCAGGCCGCGGTTGGTCGCCAGGACGAAGCGGACGTCGACGCTGACGGTCTGGGTGGAGCCGACGGGCTCGAACTGTTTCTCCTGGAGGACGCGGAGGAGCTTGATCTGGAGGGCCGGGGTGGCGGAGTTGATCTCGTCGATGAAGAGCGTGCCGCCCTGGGCGGCGAGGCACTTGCCGGGCTTGTCGGTGTCGGCGCCGGTGAAGGCGCCCTTGACGTGGCCGAACAGCTCGCTCTCGAGCAGGGTTTCGGGGATGGCGCCGCAGGAGAAGGTGACGAAGGGCCCGGCGCGTCGCGGGCTGAGGGTGTGGATGGCGCGGGCGACCATGGTTTTGCCGGTGCCGGACTCGCCGGTGATCAGGACGGTGGACTTGCTGGGGGCGACGGCCTCGATGAGGTCGTAGACCTTCTGCATGCGGTAGTCGGCGCCGACGAGGCTGCCCAGGCCGTAGCGCTCGGAGAGCTGGCTCTTGAGGGTCTGGTTCTCGGCGACGAGGGCCTGCTGGTTGACGGCCTTGCCGACGGCGAGGCGGAGCTCGTCGTCGACGATGGGCTTGGTCAGGTAATCGACGGCGCCGAGCTTGACGGCCTCGACGGCGGATTCGATCTTGCCGAACCCGGTGATGACGATGGGGACGACGGAGGGGTGGTCGCGGCGGACGGCCTTGAGCAGCTCGACGCCGTTGCACCGGGGCATGTTCAGGTCGGTGATGACGATGGCGAAGCCCTGGCCGTTGGTGGACGAGTCGAGCAGGTCCAGGGCCTCGCGTCCGTCGCCGGCGGTGGCGGTGGCGTAGCCCTCGGCGGAGAGGAACTCGGCGAGGGAGTCGGCGACGATCGGGTCGTCGTCGACGATGAGGATGCGTGGGCGGGATGGTGGCTCGGCGGCGGCGATCATGGGTCAGGCTCGGGGTCGGGCCGGCGGTCGGGCCCGGGCGGCGGCGTCAGGCGAGGCGATCGCGTTGTCGCGTGTGGGCGACATGCCTGTTGTGTATCGGCGAAGGCGGGGCGGCTGTTGAGGGCGGTGTGGTGTGCGGTCAACAGGTCGGGCCGGCGTCGGCGTGGTGTGCGTGCGACAGGGGATGCGCCGGATGCGGCGGGTGCGGACGTTGACGTGGCGATGGCTCGATCAGGCGGCGAGGCGGTGAGGTCGACTCAGGCGGCGCGTGCGGGGCTGGACTCGGGCGGGTTGGAAGCGGTGGACTCGGGCGAGTCGGATGGGTTC
>CAYSIX010000286.1:0-4553 GCA_964431205.1 uncultured Phycisphaeraceae bacterium
ATGAAGAGGAACTGCTCGCAGGTCATCTCGCCCTCTTCGGCGGCCTTGGCGAAGTCGTCGCGTCGGATGCCGGCGCCGCGTCGGCGTTCGAGGCCGGTGCGGGTGGTGCGGCGATCGACGACGGAGCGTCGTCGCTCGGGCCCGTCGTAGGGCGGGTGGGGCTCGAAGGGGTCGGAGGGGGAACGGTCGGGAGAACGGGCCATGGGTTGCTCCTCGCGAGGGCGAGGGTCGAGGCCGGCGTGGGGCGCCGGCCGTGCCGGTTCACCCGCGTCAGTCCTCGTCCAGCTCCTCGTCGTCGAACTCTTCCTCGTCGTCGTCGTCGAACAGCTCGTCGTCCTCGTCGTCGAAGAAGTCGTCGTCTTCGTCGTCGTCGAGGTCGTCGTCTTCATCGTCAAAGAAGTCGGGGTCCTCGAAGTCTTCCTCCTCGGCGAGGCGCCACACAGCGGTGGGCCGGTGGGGATGGCGCGGTTGTAGGGAGGATGAGGCGGGACAAGAGAAAGCCAGCTCGTTCATGATCGCCTCCGTGGTCAAGCCCCTGCATCGGGAGGGCGGTTTGAAGCGACTATCGGCACGGATGATCCGGTGGCTTCAGCGCCGGCCGGCCGGGCCGAACGGTGGCCCGCGAGCAAACCGGCGGTTACACTACCGCCGAGCGAGGGATTGTCAACGGAATATCCGCTCCCCGGGACGGGCGGCCGACCGCGGCACCCGCCCCGATCGATCCGCCCCCGAGTCGCCCCGCAGGGAACCCCGTGAACCCATCGCGCCCCGACATCGTGACGCGCTGGCACGTCGCCGCCGCCATCGCCGCCTGGCTCCTGCCCGGCCTGGGGCACTACCTGCTCGGCCAACGCCGACGCGGCCTCATCCTCGGCCTCTCCATCGGCGGGCTCTGGTTCGCCGGCCTGCTCATCGGCGGGCTCGCCGTCATCGACTTCGAAGAGCACCCCGCCTGGTTCCTCGGCCAGGCCCTGACCGCCCCCAGCCTCATCGTCGAGCAGGTCCACGAGATGCTCCTGGCCTCCTCACCCGCCGGGCCTCAGCCGCCCCTCCACGCCGACGACCCGACCCCCGCCTTCGAGCCCAGCTTCGGTCGAACTCAGGAGCAGGGCATCCTCTACACCGCCCTCGCCGGCCTGCTCAACCTCCTGTGCATCATCGACGTCCTTTACCGTGACCCCCGCGACCCCCGATACCGGGCCCTGCCCCCGCCCGTCACCGAACACCCCGCCGACGCCTGAAACCCGATGTGGACCCTCACGCTCCATCTACTGCTCGGCCTCGGCCTGACCCCAGGCACGCTCGACGCCGCCGCGCGCCCGGCGCTGGCGCTCGCCTATCGGCCCCTGCTCGACCCCATCCCCATCGACGACGTCTACCTGCTCCTGCTGCTGCCGTTGATCGTCGTCATCGCCATCGTGTACAAGACCATCAAGCTGCCCGACCTGCACATGCTCCCGAAGCAGGCCGCCTATCTCAGCGTGCAGATCCTCGTGTTCCTGATCCTCGCCGCCGCCGCGCTCTGGCTCCTGACCGAGCTGATGTGACCACGACCCGCACCGCTCCGCGAGACACGCCCCGATGAAAGACCTGCTCGCCCAGCTCGCCTCCGGACGCTCGCTCGACGCCGACCAGGCCACCGACGCGTTCGAGCAGATCATGACCGGCGCCGCCACGCCGGCGCAGACCGCCGCGCTGCTGGCGTTGATCGCCGCTCGCGGCGCCACGATCGACGAGCTGGTCGGCGCCGCGACCGTGATGCGCCGCAAGGTCGCGCCCGTGCCGGTGCCCGAGGGCATGCGCGTGATCGACACCTGCGGGACCGGCGGGGACCACACGCCGACGTTCAACATCTCGACGTGTGCGGCGATCGCGGCCGCGGCGGTCGGGCACGGCCACGGCGTAGGCGTGGCCAAGCACGGCAACCGCACCGTCACGCGCGCCAGCGGGTCGAGCCAGGCGCTCGAAGCCCTGGGCGTGAAGCTGGACGTGTCCCCCGCCGTGCAGACCCGCTGCCTGGCCGAGGCCGGCTTCTGCTTCTGCTTCGCCCCCGCGCATCACCCGGCGATGAAGCACGCCATGCCCGTGCGGCAGGAGCTGGGCTTCCGCACGATGTTCAACCTGCTCGGGCCGCTGACCAACCCGGCCGGCGCCGACAGTCAACTGCTCGGGGTGTTCGATCCGGCATTGACCGAGCCGCTGGCGACGGTGCTGGCGCGGCTGGGCGGGCGGCGGGCGATGGTGGTGCACGGGTACAAGGGCGAGGCGAAGGACGCCGGCGGGTTCTGCGAGCTGTCGATCAGCGGGCCCAGCCGGATCAGCGAGGTCGTGGACGGACAGGTGCAGACGCGCGAGCTGGACGCCGCGCGGGAGCTGGGCCTGGCGCGGGCGGCCCTGGCGGAGATGCTGGTCCAGGACCCGGCGCACAGCGCGGCGGTGATGCGCCGGGTGCTCGAGGGTGAGGACGGCCCGGCGCGGCAGATCGTGTGCCTGAACGCGGCGGCGTCGCTGGTCGTCGCCGACCTGGCCGCCGACCTGGCCGAGGGCCTGGCGCTGGCGCAGCAGGCGATCGACCGCGGCGCGGCACGCCAAACGCTCGAGCAAATCGTGCGCATCACCAACGACGCCGGCGCGTGACCCCGCCGCGCTACGCGGCACCCGCGATCCGGTGGGATCGCACCTCAGGAAAGGACCGGCCCGGTGACGTCACCAACCACGCAGACGACCCGATGGCTGATCGGCACAACGGCGGGCCTCGTCGGCGCGGCGGTCGGCGTGGGGCTGTGGGTCGTGATCTACGAAGCGCTTCGCATCACGTGGATCCCGCCGATCCTCTGCGGGCTCACCGTCGGCATGGCCATGCGCCTCACGCCCCGCCGACGCCCGCGATTCCTCTCCGCCCTCGCCGTCGTCCTGGCCTTCGCGGCCTCGTACGTCGGCTACATCGTCGTCGATGTCTGGTACATGCCGTGGATCACGCCCCCGCAACGGCACGTCGCCGACGCCGCCCGCGACTTCTTCGCCTACTTCGACCTCGTCGCCCTCACCGCCCTGGGCTGCTACCTCGCCTTCGTCCTCACTCAGCGCGAGCAGCGCGTCGACCCCGGCCAGGACCCGCGACGCAACGTCCCCGACCGCGACTGAGCCACACCGCCTCCACGTCGCCGCCACGCTTCGACCCTCCGGACCGACGACCGGCGGGACGCCGATCCCACCGGTGCTGAGCGCCACGCTCGCTCGCGACCGTTCCCAACGGGTTCAACACAACGAAGCCGCGGGCCGAGCTCCACGAAGCCCCGGCTCCGCGGGTGCTCCGTGTCGCGCCTGGCCCACGCCGCCTTCCGCTTCCGCGAGGCGTTGCCTCGTGGGTGAAGTGAGAAGGTGCGCGACACGGCATCAGCCGCGGGCCAACGGCCCGCGGACGCCTACGACGAAGGCGGTGGTGGGCATACCGTGGGCGCCACCCACGCGTGCAGTGGCGTCCGCGAGGCGTTGCCTCGCGGCCATCCGCGCTATCATGGGCCCCATGACCGACCGACCGTTTCATCTGGCGATCGAAACCTCGGGCCGCGTCGGCTCGATCGCGCTCGGCCGCGACGACGCCCTGCTCGGCCGCGTCGAGCTGACCCAGACTCGCCGACACAACGTCGAGCTCATGCCCGCCATCGACGCGATTTGCCGTACGCACGACGCACGACCCGCCGACCTCGCCGTCGTTTCGGTCTCGCTCGGCCCCGGGTCGTTCACCGGCCTGCGCGTCGGCGTCACCGCCGCCAAGATGCTCGCGTTCGCCACCGGCTGCCGGCTCGTCGGCGTGCCCACGCTCGACGTGCTGGCCCGCAACGTTCCCCCGCCCCACGACGCCGCGCTCGTCGGCCTCAACCTCAAGCAGGAGACCGTGTACGGCGGGTGGTTCATGCGCGCCGCCGACCATTGGCGCGCGTGCGGCGAGCCACGGCTGGCCACGCTCGACGACCTGCTCGACGACGCGCCCCCCGCCCACGCGCCCGCCCTGCTCGGCGACCCCCTGCCCGGGTTCGACGCAACGCGCCACGCCCGCCTCACCCGCCTGCCCGGGGAGCTGGCCTTGGCGCGGGCCGAGCACGTCTGGCGGATCGGCCTGCAGCTCGCCGCCGAACAGCGTTTCGCCGACCCGCTGACCCTCGCCCCGCTCTACGTCCGCCTGCCCGACGCCGTCGAACGCCGTCGCGCTCCACGGTGAGTGTCGCGGCGCGCCGGCAAGCCGCGGCGTCGCGCAGCCCCGGATCGCGTGCGGCTTCAAGCCGCCGGCCACGCGACGCGACGGCCCGGATCCGCCACGGCCCCGCCTCACCCGGCTACACTGACCCACGAACCATGCTGCCCAAGATCGTCATCGTCGGCCGACCCAACGTCGGCAAGTCCAGCCTGCTGAACATGCTCGCCCGGCGGCGGATCAGCATCGTCGACCCCACCGCCGGCGTCACCCGCGATCGCATCACCGCCACCGTCGAGATCCCCCCCGAGTCCCGCGGCGGCGAGCCCGCCCTCGTCGAGCTGATCGACACCGGCGG
>CAYSIX010000287.1:0-4543 GCA_964431205.1 uncultured Phycisphaeraceae bacterium
CTCCGTGAGGCGGTGGTGCTTGACTTGGGGGACATCGGGCGTCAGGCGGCGAAGCTGCGTGCGGCGGCGGAAGAGAAGGCGGCGGACGTGCTACGGGTGGCCGAGCACAAGGCGCGGACGCTGGTCGAAGGCGCCGAGGCGCGTGGGTACGAGGCGGGCCACGCCAAGGGGTTCGAGCAGGGGCTGGCCGAGGGTCGCGAGCAGGGCCGGGCGGCGGCGCACGCGGAGCTGCGTGAGCAGCTCCAGCAGGTGCAGGCGGCGTGGTCGGACGTGGCGCAGCAGTGGGACGAGCAGCGGCGCGAGATGGAGCGGGAGGCGCGGGACGCGGTGCTGCGGTTCGCGCTGCGGATGGCGGAGAAGCTGGTGCACCGGGTCGTCGAGGTGGATCCGACGGTGGTCGCGGACCAGGTGGGCTCGGCGTTGGCGTACGTGTTGCGGCCGACGGACGTGACGATCCGGATTCACCCGGAGGATCGGCCGATCCTGGCCGAGGCGATGCCCGAGCTGCTGGCCGAGTTCCGCCACTTCGAGCATGTGAAGCTGGTGGACGACGCGGAGATCGGCCGCGGCGGGTGCGTGGTCAGCTACGGCCAGGGCGAGATCGACGCGACGCTGGAGCGGCAACTGGAGCGTGTGGTCGAGGCGATCCTGCCGTCGGAGTCGAGCGGCGAGGCGTCGCAGTCGAACGACCCGTCGCCGGCGGCACCCGCTGAGGCAAGCGATCAAGAGCAGGCGATGAACGTGATTCCGCCGCAGTTCGAGGTCGTCGACCCGAGCGAGGCGGAAGCGGATGCCGAGGGCGGTCAGGACGACGCCGCGCCATCACGGTAGTGATGGCACAACCTTCGCAGGCAGGGAGAGGTGATGACGATTCTCGATGCGCCGATGCAGATGCTGGACCACGCGGTCGCGCTGGAATTGCGCGGCACGGTGTCGGAAGTGCGCGGGTTGGCGTTGTCGGTGGCGGACCTGCCGGCGCCGATCGGGGCGATGGTCCAGGTGCTGGATCGGGCCGGGCGGCGTGAGGCGGTGGATGGTGAGGTGGTGGGGTTCGCCGGCGACGAGACGATCGTGATGCCGCTGGGGACGACGGCGGGCGTGCGTCGCGGCGATCGCGTGGTGGCGATGGCGCACACGCAGACGGTCCGCGTCGGTTCGGCGGTGCTGGGGCGGGTGCTCGATGGGCTGGGTCGGCCGATTGACGGGCTCGGGCCGATGCACGAGACGGTGCCGAGGCCGATTCATCAGCCGCCGATCGATCCCATGCAGCGCAAGCTGATCGACGAACCGCTGGCGACCGGCGTGCGGGCGATCGACGCGATGGTCACGCTCGGGCGGGGGCAGCGGATGGGCATCTTCGCCTCGCCGGGGCTGGGCAAGTCGACGCTGCTGGGCACCATGGCGCGACACACCGCGGCGGACGTGAGCGTCGTGGCGCTGGTCGGCGAGCGCGGCCGCGAGGTGCGCGACTTCATCGAGCACAGCCTCGGCTCCGAGGGCCTGGCGCGCAGCGTCGTCGTCTGCGCCACGGGTGACGAGCCGGCGCTGCTGCGGATCCGCGCGGCCCTGGTGGCGACCACGATCGCCGAGCACTTCCGCGACGAGGGCCTGGACGTGCTGCTGCTGATGGACTCGATCACGCGGTTCTGCCAGGCCCAGCGGCAGGTCGGGCTGTCGGCCGGTGAGCCGCCGGCAACCAAGGGCTATCCGCCGAGCGTCTTCGCGATGCTCCCGACGCTGCTGGAGCGATCGGGGCGAACGCAGAAGGGCTCGATCACCGGGCTGTACTCGGTGCTGGTCGAGGGCGACGACCTGGCCGACCCCGTCGCCGACGCCTGCCGCGGCGTGCTCGACGGGCACATCCAACTGTCCCGCCGGCTCGCCGAGCAGGGGCACTTCCCGGCCGTCGACGTGCTCAAGTCGGTCAGCCGCGTCGCCAACGAGGTGACCACGCGAGACCATCAGGAAGCCCGCCGTCAGGTCGTCCGCCTGCTCAGCGCTT
This sequence comes from uncultured Phycisphaeraceae bacterium, assembly GCA_964431205.1. Taxonomy (GTDB): domain Bacteria; phylum Planctomycetota; class Phycisphaerae; order Phycisphaerales; family Phycisphaeraceae; genus CAYSIX01. The sequence goes on from CAYSIX010000287.1 coordinate 2,003, forward strand.
ACGAGCAGGTCGAGGACCTGTTGAACATCGGCGCCTACGCCGCCGGCAGCAACCCGGACTTCGACCTGGCCATCGCCAGCAAGCCCGCCATCGATCAACTGCTTCAGCAGGGACGCAACGAGGTCAAGGGCGCCGGTGACTTCCGCCAGGTCAAGGCCCAACTGCTCGCGGTGGCGCAGCAGATCGACAGGTCACGACAGGAGCTGAAGCGACGCGGGCAAACCGCGCCCCCGTCGCTGCCGCAGCGCGGCGGACGCTGAGTCTGAATCGTTTGGATCACGCGTGAAGCGCACAGGGACGTCCCATGCCAACCTTCCGTTTCCGATACGAAACGCTTCTGGAGCACCGTCGGCGGCTGGAAGACGCGGCCCAGCGGGAACTGGCCCAGCACCTGCGGACGCGGATGATCCTGCACGATCAGCTCCGCCGACAGCAACAGACCATTCAGGAATCCAAGCAGCAGCTCGGGCAGAGCCTGGTCGGCCGGGTCGACGTCGCCGCGGTCGGTCGCTTCGCGCAGTACAGCGGGCAGGCCCGGCTCACCGGGCAGCAGATCGTCCAACGGCTGGCCGCGCTCGAACGGACCGTCGCCGAGGCCCGCGAACGCCTGCTCGACGCGTCACGCCAACGCAAAGCCCTCGAGGTGCTCCGCGACAAGCACCTGCGCCAGTGGCAACGCGAGCAGGAGCTGCTCGAGCAAAATGAGATCGACGACCTGACCACGCAGCGCTACGCACGCCAGATGCAGCGCGGCGCGACTGGCGCGGCAACGGCGCGCTCGGCGATTCTCTGAAAAGGAGCCTTGGGTCCATGCGATCCCTCGCGGTAGCGCTCGTCCTGCTGATCCTCGTCCACGTGCTGGCGTTGGCCGCCGGGGTGGCGTGGTTGTACGGATCGGGCCGGCTGAACCGCGAGCGGGTCGAGCGTGTGGTGGACGTTTTCCGCCCGACGCTTGAACAAGAGCGACGGGCGCGGGAGGAGGCCGAGGTGCTCGAGGCCGAAGCCGAGGCGCAGGCGGCGCGCGTGGCCCGTCTGGAGGCGGTGGCGGACGGCCCGATCACGCTCGGTGAGGTGCTCCAGCGGCGACAGCGGGGCGACGAGGTGGGTGCGGCGAGGCTCGATCGGCTGCAGCGCGAGCGCGCGGCGTTGGAGGCGAACCACCAGCTCGCGCTCGCCGAGCTGAAGCGTCAGCGCGAGGCGCTCGACGCCGAGCGCGAGGCCTTCGTCAAGCAGCTCGAGCGGCACAACGAGCCGGCGCGGGACGAGGCGTTTCAGCAGGCGGTGCAGATGTACGAGCAGCTCGACGCCGGACAAGCCAAGGCCATGCTGCAGGAGCTGCTCGACGCCGGGGAACAGCGACAGGTGGTGGACTACCTGGCGGCGATGCAGTTGCGCAAGGCGGCGGCAATCCTCGGCGAGTTCGAGACACAGCCGGAGCTGGCCCAGGCGTCCCGCCTGGTCGAAGCGCTGCGGCAGCGCGGCGTCTTCGACCGTGAGGCCGCCGCCGCGGGAGACACGGAAGGGGGTGGCCTGTGAATTTCCAGATACCGCTGCCACCGGCGAGGTCGCTCTACGCCGAACCCGGCAACGGGCGGGCCCTCGGCGCGTTCCGACGCGGCCCCGCCGCCAGCGAAACCGGATTCCATGACGCACTGACCGAGGCGAAGCCGTACACCATCCGGCAGGCGGACGAGCGTCACCGGACCGACCCGACAAAACGGATCGATCAGCCCCGACGGGGTGACGATGCGAATCGAGCCGAGCATTCGCGGCACGAGCAGACCGGGCGATCCGGCACTGCGGGTTCGGAATCCACGAGGGAGTCGGCGGACGACGCGGGCCGCCGCGAGGCGCTTTCGCCGACCGCCGATTCGCGCGACGGTTCGCCGAACGATTCACGCGAAGGCGCAGACGATTCGCACCGGGCGGTCCAAGCGACCGGCAACGCGTCGGGCGAGCCCAGGGGCGAAACCGATGCCGGGTCGGACGAACAGGCCGCCGACGCGACCGGCCAGACGACGACGGGCGAACCGAACGTCGAGGCGTCCGCCGCCCAGAACGCCGAGGGCAATGGCGCAGAGAGCCAGGCTTTCGATGCGGCCACAGCGGCGAAGGGCGGTCCGTCGGGTGGAGCCGAGTCTGCCGGCCAACCTCGACAGGTCGGCACGGCTGAAGAGCGGCCGACGCTTGCCGCCGCACCGCGTGGGCAGGCGACAGACGGGGCGCCGCCGGTCGCGACATCGCCGGCCGCGGTCCGAGCCACGGCCGTCGCAACACCGATCGAACCCGGGACGACTCCCGCGGCTGCGCGAGGTGAGTCAGCGGCCACGATCGCGACGCTGGGCGCGACCGCGGACACGTCGCTGAACCCCGAGTCGGGTCAGGCAGACGGTGGAGGCCGGCAAGCGACGGACGGCAAGCCCTCGCCGACGCTGCTCGCGAACGCCGCGCCGTCGGGCCCGTCGCCCGGTGGCGCTGCAGCGAGCTGACCTCGACCGGGCGGCCGAACTGGTCGCCCAGGCGCGGGCGTCCGAGGCCCCG
>CAYSIX010000288.1:0-4541 GCA_964431205.1 uncultured Phycisphaeraceae bacterium
CCGTACCGCCACAGCGTGGGCCACAGCTACCGCAGCCACGTGCCGATCGAGCCGTACCTGAGCGACCAGTGGTACGTGCGCGTGACGGACGAGCGGCTGGCGCGGGCGGCGCTGCGCGCGATGGCGCCGCAGCAGCGGACGGAAGGGCGGGACGGCGACGGCAAGGGCGAGCCGTGGGAAGGCGGGCTGCGTTTCATCCCGGAGCGGTACGCCAAGACGTTCGAGGCCTGGCACGAGAACATCCGCGACTGGTGCATCTCCCGCCAGCTCTGGTGGGGGCATCGGATCCCGGTGTGGCGATACCGAGTTCTGGGGTGGCAGGGCGAGATTACTGCCGAAGACAAAGTTCGCGAGTATGTACCTGAATCCGACGCCAAGGCATTCTCCACCCTTCAGGAGTTATTGCGCAAGTATCCGGACAAAATTGCCACTTCTGGATCCGTTCCCGGCTATACAGGCTCGGAATATGAACCCGTGATCATAGACCCGGCGTTCGATATCACAGACCAACCAGAGTGGCTGGATGTTTGTGTGTTAGAGGATGATCAGATCGTCGCCGATCTCGAAGCTGCGGGCTTCGAACGCGACCCCGACGTCCTCGACACGTGGTTCTCCAGTGCGCTGTGGCCGCTGTCGACCATGGGCTGGCCGGACGAGACGCCCGAGCTGCAGACGTGGAACCCGACGGACGTGCTGTGCACCGCGCGGGAGATCATCACGCTGTGGGTCTCGCGGATGGTGATGTTCAACCTGTACTTCCGCGGGACGCTGCCGTTCCGGGACGTGTTCATCCACGCGATGATCCAGGACGGCCACGGGCAGAAGATGTCCAAGTCGCTCGGCAACGGCGTGGACCCGATGGACATCATCCACTCGCACGGGGCGGACGCGATGCGGTTCACGCTGGCGCAGATGACCACGCACACGCAGGACGTTCGCCTGCCGGTGGACTGCGTGGACCCGCACACGGGCGAGACGTTCACGCCCAAGTTCATCACGACGCCGGCGGGGCACGTCGTCGCCGCGCCGGTGCAGGAATACAAGGGCCGCAAGTGCGTCTCCTCGTACGGGATCGCGTCGGGACAGGTCAAGCCGACCGACGAGGTGCCCGCGGCCCGCAACACGAGCGAGAAGTTCGACTACGGGCGGAACTTCGCGAACAAGCTGTGGAACGCGATGCGCTTCGCGCTGTCGAACCTCGAGGGCCGATACGAGAACGCCGAGCCCGCGGCCGCGCTGGACGATCTGTCGCTGGCCGATCGCTGGATCCTCTCGCGGACGGTCAAGACGCTGGCGGAGGTGGATAAGACGCTGGCGACGTACGACTTTCACAACTACGCGAACCGGATGTACCAGTACGTGTGGAACGAGGTGTGCGACTGGTACATCGAGGCGGTGAAGCCTGTGATCCGCGAGGCGGAGGGCGCGGCGTCGCGGCGGGTGCTGGCGGCGGTGCTGGACGCGACGCTGCGCATTCTGCACCCGGTCATGCCGTTCATCACCGAGCGGCTGTGGGAGGCCTTGAACGCGACGGCGGCGCGGCGCGGCGTGCCGGGGCTGACGTTGGCGGAGTCGGACCTGCTGGCGACGGCGGCGTGGCCGTCGGTGGACGCCGCGCTGCTCGACGACGAGGCCGAGGCGCTGTTCGAGCGGGCGCAGACGCTGGTGACGATGATCCGCGAGGTGCGGACCTCGACGCAGACGCCGCCGCGTCAGACGGTGGAGGTGTCGGCGAAGATGGACGCGGGCGTGGTCGAGTCGCTGCGCCCGCACGTGGGGCTGGTGGAGACGCTGGCGAATGTGAAGGCGACGGAGATGGGGCCGGACGTGAGCCGGCCCGACGGCGCGGCCGTGGTCGTGCGCCCGCTGGCGGAGGTGTACCTGCACGAGCGGCTGGACAGCGAGGCCGAGCGACGCCGGCTGGAGAAGCGGCTGGTGGACCTCGACAAGAGCATCGCGGCGCTGCAAGGCCGACTGCACAACCCGGGTTACGTGAACAAGGCGCCGGCGCACCTGGTTCAGCAGAGCCGCGACCAGCTCGCCACGGCCGAGACGGAGCGCGAGGCGGTGAAGCGGCAGCTCGAGGCGCTGGGGTGAGGGCGGTGGACGCGGCAGGGAGGATCCGGGCCAAGGCCGCTGCGCGGCCATAACCCGGCGTCCGGGCGCACGTCGCGCGTGGGGTGGACGCCGCGGGATGACGCGACAGCGTCTTCCCCGGATCGTCTGGACGTTTGAGCTACGCATGTCGTAGGATGAACGGTCATGTACGGCCCCATGTTCCTCGTATTCGCGGTCGCGTTGGCGCAAACGCCCGAGTCGCCACCGTTTCCGGGCCAAGTGATCGAGCTGCGCGAGCACACGGCGCTGGTGATCCCCGAGCATTACGAGCCGCGAGCCGATGGCGTGGTGGACGTGCTTTTTCACTTTCATCTCGGTCAGCGGTGGGTGACCGAGGAGTTGCGGGCCGCAAAGGTGAACGCGGTGCTGATCCACTTCAGCCCGGGCGGGCTGAGCTCGAAGTATGCCGAGCCGTTCCGGGACGAGGCGCTGTTCGCCACCATCCTGAACGAGGCGTTGACGGCGTTGCAGGCCGAGGCGTCGATCTCGGACGATGCGCGGTGGGGCAAGCTCAACGTGTCGTCGTTCAGCGCGGGCTTCGGGGCGGTGCGTGAGTTGTTGAAGAAGCCGGAATACGTTGAGCGGATCGATGGAATTCTGATGGTCGATTCGCTGTACGCGGGCTACGAGGGCGACCCGGCGGAGCGCGTCGTGGCGGGGCGTAACATGGTCGGCTTCCGGGCGTACGCGGACCGCGCGGCGGCGGGGGAGAAGGTGCTGGTGATCACGCACACGTACATCCAGCCGCCGGGTTATGCCGGGACGCACGAGACGGCGGACGACCTGATCGCGCACGTGGGGGTCGAGAGCCGCTCGGTGCGGGAGTCGGGCCCGGGCGAGCTGGTGATCGACCGTCGCGCCGGCAGGGGCGGGTTTCACGTGTTCGGCACGGAGGGGGACACGGGCCCGCATCACGTGCAGCACCTGCGGCAGATGGGGCACTGGCTGCCGCTGCTGCGGTGGACGGGGGACGCGTCGCGCGGCGATGAGGGGCAGAGGTGAACGGGGCCGGGTGGATGATCCGGGCCAAGGCCGCTGCGCGGCCATGACCCGGCGTCCAAAGACACGCGCGGCCATGACCCGGCGTCCAGGCGCACGTCGCGCGTGGGACGGACGCCGCGGGATGACGCGACAGCGTCTTCCCCGGGTTGATTGCCGCTACCTTGTTACACTGGCGAACATGTCCGGGCCCGGCAAACGCTGGTTTCACATCGTCTTCAACACCCACGGGAGCTGGCTGCACGGCGATGAGCGTGGGTTCCACAGTCGTGGCCACCGGCTGCACTCATCGGGCGACTATCGCCATCCGCCGCCGTCCGGCGAGCACGCGGGTCTGCACCGTTACATGAGCGCACGCTGCCCGATGACGGTGACGATCGAGCCATGGCTTCGCGCGTGCGCGGGTCGGGCCGTGGTGCGGGATCTCGAACGACGTGGCGCCCGTCCGCTGGTGGTGAGCGTGGGGGCGACCCACGTGCACGCGTTGGCGGAGTTGCCGCGTGACACGCCGAAGGCGGAGGTTGGCACGGTCAAGCGTGTGGCGTCGCTGGCGTTGCGCGGCTCGATGCCGGGGCGGGTGTGGAGCGAGGGGTGTACGATCAAGCCGATCCGCGACGACGGGCATCAGCGGGAAGTGTATGGGTACATCCGCAGGCACGCGAGTGAAGGGGCGTGGGCGTGGACGTTTCGTGAGGCGGTGGTGAATGACCCGGCGAACAGTTGACGCGGTGGCGTGATCCGGGCCAAGGCCGCTGCGCGGCCATGACCCGGCGTCCAGGCGCACGTCGCGCGTGGGAGGGACGCCGTGGGATGACGCGACAGCGTCTTCCCCGGATCGCCCCGGATCTTCCCCGGCGCCGGGCGAATACACTCTGGCCATGCCGCGGTTCAAGGATGAGGCGATCTGCATCCGGCACATGGACTGGTCCGAGACCAGCCAGGTGGTGGTGTTGCTGACGGCCGGTCACGGCAAGGTGCGGGGGCTGGCCAAGGGCAGCAAGCGGCTGTCGCCGTCGAGCGTGCAGCGGTTCTCCGGCGGGATCGAGCTTCTGACGATCGGGCAGGTGGTGGGCGTGACGCGGCGATCGACCGAGCTGGCGACGCTGACCGAGTGGGACCTGGAAGACGATCTGCCGCACCTTCGTCGATCGCTGGCGGCGCAGCGTCTGGGGCTGTACGCGGCGGACGTGACGCACGCGCTGCTGGCCGACGAAGACCCGCACCCGCGTCTGTTCGAGGCGGTGCGGGCGTTGCTGCGTGAGCTCGCGGAACCGGCGCGGGCGGGGGAGGCGTTGCTGCGGTTTCAGTGGACGCTGCTGGTCGAGTGCGGGTATCGGCCGGAGCTGGAGCGGGACGTGCACGGCGGGGCGGAGCTGGGCCGGGCGGGCGAGTACGGTTTCGACCCGCAATCGGGCGGGCTGACG
>CAYSIX010000289.1:0-4523 GCA_964431205.1 uncultured Phycisphaeraceae bacterium
CCTGGCGGCCCGCGGCCCTCGCACGCTCTTCGCCACCCACTACCACGAGCTGACGGCCCTGGCCGAGTCGCCCGAGCTGGCCGGCCGCGTCGTGAACCTCAACGTCACCGTCCGCGAGTGGCAGGACCAGATCGTCTTCCTGCACCGCATCGTCCCCGGCGCGACCGACCGCAGCTACGGCATCCACGTGGCCAAGCTCGCCGGGATGCCCGCCGGCGTCGTCGAGCGGGCCCGGGCCCTGCTCACCGAGCTCGCCGTGAGCCACAATGGGGCGCCGTCGCGCTCGCACGACGCCGTGGCCCGGCCGGCCCCGCCTGCGCAAATGTTGCTCTTCACCGAATATGTGAATCACCCCGCCCTCGACCGCCTCCGCGAGGTCGACCTGAGCCAGCTCTCTCCGCTCGCGGCGTTCGACCTGCTCCGCGAGCTGCAGGGCACGCTCTCGGAGTCGACCGCCGAAGATTTGTGAGTTTTTTCCAAACCGCCGCTGGAACTTTTGCCCCGCGGCGGCGTATAAATATATGCAGGTGTCCAAGGCGCCTGACAAATTCACTTTGCCCCCCTCACGGCCCGTTCGGTGTTCCCCCGCACCGTCGGGCCTTTTTCATGTACGACCCGTGCATCTCGCTCGCGGCAGCGCGGGTATTCCCGAGGTCGGGCCGCTCGGTCGCGCACCTCACGCGGCGTCGCACCGAAATCGGTGAGGCGGTCCGCGGCGGCCGCGTCATGGCTTAGAATCCCGCCATGACGGCACCCGTTTCGGCCAGCGGCCGCACAGCCATCGTCACCGCCGGACAGCGGCCGGCGCCGCTTTCAAAGGAGGCCGCGTGAACCGCCGCGCCGCGAACACGAATAGGCCGGCGGCCAGGCGGACGCGACGCCAATCGCGCTCGACCCCGGAAACAGCCCGCTCGCCCGACGAGCGTCGCCGCGCCCAGCGCGTCTACCGGGCCCTGGCCCGCGCCTGCCCGGACGCCCGCTGCGCGCTCGACCACCGCAACCCGTACGAGCTGCTGGTCGCCACCATCCTCTCCGCCCAGTGCACCGACGTGCGCGTGAACATGGTCACGCCCGACCTGTTCCAGCGCTACCCCAACCCCAAAGCCCTGGCCGATGCCAAACCGGCCGAGCTCGAGTCGCTCATCCGCTCCACCGGCTTCTACCGCAACAAGGCCAAGGCGCTTCGCGGCGCCGCCCACGCCATCACCGAACAGCACGGCGGCCGGGTCCCCGACACCATGGACGAGCTGATCGCCCTGCCCGGCGTGGCACGCAAGACCGCCAACGTCGTCCTCGGCAACGCGTTCGGCAAAAACATCGGCGTCGTCGTCGATACCCACGTCGCCCGGCTCAGCAAACGCCTCGGCTTCACCGAGCACACCGACGCCAGGAAGATCGAACGCGACCTGATGGACCTGTTCCCCCGCCGCAACTGGACCATGCTCAGCCACCTGCTGATCTTCCACGGCCGACAGGTCTGCCAGGCTCGAAAGCCCCGCTGCGACGACTGCCCCGTGCTCAAGGACTGCCCCCAGATCGGTGTGAAGTCCGCGTGAGCGAGTTGGGTCGACCGGCCTCGGCCTCGCCGGCATGCGGCCGCCCGTCAACGCAGCCCCAGCGTCTCGTCCAGCTCGAACAGCGCGTTCATGTTCTGGATCGCCTGCCCGCTGGCGCCCTTGATCATGTTGTCGATCGCCGAGAACACCACGACCCGCCGGCGATCCTCCGAGCCGGTCAACCGCACCGTCACGTCGCAGAAGTTCGTGTCCACCACGTGCTTGACGTCGGGCAGGTGCCGCACGACTCGGACGAACGGCTCGCCGGCGTACGCGTCCTCGAACGCCTCGAACAGGTCGTCCTCGCTCACGTCCTCGTCCAACGGCTCCAGGTAGATCGTCTCCAGGATCCCGCGGTCGATCGGCAGCAGGTGCGGCACAAACAGAATCTCGATCGGCCGCCCCGCCACCGTGCCCAGCGTCTGCTCGATCTCGCACTGGTGCCGGTGCTCGCCGATCTTGCCGTATGGGCGAAATCCCTGGTTCGCCTCGGGAAAGTGAAGGTCGGGCTTGACGGCCCGGCCGGCTCCGGTCACGCCCGACGCCGCGTTGACCACCACCCGCTCCGGGTCCACCAGGCTGTGCGACAGCAGCGGCGCGATGCCCAGCGCCGCGGCCGTCGGATAGCACCCCGGGTTCGCCACCAGCATCGCGCCCTGCAGCCGATGACGGAACAGCTCCGGCAGGCCGTACACCGCCTCGGCCAGGTTCGCCCGGTCCGTGTGCTCGGTCTGGTACACGCGCTCGTACACCGCCGCGTCGGCGAGGCGATAGTCGCTCGACAGATCGATCACCCGAAGGCCCGCGTCTAGCAGCGCCGGCGTGTGCCGCATCGACGCGCGGTGCGGCAGGGCCAGGAACGCCACGTCCGCCTCCTTCGCGATCGCGTCGGGGTCGATCGGCCGACACTGCGCCACGGCGTCGTCGACCCGCCCGGCCAGACGCGGGAACTCGGCGCGGATGTCCGGCAGTTGCTCGCGGTGGCTGGCCAGGTAGGCCAGCTCGGCGCGCGGATGGCGCTGCAGCAGCTCGATCAGGAACAGCCCGGTGTAACCCGTCGGGCCGACGATGGCGACGCGGAGGTCCATAGCCCCGCATTGTGGGCCGGTCGGTCGGTTCAGGCAATCCCGCCCGTCCCGAAACCCGGTCCCCGGCACGTCGCCTCGAGCCCGACCCGGCGGGTGCCATCCTCGCGCCGCCCGAGGGTCTGACTGCCATTTTGACGCCGCCGCCCTGAACGCACCCCGCTGTAAGTGCTTTCCTCACAACATTTAACGTCGCACACGCCTGGCACGCCCCGTGCATCTGTTCAGACGGAACGCCGAGACACCCAGATGCGTGAAGGCGACGGATCAGGGTCAACCGCACTGAATCAGAAAGGAGACAAGCCATGGTACCGACACTGCGACGCGAGTATGAGAATCCGATCGACCTCTTGCGGGACTTCGACCGCGCGGTGAACCGCATGTGGGGCTCGGAGCCCAATGGGTTTACCACCGCGGCTTATCCGGTCGACATCCGCGAGACGGAGGACCACCTGATCATCGAGGCCGAGCTGCCCGGCTTCGAGAAGAAGGACGTGGACGTCACGCTCGAGAACGGCGTCCTGAGCATCACTGCGCAGCGTTCGAGCGAGAAGCGTGAGGGTCAGGCGCACCTGGCCGAGCGGCGGTTCAACCGCGTGCAGCGCCGCTTCTCGCTGCCGACGACCGTGGACGAGTCCAAGGTGGACGCCAAGCTCGACAACGGCGTGCTCACGCTCCGCCTCTCGAAGCGCGAGGAAGCCAAGGCCCGCAAGATCACGGTCAACTGACCGTCTGACAACTCAGACCACCCACCCCCGAAGCCGAGGGCGTTCGCGCCCTCGGTTTTTTCGTGCGCCCGACGACCGACAACCCCACCGTCGCAAATCACGCCGCGGCGGCGCGCCCGTCGGCGTCCAGAACGTAACGCTCCAGCGCCCACGCCACGCCGTCGGCGTCGTTCGACGGCGCCACCATGTCCGCCGCACGCCGGGTCGGCTCGCTGGCGTTGGCCACCGCCACGCCCCAGCCGGCCCACCGCAGCATCCCCACGTCGTTGGCCGCGTCCCCGATCGCCACCACGCCCGACGCCGGCACGCCCCAACGCTCGCTCAGCCACGCCAGCCCGCCCGCCTTGTCCGCCGACGCGTCGAACACCTGCAGCCACTGCGCCCCGCTTCGCATCAGCGACACGCCTCCGGCAAACCGCCGCGGCAGCTCCGCCTGCAGCCGATCCAGCGCCGCCCGCGGGCCCAGCAGCATCAGCTTGGTCATCGCCCGGGCCAGCAACGCCTCGAACGGCGCCACGAAGTCCGGCCCCGTCTTGCCCGCCACCGCCTCGAGCATCGCGTGGTTCGGCTGGGCCGTGTACCACCGGTCCAGGTTCTCGACCAGCACCAGCAGCTCGGGGTGAACCCGTCGCGCCAGACGCACGATCCGCGTCGCCACCGCCGCGTCCAGCGGCCGGTGCAGCAGGAACCGCCCCGTCGTCGGGTCGTCCACCACCGCGCCGTTGTAGTTCACCGTCGGCACGGTCAGGCCCAACGCCCGGTGGATCGGCCGGACCGACCTCGGCGGCCGCGCCGTGGCCAGCACCACCGGCACCCCCAGCGCCGCCACACGCCGGATCGCCTCGGCGTTGCGCCGGCTCAGCCCCTTGGTCGTCCGCAGCAGCGTCCCGTCCAGGTCCACCGCCACCATCCCCACCGCGGCCGGCGGCGACCCGCCCACGCCCGGCACCAGCGTCGAATCCCCGCACCGCGAGTCCGCCGGGTCCACCAGTGTCTGTGTCATCTTGCTCGCTCCCGGCACCACGCGGCCGTCGCGCGGGCCCACCCCAACCGGCCCGCCGGGTCGCTCGACCCGTCGCGGACCCCCAAGCGTCGAATACGCATCGGCCCCGGGCCAGCCGCCCTTCATTCCCCCGCCCCTCCGCGACCACCCC
>CAYSIX010000290.1:0-4521 GCA_964431205.1 uncultured Phycisphaeraceae bacterium
AGCAGATCCTCGTCAAGTCCGAGCCGGCGCGTTCGGCGATTTGCATGTTCTGTCAGGAGAGTCACGACGTGGAGATCGACGCCGACGAGGACGGCGCCTTGAAGTGTCGAACCTTCTGCCCCGATCTTGGTCGCGTCGTAATCTTCGAAACCAGCCGAGTCGATCAGTACGAGATCCAGCCCGCCAAGCTGATGGAACTGGCGGCGCAGCCGCTGGGCGTCCGCGGCCAGCCGGACGAGCGTGTCCCGGGCTGCGTCTGGCGACTGGGCGTGTCGCGCTACAGCGGGCTGGTCCGGCCGATCTACTTCGCCACGTACGGAGGCTTTGAGCACATCGGTGAAGCGGGATGGCCGTTCGAAGAGCACGCCATCGTGATTGTGCCGTCGCGCCCGTGGCACTCGCCGCTGCTTCACTGCCACGACATCACGTTCGCGCGGCTGGGCAGCTTCCTTGCGTACACGGAACAGGGGATGATTCCGGATATCGACCGCTTCTTCGACGACGTGGGCATCGAACCCGCCAAACGGGATCGTGAGGCTCAACCCTGGTTCTGCACCTCGGACAACGAGATCGTCGTCTATGGGCAGACCTATGAGGTCTCCCTGAGCCGAAAGGAGCACCGCTTCTTGCAGATCGCGGACGGACGCACGACGGTCCCGCTCACGGAGCTTTTTCAACAGAACGGTCAAGGTGCCTGGAAGGAGCGCCTCAAGCACGGCCACGGCACGCCTGCCCAGCGCAGCCGGGCCTCCACGTTCATGGGGCGCCTGAGCGAGAAATGCGCTGACGCTTGCGTACCGCTCAGCTTCAACCTGTCCAGGTCGAACGAGATCGTCGTAACGATCGCAAATCATGTCCCCACCGACACTTAATGCGCCGCGTCAAGCACAAACTGAGCACACGGCTGTGCTCCGACGCATGAAAAGATGCCCTCGATCACCCGCCACATTTGGCGGTCCTGAACGAGGGCATCAACATGCTTACAGCGAATAACTTTCGCCCGGATGCGCGGCTCTGCGAGCAGATCGACCTCCACACGCGCAGGCTTCGCACACTACCGGAGTTCACGGGCGATGAACCCGACGACATCAAGAATGATCTCTGGTTACACGTTCTGAAACGCCAGCACCGGTTCGATCCTCAACGCGGGTCGTGGCCAACCTACTGCGACAGACTGATCCGCAACAAAATCAGGTCGCTGATCCGCTACCGCCGTGCCGAGAAGCGCAACCGGCGCCGTGAATCCATATCGGTCAACGCGGTCGTCTCGGGTCGCAACGGCGACGCAACGTCGCTTCACGAGACGATCCCGACATTAGAGCCCGATCGACTGCGCCTCAGTGATCTGGACGACGACCTGATCAGATTGATCATGTCGACCACCGGCATCGATCGCGCGGTCTTGATTCGCAAGCTGGCCCGGTACACCCACACCGCCGTGCAGGACGACCTGCGCCTGTCCCGCCGCCAGTTCGAGGCCGCGTGGGCCCGGATTCACGATCGGGCTCAAGAGCTCGACTTGCATGAATATCTTTCAGATCGCCGTACATCTTGAGAGCGCCGCTGCGTATGTGACTGGTAGAAGGCCGCCACTGATGAGTCAAGGAGTACACACAATGAGTCAATGCGTCGACCACTACTGCTTCGCGAAAGAGATCCCCGCCGATGAGATCCGCGATACGTTACGGCTCGCGACGCTGGCTACGGAAAGCGTCTACGGGCGGCAGCGCACACTCGCTGAAGCCAACTTCGACTTGAACGACGACCACGTCTGCTGGATCGACGCTTCAAACGAGGTCGGTGAGCACCTGAGCAGAGTCTTTGCCGGCTTCGCTCGTCGCGAGTTCGGCCAAGGGGTGTGCAGCCTGCGCAGCCAGGCGGTGCCCGTGCCGCAGTAACCGAGGACGCGTCATGAATGGCCAGACGACCGCCACCATGCCCGCGATCCCGCCGCGTCCGACCGTCGCGATCGACTTGGATCCGGCACCGATTCCGGAGGCGCTGAGGAGCCTCAATCAATGGATCCTATGGCGCCACGACTTCGACCGCAAGGATCGCTGTTGGAAGAAGGTCCCCTACCAGATCAACGGGCGACGGAGGGCGTCCTCCAGTAATCCGAAGACCTGGTCGCCGTTCACCAGCGCCGTCAACGCCTACAACAGCTTGAGCGGGTTCGACGGCATCGGCTTCGTATTCAGCCCTGATGATGAGTTCACCGGCGTGGACCTCGACGACTGCCTGGTGGACGGCCAGCTGGTGCCGGAGGCGCAGGAGATTGTCAGCGCGTTCGATACCTACAGCGAAACGTCGCCCAGCGGCCACGGCGTGAAGATGATTATCAGGGGGATTAAGCCCGAATGGGCGAGGTGCAAGTCGCTCGACGTGGCCGGCTTCAAAGAACTCGAAGTCTACGATCAAACCCGATATTTCGCGCTGACCGGTCATCAGGTGCCGGGAACGCCTGACGACATCGCACCACGACAAGAGCAACTTAATGATCTCTGCCTCCGACTGTGGCCGCCCGGGACCAAAACAGCCTCGGACTGCAACGCCGGTGCAACTCGTCGGCCTCTTCGCGCGGTCGCCGACGACGACGACACGTTGATCGAGCAGATGTTCGCCTCGAAGCACGGCGACGAGATCTGGCAGCTTTGGAACGGCGATCTCAGCAAGTTCGACGGCGATCACAGCCGGGCGGATCTGGCGCTGTCCAGCCACCTCGCGTTTTGGACCGGAGGCGACGAGGAGCGGATGGATCGTCTATTTCGGCGATCAGCGCTCTACAGGGATAAGTGGAACCGCGACGATTACCGCGAACGCACACTGAACCTGGCAATCGAGAGCAACACGAAGATCATCGGCAACGGGCCAATCATCGGCTCGATCGGCAAGCCACCCTCGAACAACGGCCAGCCACGGAAGATCACCTCCGCCGACGACGGCAAGCCGACGATCGTGATCAGCACGGACGAGCACCGCGTGATCGACGAGGCGGTGTCCGCCCTTCAGGCTGATCCAGACCTCTACCACCGCGGCGGCTACCTCGTTCGGGTGCAGCACGAGGACGGCGGCCAGGTTATTCGGCCACAAGGGGCGCCCACGATCGCGCAGGTGCCGCCGGCGAACCTGCGCGACAGGCTCACGCAGTACGCCGACTTCTTCAAGGTCGGCAAGAACGGCAATCCCTCGCCCGCGCATCCGTCCCAGTGGCTCGTCGCCGGCGTCGAGGCCCGCGGCGAGTGGCCGGGAATCCGCCACCTCGATGCCGTATCCGACGCGCCGGTCCTCCGCGCCGACGGCACAATCTTTCAAGCACCGGGCTACGACGCCGAGACCCGCGTCCTCTACGAGCCGCCGGCGGGAGTTGATTTCCCGAGGATCCCGGATGGTGTGGACGAAGATGACGCAGACGCTGCCAAGAACACGCTCCTCGAGGTCGTCCAAGACTTCCGCTTCGAAGCCCAGGAACACAGGGCCGCCTGGCTCGCGGCGCTGCTCACCCCGCTGGCGCGGTTCGCGTTCGAAGGCCCCGCGCCGTTGTTCCTGATCGACGCCAACGTTAGAGGCGCCGGCAAAGGACTTCTCGCCCAAACGATCGGCCAAATCGTCCTCGGCCGGGAGATACCCGTGTTGAGCTACTCGCACGACACCGAGGAAATGAGGAAAAAGATCACGTCGATCGCTGTCGCCGGCGACCGACTCGTGCTCCTTGACAATCTGGAGGGCACGTTCGGCAACGACGCATTGGACCGGGCGCTCACCTCCACGCGATGGAAGGACAGGATCCTCGGCAAGACCGAGCAGGTGGAGCTGCCGCTGCTGCCGATCTGGTTCGGCACCGGCAACAACGTCCAGATCGCGGCCGATACGGCGAGGAGGCTCATCCACTTGCGGCTGGACGTGCTGGAGGAGCGACCCGAGGAACGATCGGACTTCCGGCACCCCGACCTGATCGCCTGGGTTCGCGAACATCGTGGTGAACTGCTTGCTGCTGCCCTCACCATCCTCTCGGCCTATATCCGGGCGGGCTGTCCGAAGCAGGGCCTGACGCCGATGGGCAGCTTCGAGGGATGGTCCGGGCTGATTCGCCAGGCCGTGATCTGGGTCGGCCTTCCGGATCCGTGTCTGACGCGTCTGCGGTTGGTCGAGTCGTCGGACACCGCCACCGACATCCTCCGCCAGCTCATCGAGGCGTTCCGCGCGTACGACCCTTTCGACACCGGCGTCGTCGTTGCCGACGTCCTCGACCGTCTCTACACGAAAGACGGACAATATCAGCCGCGTGACGACGAGTCCGCCACGTTGCGGGCGGCGCTGGAGCAACTGACCAACTCCCAGCCGGGCAAGGCGCCGACGAGCCGGCAGGTCGGTAACAGGCTGAAACAGTTCCGTCGCCGTGTCCAAGGCGGCTGGTACCTCGACACGGCCAAGGAAAAGACCAAGCGGGGTTGGCGATGGCACGTGCGTCAAGCGTCCACAGAGGCGTCTACGCCGGTATTGGGTGACTCTGCGGAGTCTGGT
>CAYSIX010000291.1:0-4501 GCA_964431205.1 uncultured Phycisphaeraceae bacterium
CAATTGAGTTACGCCCGCGGGATGTCTGGAACCGCCGATGACAGATTGTGACATCGTAGGCTCGCGAGTGTCAAACCATGCTCAACTCGAGCGTTGCATTCCTGCTCGAGCCGAGGCGGATCGCTCGGGTCGAGCTTGTCACGGGCAAGCCTTGGCAAGATCCACAACGCGCCTGACAGGCGCAGCGGCCAGCGGTGCTTGGTCACCGAATGCTTCGCGATCATGCGGCGGCGTCGGGCTTGCCGCGCAGGCCGAGGGTCACCATCAGCCAATCGGCGAGGGTTTCGGCGCCGTCGGGCGGGCGGGTTTCGCGGAGGGCGGAGGTCATCAGGGCGCGTTGGACGTCGTTTCGCATGAGGGACGTGAGCGGGCCGGTGACCTGGTTGGCGTTCTCGACCGGGTCGATCTCGTCCTTGAGCATGAGTGCAGCGCCGGCGTTGACCAGGGGCTCAGCGTTGTATCGTTGATGAGCGTCTTTGTGGTAGGGGTACGGGAAGAAGATAGTGGGCACGGCGTTGGCCCAGGCCTCGGCGACGGAGCCGGCGCCGGCCCGGCTGACGGCGACGGTGGCGGCAGCCCAGGCCAGGCCCATGCCGGTGAGGAACGCCTCGACGCGGGCGCGGATGCCGGCGCGGCGGTAGGCCTCGGTGACGTCCTGCTGGTCGTCGACGCCGGAGAGGTGCAGGACCTGCCACTGCGAGAGGGCCTTGCGGGCCTCGGTGCGTGTGGTCAGCTCCATCATCATCTCGTTGATGGTCGAGGCGCCCTGAGAGCCGGCGGTAACGAGGATGGTGTCGAGGTCGGGTCGCAGGCCGAGCTGATACCGGGCCTTGGCCTTGGGCAGGTTGGCGATCGCCGAGCGACGCAGGGGCAGTCCGATGGTCTGGGCGCGTTTGAGCATCTGAGTGGAGTAGACGCTGAAGACGGCGGTGGCCTTGGAGGCCATCTGGCGGTTGGCCTTGCCGGGGATGGCGTCAAGGTTGACCAGGGCGACGGGCAGGTCGCGATCGGCAGCGGCAGCGACGGCCGGGCCGGAGACGAACCCGCCGGTGGCCACGACCGCCGCGGCGTCCAGCCGCTCCAGCTCGTACCCGACCAGCTCCCGGCTCCGCTTGAACGCCTGCATGAACGCGATCAGCTTCCTGGGCTGCCAGCCGAACGGCTTCGCAGGCACCTCGGTGAACTCGAGCTTGTGCTTGTGCAGGATCTGGCGGTCGAGCGGGCGCGTGGAAACAAGAAAGTGCGGCTTGACCGGCACGTGCTTCTCCCGCAGCCGATCGAGGATCGCCATGTTCGGGAAGATGTGCCCGCCCGTGCCCCCGCCGGCGAAGACAATCGTGGGTGGATCCGCCATGGCCCGCATGATAACGGGATCGTGCCGAGGTGCCCTCGCCAGATCGCCTCTGGCCGACGCTCATCGCCTGTGGGTCCGGACTTTCTGCCGGCCGTGTTGCGCGTTCTCGTCGAACGTCATCGTTCGCTCCATCAGAGCGAAGTCAGCAGGTGCATCGGTGCCTTAGCGCAGGTGCGCAGCATCCACGGCGTTAACTTCGAGCTTCACACGCCGTCGCCAGGACTCGTCACCGAAACGCTTGGCGAGGAAGCGTCGTAGCCACAGCCAGGGGCCGTACCTTCGAAGCGCAAATCGCGTCATACCCCAACGGTTTCTACACTGCAGAACGAGACGCTCGAGAGCACCCGGCGGTGTCACCGGATGGCCGGACGGCTCGTACCCTCGCCGGGTCAGCAGATCGCCGCAACGGTATTCCACCAGAGCGATCTCGCGCGGCGTGAGTTTTCGCCGCCATTGCTCGGTCAAAGCGGGGTCCGGTCGCTCGTACGTCGTGTGGCGGGCGTAGTCGAGCATCGCCGAGTCATAGGCCACGCCGAGGAAGTCGCAGATGCGGGAGAGTTCCGTCTCCGGCTTGCGGACCAGCTCTTCGTATCGAAGCTCCATGCGTTGCTCGGGTGCGGTCTGCTCGCACACGCGATCCCACCGTCGTTGGGCATGGATCCAGATATTGACCCCGAAGAACACGTGGCCGGTCCATCCCATGCCGATCGTGGATCGGGCGACGTCGCGCGGATCGCGGAGCAGATGAATGAAGTGCGCCTGCGGCCATAACCGTGGCAGCAGATCGATGCGGGTGTGGACCGAAGCGCCAAGAATTTCTTTATCCGTGCGGGCCGCGTGCTGGGCAAGCAACTGCCGGGCCATCGACGGGTAGTCCTCGGCGGTGGGCATCGTCAGACCACTGTGTTGAAACGCGCGATCGACCTCGAGCCAGCGGCGATAGGCCGCTGGTTCGGGCCAGTCGTCGGTCCGGCACATGTGCACCGCGTACTCGAACTCACCGAAGATGTTGATCCTCGGATGATGGTCCACCATCAGGCGTAGCAGGGTCGTGCCGGCACGGACCGGGCCGACAATAAATACCGGCCTGATGAGTCGATCGTCCACGATGAGGCGCTCCGCCGCGAGGGCTTGAGTCTTATCGTACCCCTCTGCAACGGGCTTGAGCCGCCTACCGTCGTTTGCGCTTGCGTTGCTTGTATTTGGGACGTTGCTGCTTGGTCGAGCCGCGGACGCGGGGCATGCCGCCGCCCATCAGGGCCGCCGGGTCCATCTGGCTCAGGCCGGCCATCGCCTTCATCCGCCCGAACATGCCCATGCCCGAGAGCTGGCGGCTCATCTGGCTCACCATCTCGAAGCCCTTGACCAGCTGGCTGACGTCTTTCTGGTCGGTCCCCGAACCGCGGGCGATCCGCCGGCGACGGGAGTTGTTCAGCAGGTCCACGTCCCGCCGCTCGATCGGGGTCATCGACTGGATGATCGCCTCGGTGCGATTGATCTGCCGCTCGTCGAGGTCCAGGTCCTTGAGCTGCTGGCCAATGCCCGGGAGCATGCCCATCAACGACTTCATCGAGCCCATCTTCCGCAGGCTGCGGAGCTGGTTGAGAAAGTCGTCCATGGTCATCTTGCCGGCGGCCATCTTCTCCTGCAGGGCCGCGGCCTCTTCCTCGCTGACCTGCTCCTGGGCCTTCTCGACGAGGCTGACGATGTCGCCCATGCCCAGGATGCGCGAGGCGATGCGCTGGGGGTGGAACTCCTCCAGCGCGTCGAGCTTTTCGCCGACGCCGATGAACTTGATCGGCTTGCCGGTGACCTGCCGGACGGACAGCGCCGCACCGCCACGGGTGTCGGAGTCGAACTTGGTCAGGATCACGCCGTCGAGCTCGAGCCGCTCGTTGAACGCGCGGGCGGAGTTGACCGCGTCCTGCCCGGTCATGGCGTCGATGACGAGGTAGATCTGATGCGGGGTGACGGCGGCCTCGACCTGCCGCAGCTCATTCATCAGGTCCTCGTTGATGTGCAGGCGTCCGGCGGTGTCGAGGATCAGCACGTCGCAGCCGCGGTCGCGAGCGGCCTGGAGCGCGTTGCGACAGACCGTCACCGCGGCGCCGACGGCCTTGCCGTACTCGGCGATCTTGTTCGGCTCGGCGTAGAAGTGCACCGTGCCGTCGCCGCCGGCCGCGCCCGAACCACCCGAGGGGCCGGGCAGCTCGTCGCGCACCTGGCCGGCGATGACCTCGAGTTGGTGCACCGCGGCGGGGCGTTGCAGGTCGGCCGCGGCGAGCATGACGCGCTTGCCCCGCTTCTTGAGGTACCCGGCCAGCTTCCCGCAGGTCGTGGTCTTGCCGCTGCCCTGGAGCCCGCACATCATGATGACGGTCGGGCCGGGCTCGACGAACATGATCGGCGAGCCGGCCGACGCCGCCTGCGGGTCCGCCTCCTCACCGCCGATGGTGCGGACCAGCTCGTCGTGGACGATCTTGATCATCTGCTGGGCGGGCTTGAGCGACTGAAGCACCTCGGTGCCCATGGCCTCTTGCATCACCGAGTCGCAGAACCGCTCGACGACCTCGTAGTGCACGTCGGCCTCGAGCAGGGCCGTGCGCACCTCATCCATCGCCTCGCGGACGTTGGCCTCGCTGATCCGGCCCCGGCCGGAGAGCTTGCGCAACGCCGACTCGAACTTTTCGGACAGGTTCCCAAGCATGGCGCAAGTGTATCGCGCCGCGGGCGGGTCGGCAGGGCGAGTGGGTGGCCAGGCGAGCCGGTCCGCACGCCGCGGGACGGTCGCGAATCCGCGAGCGGCGATCACAAGTCGGCACGCCCCGCGATTTAGGGAAGACGCTGTCGCGTCATCCCGCGGTGTCCGCCCGCAACCAGTGGACCCCGGGACACCGGGTCATGGCCGCGCCGCGTGGCCCACTCAAACGCAGAACGCCGGGTCATGGCTGCGCGGCGGCCTTGGCCCGGATCATGCCCCACTGATACACCACCCACGCCACGCCGGTTGAACGCCCAGCGCGGGTACAATCCCGTGGATGCTCCACCGCCTGTGCGTCGCCTGGTTCGTCGTTGCCTGTCATTCGTAAAGATACCGGACGCATTTGGCCGAACCGGACCCATACCGACCGACGTAGAGCCCGTATC
>CAYSIX010000292.1:0-4447 GCA_964431205.1 uncultured Phycisphaeraceae bacterium
AGACGCTCTATCACGGGCACACCTACACCGGCAACGCGCTGGCCTGCGCCGCGGCGCTCGCCTCGCTGGACCTGTTCGATCAACTCGTGCCCGCGAGCCATGCCGAGCCGAGCCCGCAGCACCGCGAAGGGCCGGATCCCTCACCCGACCTGCTCACCCACGTGCAGCGCTCGGCCGCGATCATCGCCCGTCGCCTCGACGCCCTCCGGGATCACCCGCACGTGCTCGACGTCCGCCAGCGCGGGATCATGGTCGGCATCGAGCTGTGCCGCAGCCGCCGCGGCCCCGTGCCCCTCGACCCCGCCCGACGCACCGCCGCCGCCGTCTGTCACGCCCTGCGCGACCGCGGCGTCATCATCCGCCCGCTCGGCGACGTGCTCATCCTCATGCCCATCCCCGCCATGCGCCACGACCACCTCGAGACGCTGCTCGACGCCGTCGTGCACACCCTGCGGGAATGGAAGTTTGAAGCGTGATGCGCCGCCCGCACGCGCCGCCCAACCCGCACCCCCGACGCACACGGCCACGACTTCGCGCCCCGCGGTCCTCGCCCGACGCTCACGCCCGGCGGGTGACCTTCAAGGACTGGCTCGACTCGTCGTAGCTGACCGTGATCGGGCCGCGGCCCTCGTCCAGCTCCCGCTTGCGCGAGCCGATCGTCACCGTCACCTTCGAGAACACGTTCACGTGCGCCTTCACGCACCCGCTACGGCTCTTCTCGGAGTTCTCGATGAGCGTCCGCCGGGCCTCCTGAAGCTGTCGTGCCTGGAACTCCAGCCCCAGCTTGGCCTGGCGCAGCTTCAGGTACGGCTGGAACTCGGCCTCGCTGAGCTTCTGCGGGTCCCCTACGGCACGCCCGAACTGCTCGATCACGGACTCGCACTCGGCGATCTGAGCCGCCACACGCACTGCACGCGCGTCGAGCTGCTCCAGCTGCAGCAGCGCGTCGCCCCCGATACCGACCGTCACCGACGTCGGCGAACCGCCCTTGGCGCCGAGCTGGCGCACCTCCACCCGTTCGCCCGCGACCACCATGCCCCCGGCCACGCTGCCCTTGTTGTCCATCGCCAGCACCGCTCGCCCCGCCGTCAGGTGGCTGTGCAGCGACCCGACCAGCAGGTGCACGTCACGCATCGCGAACACCTGCGCGTTCTCGGCGAACCGCGTCACCACGTCCCGCCCCGCACGCACCTCCGCACGGTTCTGACCCGCCACCCCGCTGTGCAGCACCACGTCCCCCTCCACCGAGTGCACCTGCGCCGCCTCGACCAGCCCCTCCACGATCACCCGTTGCGTCGCACGGATCCTCGCCCCCGATCGCACCGCGCCGCGCACGTGCACCTCCCCGTCGAACTCCACCACGCCCGTCGCCCGGCTCACGTCCTGCACCAGCACCAGCGCCTTGACCACCTCCACGCCCCGCCCGTCGATCACGACCACCCCGCCGGTCGTGGCCAAGACTTCGCCGTCCTCGACGCGCACGTTCGGCCCCGTCGTCACCGTGGGCGGGTCCACCGCCGGCGCGGGCAGCGGCTCGCCCGTCGCGGTGTATCCCGACGTTCCGGGTTCCGGCGCCTGCACCGCCGTCAGCCGATCGCCTTCCTGGCAGAACAGCGGGTGCGTCGCCTGACCCGCGATCGCCGACTCATCGAGCTCTTCCAGCGGGCCGCCCGACGTCCGACGCGCGTAATACACCACCGTCCCGGCCCGACCCGGCTTCGGCGGCCGACCACGCACCACCACCACGTCCTTGACTGGCTCACCCTCGCTCGCCGACTTCACCGCCCGCGCAATCGCCGGCAGCTCCACCCCCTTGGTCACGCCCATCTCCTTCAAGGCCTGGACGACCTCGTTGACCTCCACCGGCTTGCCGCCCGCCATCGCCGGCGTGATCGCCAGCGTCAGGAACATCTTGTCCGGCGACTCCATCAACGCGAACGCCGCCGGCCTCGCGTAACGCTCGATCTTCTCCAGGTCCGCCGGTTGTCCGCTCATCAGCTTCGTGATCACGTTGAGCTGCTGACGCTCGCTCTCGAGCAACTCGTCGCTGTGCTCGAGCACCTGCTCCATCAGCCCCTCGATCGGCGCCGCCTGCGACACACCGGCCAGGAGCTCTTCGGCCGCGAGCGCCAGGTTGCGCGTCGCTCCGGCGGAGTACTTCGCCGCCCGCTGGGCGGGCGCGCTATTCGGGCGGTCGTTCGTCGTCATCGGAGGCCTTTCAGAAACGGAATGCGTGGACGTCGAAGCGCGCGGCTACGGCCGTGTCCTGCTAAGACGTTTGCGCCCCCAACTTCCTGAAGCCCCGAAAAGACCCTGGCGGGATGTGACCCCAGGCATATAGAAATATCGACCGGAGCGTGTGGCCGATTCACAATTTGACGCGCGATGCCCCGATTGCATCAACGATCGCACGGATTCCGCGCGACTGATAGGGGGTTTACCCGTGTTCCCACCCGGGGCAACCCGGTTCGGGTGGTGGCATACCCGAGCCACGCCGGGCCCGGGCGCCCGCACGCGGATCATCGCGGCCGTCCCCATCGCGCCACGGCGACCGGCGGCCGCCGGTACGCGGAACCCCGGGCCCTCACCGCGCCGGGCCTGACGCCGTCCCGGCAGCGGGACCGGTCGCCCGCGCGGCCGCGTGAGGCCCGACCGGCCCGTCGGGCCGACGCCTGCCAAAACGACACGCCTCGACCCGAACCCGCCACAGCCCGGCAGGCCACCGCACGCCCCCGCGCGACGCCCTCCCGCCATCATGCCACGCAACATCCGAATCAGAAGCAACTTACAATCCCGCCCACCCCGCGACGCCCTTGCCACGCCCCCGACCGGCCCGGCACCAGCCTTGCAACCCTGACCCCTCAGCATGGTCAATGCGCGCCCCCAACCCGAGCAGCCCCACACCGACGCACGATTCAACGTCCTGCTCGCGTCGGACCGACAGCACGCCATCGAGCACTGGTCCCGGCAGTTGCCCGCCCTGCTCCAGCCCCAGGGCGTGCACGCCTACGTCGTCGGCTCGGGCCGCGACGCCATCCAGGTCGTCGAAACCTACGCCATCCACGCCGCCGTCATCGACCTGGGCACGCCCCGCTCGCCTGACGCACGCGACCGCGGCGTCACGCCCGGCGGGATCTGGCTGCTCGAGGTCTTCAAGCGCCTGCCCCAGCGCCCGCCCGTCGTCGTCGTCAACCCACGCACCCCGGCCGAGCGACAGGTCCAGCGCCTGCTCAACGAAGCGCTTCGCCTGGGCGCGTTCTCCGTGCTCAACCAGCCCGTCCAGCTCGACGCGCTGCTGAGCGTGATCCGCCGCCTGCTCGAACGCGAGTACCGCGGCCAATGGCCCTCGCCGCCCCCGCCGGTCGACGACTTCGACGAAGGCCAGGACCACCAGCGGCCGCCGCCCCCCGGACGCATCCCCCTTTGACCTTGTCCAACCAACCATCGATTTATCCCAACCCCTGACAGGAGAGCAAGAAGATGAGCGTGAAAGTCAAGCCTCTGGGCGACAAGATCCTGGTCCAGCGACTCGAAGCCCAGGAGCAGACCGAGTCGGGCATCTACCTGCCCGAGACCGCCAAGGAGAAGCCGCAGCACGCCCGGGTCGTCCGCGTGGGCGACGGCCGACGCGTGGACAACGGCAAGACCGTCCCGTTCCAGGTCAAGGAGGGCGACACCGTCCTGCTGGGCAAGTGGGGCGGCCAGGAGGTCAAGATCGACGACGAGGAATACGTCGTCATGAGCGAGGACGAGGTGCTCGCCGTCGTCGATTCCAAGTAATCCCCAACCCGACGGGGCACCCCCGGCGGGGGGCACGCCCGGCGGGGGCACTTCAGTGCACCCCGTCTATTCAGTGCACCCCGTCCTGAACAAGACACCGAACACGAGTATTCGAGAGAACCCAGAGAATCAGGAGAATCGCAACCATGGCAGCGAAAACGATCAAGTTCGACAACGAGGCCCGCGAGGCGATCCGCCGCGGCGTGCACAAGCTCGCCAGGGCCGTCCGCACCACCCTCGGTCCCTCCGGCCGCGTGGTCATCCTCGAGAAGTCCTTCGGCTCGCCCACCGTCACCAAGGACGGCGTGACCGTGGCCAAGGAGATCGAGCTCGAGGACCAGTACGAGAACATGGGCGCGCAGATGGTGAAGTCCGTGGCGAGCAAGACCTCGGACATCGCCGGCGACGGCACCACCACCGCCACCGTCCTCGCCGAGGCGATCTTCGAGGAAGGCCTCAAAAATGTCACCGCCGGGGCGAGCGCCATGGCGCTCAAGCGCGGCATCGAAAAGGCTGTGGACGCGATCATGGCCGAACTGAAGAACGTCTCCAAGCCGGTTAAGGGCAGCAAGGAGATCGAGCAGATCGCCACCATCAGCTCCAACGGCGACACCGACATCGGCGAAAAGATCGCCCAGGCCATGGAGAAGGTCGGCAAGGACGGCGT
>CAYSIX010000293.1:0-4443 GCA_964431205.1 uncultured Phycisphaeraceae bacterium
GGTGTAATCGCCGGTGATTTCGCCGACGTGGATCGTCTTGCGCTTGCTGGGCATGCAGACCCAGTCGCCGGGCGACATGCGACGGACGAATGACCAGACTTGGCCAGAGTTCTGCCGGATGCGGCCGGGCGACGCGTCGGGGTAAACCTGCTCGAGCAAGCGGGTAAGCGCGTCTCGGTCGCGCAGCTTGCTCAGGTCTTGGTTGAGGCCGTGCCAGGTCAGGTAGATGCGGCTCTCATTGAGAAACTTCGCTTCGTGTTCGCCGTGTCGTCCCGAACGGGTCAACCAGAGTGCCATACCGTGAATCTCCAAGTTGGCATGCACCACGTCGCACTACGTCTACGTCCAATCACGTTTTACAGACTCGCCCACGTTGTGGCCGCAACCGGAACGAATCAATCCATCGATCATGCGGCCGACAACCGATGGTCGAGTTGCCGATCCCTCATCGACGCAGAGATTGTCGGCTCGTTTTCAGGCCGGCTGTCGCTGTGGAACTGCCTTCTGTTACAGCTTGAGTTCATCGATCAACTCATCACGTGTCATGCCGTGATGTTCGGCCACCTGCTTGAGCAAGGCATTGAGTGTGCCCGGTTTCACAGCTTGATGCGCGGGAATGGCGACCCGATGCTGTCCAAACCTGTCGGTGACAAGGTGAATATGGCTTCCGCGCTGGCCGATGCGCTGATATCCGAGTCGCTCGAGAGCCTTGGCCAGGTGCTCTCCCGGGACGCCGCGGGGCAGCTTCACGTCAGCACCTCGTCGCGCACGAAGTGCAGACGGATCCGCTGGGGCTTGACCGGCTCGTCCTCGAAACGGCCCTTCACAGCGTCCGCGACCATCGCCCGCAGGTCCTCCAGGTCGTCGCCCTGTGTGAAGATGCCGTAGGGGTGACAGACGGCGCTGTACCCGCCGTCCTGCGGCTCTTCCTGCACGATGAACACGATCTCGTCGAGCTGTCGGTCCGTCACCGCCGTTCTCCTGCTTCGGGTGCTTTACCCGTAAGCATATCGGCACACCCGGCGGGATGTCGAAGCTGGCCCAGGTGATCGTACCCGCCGCGTACCGGGTGCGTCCGGCTCATGGTCCGGGCACGTCGGCGAGTGGCAGGCCCGCTCTCTGCCACTCGCGGCTCGCCTCCCGCCCCGCGCTTGACGCGGGGGGCGAAGCGGATAAAAGTACGCCATGGAAGGCAAGATCATCTCCGACGGCATTACGTTCGACGACGTGCTCCTGCTGCCGGCCCGCAGCGAGGTCGTGCCCAACCAGACGGACCTGTCCACGCGGCTGACGCGGAACGTGCGGCTGAACATCCCGCTGCTGTCGGCGCCGATGGACACGGTGACTGAGTCGGCGCTGGCGATCGCGCTGGCGCAGGAGGGGGGGCTGGGGATCATCCACAAGAACCTGACGGTCGAGCAGCAGGTGCGTGAGGTGGTCAAGGTCAAGCGTTCGGCGAACGGGGTGATCACGGACCCGGTGACGCTGCCGCCGGACGCCCCGGCGGGTCGGGCGCGGCAGCTCATGCGGGAGCAGAACATCTCGGGCGTGCCGATCACGGCGGACGGCAAGCCGAGCGGGAAGGTGGTGGGGATCCTCACGCGTCGGGACCTGATGTTCCTGACCGACGACGCCAAGCCGGTGCGGGACGTGATGACCAGGGACCGTCTGGTGACGGCCCCGCCGCACACGACGATCGAGCAGGCCGAGGCGATCCTGAACGAGAACAAGGTCGAGAAGCTGCTGCTGGTCGACGACGGGATGACGCTGACGGGGCTGATCACGATGCGGGACATCGCGAAGCTGGATCAGTTCCCGCTGTCGTGCCGGGACGGGCGGGGGCGGCTGCGTGTGGGCGCGGCGGTGGGGGTGAACCAGTTGGACCGGGTGGCGGCGTTGATCGAGGCGGAGGTGGACGTGGTGTGCGTGGACTCGGCGCACGGTCACAGCCGCAACGTGATGGAGACGGTGCGTGCGATCAAGAAGCGTTACGAGATCGACGTGGTGGCGGGGAACGTGGCGACGCAGGAGGGGGCGGCGGACCTGATCGAGGCGGGGGCGGACGCGGTGAAGGTGGGGATCGGGCCGGGGTCGATCTGCACGACGCGTGTGGTGACGGGGGTGGGGGTGCCGCAGGTGACGGCGATCTTCAACGCGTGCCGGGCGGCGTCGGACGCGGGGGTGCCGGTGATCGCGGACGGGGGGATCCGCACGAGCGGGGACATCAGCAAGGCGATCGCGGCGGGGGCGTCGGCGGTGATGCTGGGCTCGCTGTTCGCGGGGCTGGACGAGTCGCCGGGGGAGATGGTGATCCACATGGGCCGACGGTACAAGACGTACCGGGGGATGGGGTCGCAGGGGGCGATGATGTCGGGCTCGGCGGATCGATACAGCCAGAGCGGCAGCCGGCGGGAGAAGCTGGTGCCCGAGGGCGTGGAGGGCCGGGTGCCGTACCGCGGTCCGCTGTCGGACTTCGTGTACCAGCTCGTGGGTGGGCTGCGTGCGGGGATGGGGTACTGCGGCACGCGGACGATCGAGGAGCTGCGGCGGTCGAGCCGGTTCGTGCGTGTCAGCGGCGCGGGGGTGATCGAGTCGCACCCGCACGACATCACGATCACGAAGGAGAGCCCGAACTACTCGGTGGAGTACCAGCGGGAAGAGGCGGTGCACTAGCGTGTCGAGTCCGGAGTTCCGGGTTTGGTGTTTTGCGGCGGGGCAACACCCCGCGCCGGGTTGCGGACGGGGCAACGTTCCGCATGGGCTTTGGGCGGCGTGGGTGGGCCCATCGCGCTCCACGCGCGGCCCGTTGGGCCGCCGCTCAACGGGAACGGCGGGCGCTTCACGCGCGACCTGTTGCAGCGGCGCTAACCGGCGACACCCGGGACACGCGCGGCCCGCTGGGCCGCCGCTCAACGGGAACGTCCGGCGGGGGACGCGGTGGGTGGGCGTGAGGATGGTCTTGCATCGCGGGCGCCGAGTGCCGAGAATCCCCGAATGAATTTTCAATCGCACAAGCTGGACAACGGGCTGACGATCATCGCCGAGTGCCTGCCGGAGGCGTACACGGCGGCGGTGGGTTACTTCGTGATGACCGGGGCGCGGGACGAGACGCCGGAGCTGATGGGCGTGTCGCACTTTCTCGAGCACATGATGTTCAAGGGGACGGATCGTCGGACGGCGGACGACGTGAACCGCGAGTTCGACGAGATCGGGGCGGACTACAACGCGTTCACGAGCCACGAGCAGACGGTGTTCTTTGCGCACGTGCTGCCGGAGCAGTTGCCGCGGGCGGTGGACCTGCTGGGGGACATCCTGCGGCCGTCGCTGCGGGGCGACGACTTCGCGATGGAAAAGAATGTGATCCTGGAAGAGATCGGGATGTACGACGACCGGCCGACGTGGCGGCTGCAGGACACGATCCTGGAGCGGTACTTCCCGAATCATCCGCTGGGGTTCCGGGTGCTTGGGACGAAGGACACGATCGGGCGGCTGACGGCGGAGCAGATGCGCGGGTACTTCGGACAACGGTACAGCCCGGACAACACGGTGGTGGCGGCGGCGGGACGGATCGACTTCGACGCGCTGGTGCGGGACGTCGAGCGGATGAGCGGGTCGTGGCCGGCGACGGGGGCGAGGCGGTCGTTCGACGCGCCGGCGACCGAGCCGAGCGAGCTGACGATCGAGGACGCGCGGGTGAACCGGCACTACGTGGCGGTGATGTGGCCGGGCCCGGCGTACCAGGACGCGGACCGCTACGCGGCGAAGGTGCTGGCCGACGTGGTCGGCGACAGCGACGGGTCGCGGCTGTACTGGGCGCTGGTGGACCCGGGTTTGGCCGAAGAGGCCGACGCGTCGGTGATCCCGCAGGACCGGGTGGGCTACCACTTCGCGTTCGCCTCGTGCGACCCGGACCGGGCGGACGGGGTCGAGCGGATCCTGCTCGAGACGCTGGCGAGCCCGGCGGACGGCGTGGAGGACGAGGAGCTGGAACGGGCGAAGAACAAGATCGCCACGGGGGCGACGGTGCAGGGCGAGCGGCCGCCGGGGCGGATGATGCGCCTCGGTGGCGACTGGATGTACCTGCACGAGCACCGGCCGCTGGACGAGGAGATCGAGCGGGTGATGGCGGTGAGCCTGTCGGACGTGCATCGCGTGGCCGAAGCGTACCCGCCGCGGCCGCGGACGATCGTACGGTTGACGCCCAAGCGATCGTGAGTGCTGCGGGTGAGCGTCTGCGACGCCGTTTCGCGGCGGTCCAACGCCCCGCCGCTCAACGCGAAACTGCAAACTCGGGACCGGACGGTGCGCGGGCATCGCCGGCGATAGGATACGCCCGCGATGGACCCGATCCCCGAGATCCTGGATGAGCTGCGGCACGGCCGGATGATCGTGCTGGTCGACGACGAGCAGCGCGAGAACGAGGGGGATCTGGTCTGCGCGGCG
>CAYSIX010000294.1:0-4400 GCA_964431205.1 uncultured Phycisphaeraceae bacterium
GCTCGCCGTGCCCCTGTTCGTGTTCATGCTCGTGCTCTTCCGCGAGCCCGCCGTCGCCGCGGCGCTCGCCGCCGAGCCCGCCGTCCCGCTCGATCACGCCGAGGACTCGACCGCTCGCGGCTGGCTCATCGGCGTCGTGTTCAGCCTCGGCGCCGGCATCTACGAGGAGCTGGTCTTCCGACTCATCGTCATCGCCCTGGTCCACCTGATCCTCGCCGACGTCCTGGCCCTGCCACCGGCCTACAGCGCCGCCGGCGCCGTCGCCGTCTCCGCGGTCGCCTTCGCCATCTACCACTTCTCCGAAGCCAACCCCTTCCGCCTGGGCCTGTTCCTGTTCTACACCGTCGCCGGCGTCTACTTCGCCGCCGTGTACGTCCTGCGCGGGTTCGGGATCGTCGTCGCCGTCCACGCCGCCTACGACGTCATGGCCGAGACCCTCCGCGTCTGGCAGGGCGGTTGAGAGATGAGCGGTTGGCCGTTGGCTGTTAGCCGCTGCTCGTTCGTCTGTGGCGGGCACGGCTCAACGACGGGAAATCAGAAACGAGAAACGGGCGTCTCACTTCGAAGCTCAGTACCTCGGCACGTTCGGGTCGATGTCCCGCGACCACACGTCGATCCCGCCCGCCATCGACCACACATCCTCGAACCCCTGCTCACGCAGCCAGTGCACCACGCGCATCGACCGGATCCCGTGATGGCAGTGCACCACGATCCGCCGGCCCCGATGGGCCGCCAGCTCGTCCACCCGCTGCGGCAGCTCCTGCAGCGGCAGGTGCACCGTCCGCTCGATCCGCGCCACCTCGCGCTCCCGCGGCGTGCGACAGTCCACCAGCACCGCCTCGCCGGACTTGTGCATCTGCCGCGCCTGCCGCGGGGTCAACTCCCAGTCGGAGGCGAGCTGATAGCCCCGTGGCAGGCCACGCTCATCCAGAGGCTCATCGCGCCGTGACGCCTGTGCGTTGGGTTCGGTTCGATCTTTGGGGTCGGACATCGCCGGGATCGTAGGCGGCCGCGAACACGCATTCTGTCCGGACGCCCGCTGCTCTCACCTCCACGATGCGCGTTGCACGCATCGGCCGTCCCTCACGTCGTCACGCGGACGCCCCCGCCTCGGCCGCCCCGGTCGGCTCGACGCGCGTGTATCCGTCCAGCACGAAACTTGTCACCTCGCCGTCGTCCTTCTTCAGCACCAGACGGTCCAGCCACAGCTTGTGGTCCTTGGCGTGGGCGTACCACGAGCCGGTCTTCTTCTGTTCCACACGCACCACCTCGCCCTCGGTGCGGATCGTCCAGACCTCGTCCCGCTGCGGGATCTGCTGAATCACCACCACACGCTGGCCGGGCTGGAACGCCTCGTTCGTCTGGCTCATGCCTCGTAGCCTAATCTTCCCCGCCGCGTCGGTCCATCCCGACCATCCCCAGCCGCGGGCTGAGCGAAGCGAAACCCCGGATCCCCACACGCCATCACCACCGCCGAATCCGATCCTTCGCCCCCGCTCACGATTCGGCTTGGCACTCACCACCGCCTCAACGCACTCAGAACTGCCTCAGAAACCGCACGTCGTTCTCGAACAGCCAGCGGATGTCCGCGATGTTGTACTTGCGCATCGCCAGCCGCTCGATCCCCAGCCCGAAGGCGAAGCCCGTCCACCGCTCGGGGTCGTATCCCACCGCCTCGAACACCGCCGGGTCCACCATCCCGCACCCGCCCAGCTCCATCCACTGCGGGCCCTTGCCCAGGTCGATCTGCACGTACAGCTCCGCCGACGGCTCGGTGAACGGGAAGTAGCTCGGCACCAGGCGAACCTCCGCGTCGGCGCCGAACATCGCGTGGGCGAACTGCACCAGCGTCGTCTTCAGGTCCACCATGCTCACGTCCCGATCCACGTACAAACCCTCGACCTGGTGGAACATCGAGTAGTGCGTCGCGTCGTGCTCGTCGGGCCGATACACCCGCCCCGTCGCGATCACCCGCACCGGCGGGGGCTGGTGCTCCATCACCCGGATCTGCACCGTCGAGGTCTGCGAGCGCAGCAGGTACTCGGGCCGATCCGGCGCCGCCGACGCCGTGCCCGCGCTGCCCGGCCCCGCAAGATAGAAATTGTCCAGCGGGTCCCGAGCCGGGTGCTCCGGCGGGATGTTCAACGCCACAAAGTTGTGCCGCTCGTCCTCAACCTCGGGGCCCGTCGCCACGTCGAACCCCATCCGCCCGAACACCTCGACCAGCTCCTCAATCGTCTGCGTGATCACGTGCGTGCGGCCCATCACCGGCGGCAGGCCCGGCTCGGTCACGTCCACCGCCACGCCCGCACGCTTGCCACCCGTCGCGGCGCCCGACGCCCCCGCCACGCCCAGCTCCGCCCGCTTCGCCTCGTAAGCCGCCTCCAACCGGCCCCGCAACGCGTTCGCCCCCTGACCGAACGCCTTCTTCTGATCCGCCGGCACCCGCCTGATCAGCCCCATCAGCCCCTTGATCGCCCCCTTCGAACCCAGGTACTTGATCCGAAACGCCTCCAGGTCTTCCGCCGAGCGCACCGCCCCCAGGTCCGCCGACGCCTCCCGGTCAAGCTGGTCGATCTTCTCGAGCATCGCCGGCACAGCATAACGGCCATCACGCCAACGTGAGCGTCTGGCCGAACCCGCCGCCGTGCGACGCCACGCGATGATGTTTAGCCGGCGGGCCCGCCCGCCGCGCGCCCGATACAACGCGCACGCGCCGACGTTGCGCTACCACGTTGGCCTCACGGATCTTACCGCCGCCGGCCGACGAACCCGAGGGTGATCGCCATCCACGCCACCGTGCCCGGCTCCGGCGCAAGCGTGAAGTAGTACCGCGAACCGCCCACGGCGACGACGGACGCAAGGCTCGACAAGTCGAGCGCGGTCGCCTCACCCGTCGTGAAGATCGTCGTCGGCGAGATCGCACGCAGAAACGTCGGCGGGCTCTCGATCCGCCCGAGCACCGTGCCGTCGCCGATCACGAGCCGGACCTCGCCGGTGTCCGCGTCGTACTCGATGCGCAGCCCCATCTCAGCCCCGGCGTCGGTCGGGATCAGGACCAGCGGGCCCTCGTCCGTCGCCTGCCAGAAGCCGGGCAGCGGGTCGGTGCCCGTGTCATTGGCGGGCCGCGCGTCGCCCGGGCCCAGCACCGTCGTCCCGCCCGTCGGCTCTTGATCTTCACGCCAGTCCACGAACAGCGCGTGCAGGTGGTCGAACAGGTCGGCGTCGGCCTCGGTCCCCGCGAACGGGTAGAACCCGTACAGATCCACGAACCGCGAATCGCTCGCGAGCCGGTCCCGCACCTCGCCGACGCTCAGCTTCGTCACCTCGCCGACGCGGGCGTCCAGCTCGTGCAGCACCGTCGCCTGCCAGTCCGTTCGCAGAAGCGGCTCCACAAGCGGGTCGGTGCTGAAATGCCGCAGCCACCGGCCGTCCGGGTTCACGCCCCACTCGTCACGGTACGGCGACTGATCGATGACCCGGTCAGGGCTCGGCCAGATCTGCTCGGCCAGCTCGAGGATCGCGAAGTGCTTCCGCCGCTCGGCGTCGCGGCGTTCGGCGTCGCGCTTGGCGCGTGTCGCCTCGCTGAGAAACTCGCCCGATCCCAGACGCCGGTCGCCCAGGAAGATGTCATACGTCACGTCCGCCTGCGAGACGGCCGTGCCGCCGACCGTGTCGAACACGTTGGCGGCGATCTGCTCGAAACCCAGCGCATCGGCGTTCGCGTACGTGCCGGTGGCCAGCAGCAGCCGGCCGTCGTAGTGCGGCTGCGTCACGCCCACGCCGTCCGGCAGCGTGCCCGGCGTCTGGCCCAGGCCGTAGATCAGCGTGTCCGGCTTGAGAATGTCCTGAGCCCCGTAGAAGCGGTGGTCATCCTCGGCCGAACGATGCGTGTAGAACCCGTATCCGGTGCCCGTGTCCAGCGTGCCGGCGACCCGCGGCAGCACGTTCGTGATCGACTCGATCCCGGCCAGGTCCGCCGCCACGAACGCCAGACCCGCGTGGTCGTCCGTCGACGCCTCGGCAAAGAGGCTGAACCCGCCGCCGGTGTCCGCCTCCAGCGTGACACGCACCATCGCCGCCCGCGCGTCCGCCGCCGCGAGCATCGTCCCGGCCACCACCGTCACCGTCATCACCGCCGCGGACCTCCACCGCTTCCCGTTCATCATGGCCTGCCCCTTGTGCTGAGCGTGAATGATGTCCAATACGACGATACCCATCGACGCCCGGCCGCGTCAATGGTTAATTTCGTATTTTTTACAAGTCCGTCTACCAACGGAAGATGCGCGTGAGCGCCGGCGTCACGGCGCCGTTGCGCGGCCCGCGGCACCGCCACCACACGATCCGACGGCCCCCCGACTCTGCTTGGCGTCGGGACAACGACCAGCGTCGCGCCACCG